>JAJZGH010000002.1 GCA_021798635.1 Planctomycetota bacterium | reverse complement strand
CGCCCGTCAAATGCTCGAATTGTATGATCCGACGCAGCGGACGTTCAGGCAAGTCACGCCGCCATTTCCACCGTATCTGTCGGTCAATACCATCGTTGGAGGAGCCGGGCGATTTTTAATTGGAGGGTTTGCCGGGCCGGCAGCCATCCTGATCGAATATTGGCCCCGTTCGGGTCATGTTCTCAATCTGCGTGCGGACCTGCCTTCCGATGCCCGACTCGTTAGTGCGGCACTGCTCGATGGAACACGAATTGCCGTGGCCGGTCAAACGGCACAGGACCGCTCATTTGTATCCATTTTCGACTCAAAATCCATACGCGGTCCCGCTCCGTAACCACGTCGTTATCCACCTGCCCAACGTATGAAGCTATCGACGCCCGCGCAATTTTTGTAACTTTCGGCACCGATTCTTGTAGAAATGCGGGCAGGCACCAGTGGCCGCCAGGCAAGAGTATTTGGCCCGAACGAAAATGGATGCAGCAAATCAGGATATGCCACATGAGTTACGGGAATCAACTTGGCGTAAACGACGAAAAGGACCCCCTTCTACCATTTCCTCTGACGGATATGGAATGGGAGCGAGCGCGAAGTCGGTTGCAACTCACCGACCAGCAGGCCAAGGTTGCTGAGTTGGTGTTGCGAGCGGCATGTGATAAAAAGATCGCCTATGAACTTAAACTTCGAGTATCCACAGTTCGCACGCATTTACATCGGATCTATGGCAAAGTGGGTGTTCGCGACCGCACCGAGCTAATTATCCGCATGATCAATATTGCAAGGGACGGTGCAGTCCAAAAAAATAGCGATTCATCATAATTGATGACATTTAACCCATTGCAATGGATGTTTAAGTGAAGATAATTCTTTAAAGTTGTTGGAAAATTTACTGCTGCGGAGGGTGCGAGGGTGTCGCTTTGCGGAGGACAAGATGGTTCATCGACCGATGGCTTTGAATCGTTTTGGAGTCTTGAGTTGCGGTTAATTCCGTGCCGATGGAACTGCTTTCTGTGTAAAAGCGGCGACCGGAACGGAACCGGCGAAAAATGAGCCACATGGGTTTTGGACTGTAACTTTCCGGACCGCTTGCTGTAGTAATGTTGGAGGGAGCGAAGAGCAAGGTTGTGAGGCTCCGGTGACGGAGTCAATGCAGGCGTGCCATGGGACAACTGAACATTAAACGGCGCGCCAAGTCAGAACTGAACTCGAAGGGATTGCAACATGTACCAGATTGGCGATATCCGTCCTTTGGCCCCACGGCTTGCACTGCTTGCGGCAGCGGCAATTGCCGGAGGATGCTGCCTGTATGCAACATCTGGAGCCTCGGCCGACGACGTGGTAGGTATATTGTCAGGCGGGGTCGCGGCACCACTGCAATCGCCTGAGCGGATGCGTGGCCAACACGTTGCGGCAACACGAACGGCTATAGTCCCCGCGGTGGATGATGGGTGGGCTATACCCGTCGGTGTCATCCGGCCAAATTACGCTTCTCATATCCCGGGTCAGCCGCCGCCGGCCCTGCTGCTGAATGCCCCGATCAAGCTGGCGAAGTTGCCATCCGGTTACGCCACACCATGGGCAATGCTTGGCAGTGCAAAACGAATCACACGCCCCGGCGTGCCGTTGGTGGTCACCGATATTGAGCGGCTTAATGCCGGAGGAACAAAGCAAATTCATGCCAGCGCGATCAATGCCATCGAACAGCAACTTGTGGCGTTTCTCAACCATCGGGGTATCGCCGGTGTTTGGATCACAGTTTCACCCAAACAATTTCGCGATAATCGCAGCATCCGGCAATCCGGCGACACCGGGTTGGATCTGATTATCCATACCACCGCCGTCAGTGCGGTACAAACTATTGCTGAGGGCGGGCGATTCACAGGGCAGAAAACGGCTGTAAACAATCCCGAACTTTCGTGGATTCAGGCCGATTCACCCTTGCAGCCGGCCTCCGCTCCAGCAACCGCATCCTCCGAATCACTGCTGAATCGTCGTGCTTTGGACAATTATATAGATGCTCTTGACCGTCAACCGGGTCGGCAGGTTTCCGCGGCCATTTCGCCATCCGCGGTTCCGGACGAGGTTGCGCTTAAGTATCTGGTGCATCAAAGCAATCCGTGGACGGCCTATTTTCAGCTTGCCAATACCGGTACACCGCAAACCAACATCTGGCGGGAAACATACGGCTTTACTGATACGGAATTGACCGGCAATGACGATATTTTGAGCATCAATTATTCCACAGCGGGCTTCACCAGGGAAAATGACGTTAACGCATCTTACTCCATCCCGATAATGAATCCGGACCGGCTGCGCTTTCGTGTCTATGGCGGGTATGACAGTTTTTCATCTGCGGATGTCGGCTTTCCCGGCAACTCGTTTAACGGGGATCAAAGCAATATTGGCGGCGAATTTATACTCAACCTGTTTCAGCACCGCCGGTTGTTTATTGATGGGATTGCAGGCTTGAAATACCAACATATTTTTGTGGATAATACGCTGCTGGGCATCACCAGTACCGGCGATTTCATTCAGCCCTATATCGGCCTTCACGCCGAGCGTTACACCCCCACCAATCAATTCACCGCCGACGCCACGGTTCTGGTCAGTCGAACGTCCGATTCCGAAGTTACGCTTGAGGACCTTGGTCGCCCCAATGTTGAACGCGATCCAACGATTTTTCAGGGAGATGTTTCCGACGCCTTTTACCTTGAACCGCTGCTTGATCCGTCCGCTTACGCCGCCGGGAAAAGCACGTTGGCCAATCAGATTGTAATTTCCGCACAGGGGCAGGGGGCATTTAATCAACGGCTGATTCCGGAAAGTGAAGCCATCGCGGGCGGCTTGTACACGGTGCGCGGCTATCCCGAGGCGGCCACAGCCGGTGATTCCGTGGGTATTGAAACGCTGGAATATCGCCTTCACATTCCGCGACTGTTTCCGGTGAACCCGAAACCGCCGATGGTATTTGGTTCACCATTCCGCTTCGCTCCGCAGCAGCCCTATGGAAATCCGGATTGGGATTTGATCCTTAAATCATTTCTGGATGTCGGAGAAGTAATAAACAGCCAGCGGCTTTCCTATGAACAGAACCCGATTCTGGTTGGCACCGGCGTCGGTGCGGAATTGGACTTGAAGCGTAACATCAGCCTCCAGGTGGACTGGGGAATCGCATTAAACAGCGTCGGCACAGTGGCCGACGGCAATCGTGTAACCGCCGGGTCAAGCCAATTTAACTTTGTTTTTACATTCAGCTATTGATCGGAAAATAAGGAGTCAAAGCCATGAAAATACAACGTCGCAACCAATTCTTCGTCCGCGGTGCGAATCAACCTATTGGGCAATGGGGCCCGCTTGCATCCTTGAATAAGCCGGGTGAACCTGCCGCCCGTGGCAGCCGAAGGTCCATGCGGCGCAACATCTCGACCGCTGTGGCTCTCGCGGCCGCGTTGGCGGTGGGAGCATCGATTCGGGCTGCCGCGCCGATTGTTCCCACGGCCATTGAGCATGGAGCGGCCACTTTTGCCACACACGGCCCGCTGACAACCATTACCGCCGCCAATCAGACGATTATCGACTATTCGCGTTTCAACATTCCCAATGGCGATACGGTGCGGTTTGTTCAGCCCGGCGCATCTGCAACCGTATTGAACCGCATCAACAGTGCGGTGCCGTCGCAGATTGATGGCAATTTATTTGGCAACGGCGTTGTGTATCTGGTGAACCCGGCGGGTGTCATGTTCGGGGCGGATGCGGTGGTGAATGTCGGGCAGCTTTACGCCGCCGCCAGCCATATTACCAATCAAAATTTCCTTTCCGGCGTCAACCAATTCACCGGCGGTAACGGCTTGGTGGATAATCAGGGAGTAATTCGAGCCTCGGCCGTGAACCTCATTGGTCAACAGGTCGGCAATGAAGGCACGATTCTGGCCCCCAAGGGGATGGTAGCACTGGAGGCAGGGAAGGATGTATATGTGGGCCGGCAGGATGGCAGCGTGTACGTGCAAATCAAAGATACCCCGACCCCAGCGGCGGCGCAGAAATCAGGGATTGGTGTTTCCAATACCGGAACCATTAATGCCGATGGCGGTTCTGTCAGCCTCACGGCCGGTGATATTTATTCGATTGCGGCACGCCACTCCGGAACGATCACGGCCGGAAATATCACCGTGAAGGGCGGAAAGGATACGACCGTATTGGTTTCCGGAAAGTTGGACGCGTCCAATCAGGGGCCAGTTGGTCAAAGTGGAACCGGCGTCTTGCCGGTTAGTGGGACCACCGGCGGCGCCATCGCCATCAACGCCGGCCAGATCGGCATCGGTGTCAATCAAAAAGCCGACGGCGACTTCACTTATTCCGGCGCGACGATCGATGCCTCCGGTGCCAATGGCGGCGGAAAAATTCTCATCGGCGTGAAGCCCGACGCTCATTCGGCCACCGGTTATGTCGACGCGGCAAATTATGATTTCATCAGCGCCAATTCCACGCTCAACGCGAGCGCCACCAACAGTGGCAACGGCGGCCTGATTGACACCAGCGGGGCGAATTTACAGATCAATCCCGGCGCGACGATCACGGCAGCCGGTGCCAGCGGTGGAACAGCCGGAGAATGGCTGATGGATCCCTACAACGTTGTTATCACCCACGGGTCGGCAAGCTACAGCGGCCTGTCCATGGCTAGCGGCTCCTACGGATCGGCAACCTTTGGTGCCAACGCATCAGGGGCGAGCATAACCGACGGCGAAATCAACAGCGTTCTTTCCTCTGGAACCACGGTCACGGTCAATACGGGCGCGGGTGGCACAGGGAATGGTGACATCACGCTGGCCTCCGGGGCCGCGATCACTTCGCCGGGCAACCTCACGCTCTCGGCGGCAGGGGGAATCGATATTGAAGGAACGATTGCCACACAGGGCGGACCACTGAACGTGTCTTTCGACGCGAGCGGTGGGTTGGCAAATCTGAGCGGCAGTGGCGTGCTAATCAACGGCCCGATTAGCACGGATGGTGGGGACTTAACGGTTGACGTAATCGGGTCCCGATCGGGCCAGGGCTATCCCGCTACCGTGAACGCGACGATCAATACGAGCGGGCGGGGCGGCGGGCGGGTTGCAATCTTCGGTTTGGCGGAACTGGATGCGGGATCCATCACCTCCTCGGGGGGACAGTACTATTACGACCCGGTGTTTGTGTCCAATAGCTGCCGCTTCGCCGACGATCATGGTGGCGACATTGCGTTCCTCCTTGGTTTGAGCAGTTATCCAGGGAGAAGCGGATCGGTGGCAATCGCCACCGGCGGTGTAGTGTATTTTGGCGGCGCGGTTGGCTCGGTTACGCCGCTCGGCAGCCTCACTGTAACCGGTGCAACCGCAATCGACGTGGTTGGGTCCAGCGTTGGGTCGGCTAGCACAAGCTTTGATGTGATACCGACCTACGGCTACACCGGCTCCGTCCCCGGAAATGGTACCGGTAGTGGAGGCGGCTCCGGAGGATACACGCCCCCGTCGTCCCAACAGTTTACCCTTCTCGGTGCGTCTGAATGGGATAGCAGCGGCATTGCAGTCCAGTCCGGTCAGACCATTACCATATCCGCCAGCGGCCAAGTGTATATCGGTGCCCAGTCTGACGCCAGCCTGGATTATGAAGCACCGGCGGGCGATCCTGGTTTGTCCACGGCCAATTTGGGCGGCGGAAAATTTGCAGCGCCCGGGCTTGTGCCGTGGTCGCTGGTTGGCCGCATTGGCCAGAACGGTACACCATTTGAGATCGGAGCGGGCACGACGATCACTGCGGCCGCCGCCGGGCATCTCTACCTGAGCGTTAACGATAACAATTTCGGCGACAATTCCGGCAATTGGACGGTTAACGTCGAGCCAGCGGCGGCGGGATCCGGCGGGGGATTTATCGCCGCATCATCGCCGAACATTACCAACGTCGACTTCGTCGGCGGAAACGGCGGCTACTTTACCGCTACGGTCCTCGGCAGTGGGTTCGGCAGCTCACCGGCCAACCAAGCTGGGAAGCTGGCCGGAGTGATCACCGTAGGGGATATCCAGCAGGAACTCGCTTACGAGGCCGCCGGCCTGATACCTCCCTCTGGGCAAGCGAGACTCGTCTCCTGGTCCAACAATTCGGTTGTGATTTCAGGCGTGTCCGGCCGGGCGGGAGATGCGGCCTTGGCCGAATTCTATAGTGTTTCAAAGGGCGTCGTCGCAATTTGGGGGGGCAACTTTACTCCGCCTCCGGTGGACAACCCACAGATATCGGCTGCGAGCGTCTCTCTCTCGGGCGGCAACTACGCCATCAATATCGCCGGCGCGAACTTTGGCGCGGCACCGAACCCCTTTGGCGGCCAAAAAATGTCTTACCTTTCCGCAATTGACTTGGGGCAGGAGAACCCTACCTCGACGGGAAACCTGCTGCTTAGCCCACGGTCTACCGTTGCAGTCGGGTCCGCCGTCGGCGCGGTTCCCGGCGGTTGGCAGGCCGACCAAATTCACATTACCGGCAGCAACAGTGCGGCCGGAGGAACGGCGAATTTTATCAGCGGCGACCCTGTGGCCGTGTTGGTATTCAATTCCGGCGATACAGGTTATTCCGGCCCGGCAACCGCATGGGGCGGGTTTGTGGGAGGATCGGGCAGCGGAGGTTCGGCTGGTGGCGCGGTGCCAGCCGGAGACAGCGGAGGCCCGAGTGGTTCCCCCACCTTTCAACCGTCCGATTTCGCGCCAAGCATCGCCGCCACAGCGCTTCCGCTGGATAACCTTGGCGGCGATGCAAGCGGCCCGTACCCCTACGACGAGACCATGGGCAGTTCCCAATCAGCCTACCCGGGTGGCGTTGGGCAGAATTACACAGTATCGCCAAGCGGGACTTCCTCTGGCACCTATTCGCTGGGCGGCGGCGATCAGGTCTACCTTCAGTTACTCAATCACGAGGGAGAGGCAGCGTTAATACATGCCGGGGGTGAATTGGCTGGAACGATAGCCCCCGGTGTCGGCCTTGTTGTTGCGGGTGCGGGAATTGTTGGCGGGGCGGAATCTAATCTTCCCGGCGGACTGGCCAGCAACCTCCAAAATCAGGCATTCAAACAGGACAATAACGGAAATTACGCGGCGGGCTTTGCCGATAGTATAGAGGCCGCTACGGTATCGATTGTTCAACCTGTTGTGGGGTGGTTCGCGGCCCTCGGGACGACGTTAGGCTTGTAGCCGGAGTTCGCGGCAGACCAGTGATGTGCCGGCCGCAATTCGGTGTATACAACGGACAATCGGATACCGGGCAAATAGCGCTGGAAGGATGGATCATATGCACCGACGTTCAGGAATTACATTGGCCCTAACGGCAATACTCGCTGTTACCAGCAATCCAGAAACTCCCGCCGCTCATGTCGCCACAATTACCTACGCAGGTGACGTTAATAATGCCGGGCCGGGGGCCACAGCCAAATACGGGGTGGACGGCTTCGACCTGTACAGCACCTCACCGCGCAATCGCATCACACGCACATGGATTGGTGATAACGGGGCCTTCAAGGCCGGCAAGCGTTTGACGGCCCTGCCTTCGTACATCGCCGCCATTACCGCGCCCAAGGGCGTTGATACGGCATCAGCTGCGGGGTTTCGGGGTTATTCGCTGATTGATGATCCGAATTATCCCGATCGGCGGATCCGCGCGGGCTTCGAAACCACGCACGCACCCAATGGCTGGAGGATCATGCCGCTGGTTCAGATCAAACTCTCTTCCTACGCCACATTGCCGCGCAATTGGTACATCGGATTTATGACCGACATTCATCGCGGTCGTGTGGATGATTATCCGGGCGTGATCCAGGTAACCAGCGGAGAGTCGAAGGCGACCGTCAAAACAGGCCGCGATGGCGGCAGCCCGGATGGCGGGATTGACGTGTACTTTTTCCGAATTCACAACGCCCATGCCGGTGAGACCATCACCATAAGCGCGGCCTCCTGGACACAGAATCCGCAGGGCTTCCGTTACAACCCCAGCGTTTCGGGCCTGCTGTTTACAGAGAAGAAACCGAAAACATCATCTGCGGTAAAGCCCGGCCAATATCGGTATAGCGTACCAATTAATTCAAATCCGTCCGCAGGCGGAACGGGGAGACTTATCTTTCACAGCAGTTACCCCGATGGGTGCACTGTGCGGCATGATGGGATCGCAAAAATATGGTTCACGGGAGCATCCATAAGCACAAAGGCACTCGCGACTGCCGTGTCGTCAAAAGTAAAATAGAAAAGGAAAGATCATATGCAACGAGGTTCACGAATCGCATTGGCTCTAACGGCAACACTCGCTCTCACCGGCTGCGCCAGTTCGGGCAATCCGCAACTGGAAAATCAGACTTCCGCTACGGTTGCCGCGCATATTATCCGCGGGCAAACCACGATGGCTCAGGTGAAAAACACTTACGGTGATCCGCTGAGCACCTCATTTACCAGCGGCGGGCAGCAGGTATGGACCTACGCATTCACCAAGACACACGCCACCGGCGCGGATTTCATTCCGATTTACAACGATTTTGAAAGCTCGGCGGTGGGCAAGAAAAAAACACTGGTGATCTTTTTTAACAAAGCCGGCGTGGTGCAGGATTATTCGTTCAGCTCGTCGCGCGTGAAACAGCACGAAGGAGTTACGCCGTGAGAACTTACTGATTGGAGTCGCAATAATGTTAAAAGAAATCAGCGTTTGTAATAGCCGCATAATGCTAAAATGGCGGCATTTGCCCGGTATGCGAACTATCTACCTGACTTTAGCCATCATCGCCCTGCCGCTGTTCGGCCCAGCCGTCGATAGGGCGACGGGGCAGGTTGCATTGACCGGATCGTCCGGTGGCGGAAGGCCAACATTGATCGATCCGCAAGCGGTGCCGATGGCGACACAATTGGCCCTCACACCAGGGGCACAGATTTATCTATTTGGTGGCGTAGCCGGAGGAGCGGCACCGATTTCCCCATTCGCACACGGAAATGAAAAGACGGTTTCGGATATCGAGGGTACCTCCACAGTGGAGTTGGCTGCAACCAGACACGCAAACAACTCTTTCCAGACAGGCTGCGCGTATTTCGACATCGCCGGAGTTGGAGTATCACATTTTTCTACAATGCGTTTTCTTTCAAAGAATCGCGTAATACCGGAAACAGGCGACGAAGACTCCGGCAGCTATAGAAACTCAGTGGCGTTCACCGTTGCCAAGCCGACTCTCGCAGTAGCGATCGGGATGGGCAGCAGCCAGCAGGCAATTCGCTTCGTTGGCCCTTCGGGCCTTAAAACGGACGCGGCGACAACTGGGAATGATCCAGGCCATGCCATCGGCATCGCCCACGTATATCTCAATCCGGGCACCTACCGCATTACCGCAAAAACAACGGTTGTTGCCGCCGGGCAGGATACCGGTCACATGACGTGCTTGTTAGGCGTATATCTTTTCGGATATGGAAATTCCGCAAGGCCATCGCCGCCATTAATGACACCGGGGGCAACGGCCGCAAATCCGCCGAGCAACGATGCCTTGAATAAACTTATTCAATCTTTTGGACAACGAAAAAACAGTACCACGATTCCGCCGTCCACCGCAACCCTCAATGGCCTTGGCACCCTGGCTGCGGCATGGGGAGCGATAATGTTATCCATGGCGGCGTTCTATTGGTTGTTTGCCCTTGCCGGCTTGACGACAATTATTTTGTTGTGCCTGATGTTTCAGAAGTGCCTGGGCTGTATTCCCAAGGAATACCGGCGTTTAGAACCGGCGATGGCTTGGCTCATGCTGGTTCCAGGTCTTGGCGGCATCTGGGTATTCGTACTTCTCTTTTCCCTTGCTGGGAGCTATCAGGACTATTTCAAGCGGCGCGGTCGAACAGACGTTGGCGATTGCGGCTATGGGCTTGCAAAAAAATACCTGATATTCGCGATCCTATCAGTCGTTATCCCAATAATCGGATGGTTCATTTTATCCATCGTATCCTTAGTCATATTTATACGGGCATGCATGCGAGCGTGGGAACTTAAGCACCTGGTCGAGGCGGACATAAACGGGGCGGCAAATGGTGCTTTCCATCCGGAACAGCCGGTGCCGATTGACGCGGCAATGGTTTCAGTTCCGCCTGCACCGCCGGGTGCGCGACCGTTAGTGGCGGTCCGTTCCACGCCGCCGCCACCACCACCACCCCGTAATCGGGGTGATGAACCGCCGCCTTTATCTCGTCGCCCGGACGATAGACCACCCCCGCCATTGCGACCGGCGGGAATGCCGCCTCCGCCGGGGCAAGAACGCGATAAAAATTAGCACAATCTTTTATGGAGTCTTGCAATGCCAGAACAGAAAGTGACACAAGATGAATGGTACTATTCTGAGAATGGACAAAGTGCCGGCCCGGTCAATACGGAATCGTTACGCAGGATGCTGCGGGAGCGGCAAATTGCGGTTGATACCCCGGTTTGGCGGACCGGAATGATCGATTGGGTTTCCGCGTCGCGGATTGAAGAAGTGGCAACCGTGAGTTCGCCTCCGCCGCAGCCGCCATTGACCTCCGCACATCAACCGGTACGCTGTGGTCCGCAAGCGCTTTCCAGTAAGCAGAAAAACCGCCGAATATTCTTCATTATTGCTTCCGGCTTGGCTGCGATCTCCATCTGCCTCCCGTGGGCTTATGTCATCGTGCCACAAGGCGGTTTTAATAGCGCAGGTGGTATCGTCATCGGTGCCCACTTTTGGCAGGCGGTTGTGGCGATGATACTGGGGTTGCTCGCGCTGGCCGCGGCTATCGTGGATCTCGCGATGGTCCATGGCGCGGTCGTATGGCAGATTACCAAGTGGTGCCACTTGGGATTGTATATCGCCCTAACCTTGACCGCCCTTTTGGGCGTCGTGCTGCCAATCGCCGAATCGAGCAATGATCTTGGCCTGTCCGTGTACGTGATTCCGTTAGCGTCAATCTTATTACTGGGCGTTTCTGTGACGGCCTTGGTATTGGCAATTTTTGAGTGCCGGACTTTCGACTGACAGCGGCGCGGCGAGGGTGTGTCGGCATACGGGCACTGCGGGTTCTGTAACTTTGTCATTTGAGCAGGAACTTCAAAATGGATGAGCATGAAAATCCGCAGGCGGTATGGTACTATAGCTTTGATGGGCGCAATATCGGCCCTTTGTCTACCGACCAATTACGAAGTTTGCTGCAAAATGGGGAGATCGCCGCGGAAACTTCGGTCTGGAAGGATGGAATGGCTGATTGGACGGGCGCTGATAAGGTCCCTGAGCTGTGCGGCGATCCGCCCCACGGCCCGCCACCAACGTTGGCCGGGGCAACGAATGCACCTCGTGCGTTAGGGGCCGACACGGCAATTGCAAGTGAGGTGCCCGCCTCAGCCCCCTCGCGCTTTGGCGGAGGTGCGGGCGTGAAGCGGAGCAACGGGTTTTTCGGGCCGCCGGCTTCCTATTTCGTTTATGGTGGTCTTTGCGGGCTGGTGATTATATGCGCAGTGTTAACCATCATTTTCGGCCTGCAATATGCCAAAATAAAAGCAGCCAAGGTACGCGATTTGGCACAGCAGGTGCTCGGAGAGGCTGGATTGAAGAGGCAACTGACGCAAGAAATTGACCAGTTGCGCCGGCAGGACGGACGGTTGAGGAATGCATACAGCATTCGTTCTGCGCAATGGCAAACGCGACTGGCGGCACTGGACGGAAAAATCTCATCCGCACAGGATCATTTTCGGCATCAGCAAGCGCTACTTCGTGATAAACTCAATGAATTGGCATCGGAGCAGCGGCAATTGGTTGCCAGCGGATCGCGGCAATTGGCCGCATCCCGGGCGGTTTTAGCCAAACTGCGGAAGTATGGGCCGGCCGTATTGGCTAAACAAGTATTGCAATCCATTGATGCTGAACATGTCGCCGCAGGCACATTGGCGAAAATTCTTAATGAGGATGCGCAAATTCAAACCGCTGATGCGCCGGCGATTAGAAACATTTTAGTCAATAATTTTTCCCTTAAACACACTGGCGCTTCCGCGTTGGCAACGGCATTAGAAAGGGACACGATCTCTTTAGCCCAAGAGGCCGACAAGGCATCCGCGATGAACGCGTCCCGCCCCGATACTGAATCGTTGATTGAATCGCATCGTGTGATTTTCTCTGCCGACGCGGCGCTGCGAGCGGCGATTTCGCAAAGCACAGAGATCGTCGCCAATGTCGGTGGATCGGTGGTAATGACCGGTGGCGATGGGGTGCCGACGCCTCTCGCGGGAGTTCGCGTAATACTGATTCCCAAGCGAATCAACAAAGCACGGATGCTCCGAATTCTCAATGCTCAAAAACAATACCTGAACCATTGGCTGGCGCAGGCGCGTTCGGCTATCAACACACTAAATGGGAATCTCAATAATACATTGCCGGTGACGGCAGGCCGGACAGGTACGGTACTGGGATACGTCAACGGATACGTCGGAAATACGCTTTGCACCAAAGTCGATTCCCGCCTGCAACGACTGAAGAAAATTCTGGCCGGTCCCCCTGATGGGAGCGACGCCCGCCGCATGTTCTTGTCGCTTTGGGATTATGGAGACCCCATCTTTTACAAGAGTGGAAACTCCTTTCCACTGGTTTTCCGTTACTCCCAACCCAACGCATCGCTCTTTCTTCCCTGGGGGGTTCCCGCGTGGATACAGCACTATGCGACAAACCCGTCGGGGTTGACCCACAGCGACGGATCATTTCGAATTAGATCGGTTCCCGCCGGTGCGTACTATGCATTTGCATATCACTCCGCCCAGCCTTTCGCGGCGTGGATGGTTCCGGTTACGGTTTCGTCCCGTCAGACGGTGCATATCCATCTGGACAGCGGAAATCCGATTGAGGTAAGCAAATAGTGTCTTGGTTGGACGGCGGTGAGCGAACCTATCCTGCAGCCATGGAGCGACGGGCAGGTGGAAGGACAGATCAAACGGCTGAAATTGATCAACCGACCGATGTATGGCCGGGTCAACCTCGAATGTCGTAACACGGCCCACTGGATGGCCCAGAGAACCGCTCGCAAGCTCCCAGAGCTTGATGAACAGCAGCCGCTACGCATCGTCGACTTCGATAAATTTAATGATGACAATCGCGATGGAGGCGTGTGGATGCTTGCCCATGAAATACGACTTAAAATTGGAAGACAAGGTAAAAGAATCAGAACCCAGAATTTCGTAAGTGTACGTTGTGCAACCACTTACATGGAACCTGATGAGTTTAGCCGGGTTCCACTGGGTTCTGCCAATCCCGATGTATCGGGACGGCAGCCAATGGCATCCCGAAAAAATGAGGGGATGCCACGTAAGTGAAGGCAATACAAGCATATACAAAAATCAGGATGCCATGTCCTTTAATCTTGCCTTCCACTTTCCAATTGCTGAAATCAACGCTTTGGGATGGTTTTGATATCTTGCCAATTAACCGAGCAAGCGAACATGGCAGCGCGAAGGTTGACGGCGGCTTCGGCACGCGGTGTCGGGGAAATTGGGAGTTGATGGACACCTCCAGCCAAGGTGTAAACCGTTCAGTGCCGAGCTTTCAAATGTTGCGGGGAGGGTGAATCTGCGCTGCACCGGATGCGCCCTTCGGAAGGTCATTTGTCATTTTGGCAGGCGTTCGGCGCGCATCGATGCGACGCAAAAACACAGCGCGTTGGCGGAGCGGTGAGCCTTCGGGGCAAGCCGTTGGCCAGGCTGCACTCCGGTAAATTTACCAGCCGGTGATGGGGGTAACAGCGGAGTCGGTTGGCTTGGCGGCGGGCCGTCCGCGGGCTCGACTCGACACAGAAGATGATGGTCTGGGGAACCGGGCGGGGAAGGTTATTGGGGTTTCGCGGAGCGCCCTGTGGGCGAGTGTTCCGGGAAACCTTGGCGGTTGTTCAGACGGCTTGATCGGAAAAGAATAGGGCCTGCCTGACAGACTGTTGGCGCGGATAGTCGGCATCGCCGGGAGCCGTTGGGCCGCGCAACAAGCATCGCAAAAAGCCTACGCGGGAGAGAGCACGTAGCCTTATTGGTGGCGTATTCACCTGCCGACACGGGACGGCGGGCAACGGTGCGGAACGCCAACTTGTCGGTGCCATGGGACGCGGCAAAACCATCCCCTCGTCGATCCGGTTGTGCCAACAATCCCGATAGATCAGGACGCACCTTGGTCTTCCACGTCAGGAGGCGGGAAGCCAAGGCGGGCGGTCGGAAGTGTGTTTCGGCCAGTGCTTTGCACTCCCCCTGGAGCCGGAGCAATCCGGCGTGACGGAGCGAAGTGGAACATAGCGAGGGCGCGACGGTTGCCCGGCGCAGGCCGAGGGCAAAGCACGGTAATTACACGATTGATGCCGCCGGTGGAACGCCGCCGCGGCGCGGCGTCCTGGTAATGATGGGGGCCGATGCCGATGTGGGAATTACTGGTCGTGGGATGATAATCCAAAGTGCTGGCGGTGACGCATCGCGATGGCTCCGCGAGCCTTGGCGTCACCTTCCAGCCAGTGCAGAATCAGCGCCTCCAGCACCAGCTTGGGATTAGCCAGATGCCGGGCGCAATCCTCCTCAAAGGATTCAAAGAGTTCCGTATTGAAGCGATAGGTTCTCTGAACGGTCAAAGGTTTGCCGATACTCTTGGCGGTCTTTACTGGCTTGTTTCGTTTGGCCATAACGATCAAAGTCTACAGGGTCATCTGGTGGCGGGCAAGCGGCATATGATAGTATATAAAGCGGCAAGCCGACTAAAAGCGATTTGTCTTTAATAATACCATTGACTTTATCAGTGATATGCACATACTATGTTCGCATAATGTTAGGTTGTGAAATTTGGAGATTCAAATGATTAAGACAGTCAGTGAAGGAAAGCCCCAGTCCCGATTGTTGACGATTCCGGTCGTTGCAGAACGATTGGGCATCAGTACGCGCAAGACGTGGCAACTGATATCCCAAGGGCAACTGCAAGCGGTCCACATCGGATTGCGTAGCACACGCATTGCCGAAGTGGACTTGGAGGCGTTTATTGAAAACCTCCGCGAGTTAGCCAATCATCGGAATTGATTTCTCTTGTCGCCAAGACGGAATCTGGTTATTAAACTAAAAATGGGTATCCTTGATATTTGTAATAGAAGTGGAGTAACCATCATGGCAAGTCTTTTCAAAAATGGTGGAACGTGGCGGATCGATTTTTCTATCGGTACCAACAGCCGGCGGCGAAGCATTCGGATTGGACGCTTGGACAAACGCACGGCGGAATCAACCTGGCTTCGAATTGAAAAGCTGATTGCGGCCAAATCCGTGAACGGAACGCCTGACCCCGAAATGTTGGCTTGGATCGCCGGGGTCGATGACACCTTGCATGGACGCCTGGCTGCCGTAGGGCTGGTGGAACCGCGCGAGACGGCCGCCATTCTCACCCTCGGCGCGTTTATCGATAACTTTATCGCCGCCAAACAGGATGTAAAGCCACATACCCGGCTGAATTTTGAGCAGTTAAGGCGATGGCTGGTCACGTATTTTGACAAACAGCGGGATGTTGGCACGATTGCAACTGCCGATGCCACGGCATTTCGGAGTTTCATGATCGAGCAAGGCCTGGCTGAAGCGACGTATCGCCGACACCTTGGTCGTTGCCGTGAATTGTTCCGTTGGGGCATTAAGCGCAGCCTGTATCAGGGCTCAAATCCATTTGCTGATTTGTCTGTTACCGTACGGGCCGACAAGGCACGTCAACGCTTTATTACGCGGGAAACAGCCGACAAGCTGATTGATGCGGCACCGGATGCCGAATGGCGGCTACTGATCGCCTTGTCGCGTTATGGAGGCATTCGCGTGCCTTCCGAAGCCTTGGCGTTAACTTGGGGCGACGTGGACTTTGAACACTCTCGCATTCGCATACCATCACCCAAGACAGCGCATATCCCGGGCAGGGATTGTCGCTTCATCCCCCTGTTTCCCGAGTTGCGCCGGCCGCTGTTGGATGTATTCGAACAAACCCAATCCGGCGAAAGCCGTGTTATTACGCGATACCATGGCGGCAGCGCGTGCAATCTGCGAACTCACATGACTCGGATTGTCCGCCGCGCCGGGCTTCAAATGTGGCCCAAGCCGTTCCACAATATGCGGGCCAGTCGACAGACAGAGTTGGCCGAAAGCTATCCCCTGCACGTTGTCTGCGCATGGATTGGAAATTCCAAAGCCGTGGCGACGGAGCATTATCTGCAAGTCACTGACGCCCATTTCGCCAGGGCAATTCGGGCGGGTGAACAGGCGCAGCAAAATCCGCAGCACGAAGTGCAGCAAAACGCGCAGCAGCAAGGGCAGGCATCGAGGCGCAATGAAGTGAATGGTGCCAAGAAAAGCCTTGAAAATAGCGGGTCAACGCGCGGCGAAGCACAAGGGTGCATCAACCTGCCCATACCCCCCACTACCCCCAACCGGATTCGAACCGGTGTATGCAGACTGAGAATCTGCTGTCCTGGGCCTCTAGACGATGGGGGCGAATTTTATACTATGAATTTAGGTTACCGGCGGCTTGAAGTCAAACCGCTTATTAAGTTACTTATTAGGTTAGTGGGTCGCGGCAAGGCCACGCGCTGGCAGCGATGCGGGGAATCGTATATCGTAAAACGTTATGCAAACGCCTTCGGCCAATGCGCCGCCACATTCAAGCTCCCCGCAGCAGCTTCTGACCGATGCACAGCATGTCGTGCGTTCGGAAGGTCATACGCTTTTGCAGGTGGCGGAACGGCTGGATCAAGCCATGCCTGCGGCCATTGAATTGATTTACCGCTGTACCGGTCCAAATCTGCCGGGCACAGTTGTCGTCAGCGGCGTCGGCAAATCCGGTTTGGCGGGGCAGCGCATCAGTGCCAGCTTCGCCAGTACGGGCACGCCGTCGCATTTTTTGCACCCGGTGGAAGCATTGCATGGTGATTTGGGCCGCGTGCGGGCAACGGACGTGGCGTTGCTTTTGTCGTACGGGGGAGAAACGGATGAACTTACGAGATTGATGGATTATCTCAAGCGAGCAAGTGTTCCAACGATTGCGATTACCAGCCGAAGCGACAGTACACTGGGCCGGCTATCAGATATTTGCATAGCGATGGGAGCCATCGAAGAGGCTTGCCCGCTACGACTGGCTCCTACGACCAGCATTATCTGTATGAATGCCCTGGGCGATGCGCTGGTATTAGGCGTCATGAGTACGCGGAATTTTTCCGCGGAAGATTTTGCCGCTTTTCATCCCGCGGGTTCGCTGGGGCGCAAGTTAATGCGTGTGCGGGAAGTCATGAGCTTTAAGATTGGTGAAAATCTGGCGGCAGTACATGATACGATGACCTTACGGCAGGCCATGGGAATTGAGGAGTTGCCCGGGCGACGGGCCGGCGCGATGATTGTGATTAACGCGCAGGGGACGCTGGCGGGAATATTTACCGATGGCGATCTGCGGCGAAAACTGCGGCAATCAGCCAATGTGCTGGATAGGCCGATGTCAGAGGTGATGACTGCCAATCCCAAACATGTGGATGCCGAAGCGCTGGCCAGCGAGGCCCTGGCACTGATGAATAGACATCGAATTGATGAATTGCCAGTGGTTAATTCGCGGAACCAACCCGTAGGGTTAATTGACGTGCAGGATGTTGTAAGCCTGCGAATTGTGGAATAGTCGCCCGGGAGTGCCGGCGGTGACAGTATCTGTATCAGGAGTGAAACAAACATGAACGATTTGGAAAAAGCAGCCCCGCGCGGCATTACGCCGGAAATTCAGTTGTTGATTATGGATGTGGACGGGGTATTAACCGATGGCGGAATCATCCGGGATGACAGCGGCCAGCAGATTAAACGCTTCCATGTGCGCGACGGAACAGGCATTGTCTGCTGGCGAAAACTCAATCGACACGTGGCGCTAATTACCGGCAAAGAAAGCATGGTGGTGCAGCATCGGGCGGAAGAACTGGGCATCCAGTACGTGTACCAGAATGTCAGCAATAAACTGGACATTTATAATGACCTGCTGCAGCAACTTGGCTACAGCGATGCGCAGTGCGCGTATATTGGCGATGATCTGCCCGATTTGCCGGTCATGCGCAAGTGCGGCTGTCCTATCGCGGTAGCGGATGCGGCGGAAGAAGTGCGGGCCGTGGCGCGGTACGTGACGAAGTTTCCCGGCGGCTACGGTGCGGTGCGCGATGCGGTGGAATGGATGTGCCGGGGGATGAATTTATGGGATCAGGTGCTGGCTCGCTATAATTAAATTTGGCGACGTATAGTCCCCAGTCAGCGGTTGACAGTTGAGGCAGGATGGCTGTCGCCGAGGGCCGACGCCAACGTTTTGCCGTTGCGCGTCACAGACCATCGACGGTGAAATTGCCGATTCCTGTGCATACGGAGTTTTTCTTTTTGAGTCCACTAACGCGAAAACTGTTGATTTACGCTGGCGGCCTGGTGCTGGCGCTGGCACTATTTCTGGGGCTGAAGGGGCAATTTTTTTCATCCAGTGGCGGCGGCACAGGGCAGAAAGTCAAACCGCTGGCCATTGTGCCGGGCACGGGCGCTACCCATATTTCCATCGAAAATCGTGATGCGCAGGGTGTGCTGCAATATGTCATGCGGGCCACGTTGGCCAAGCCGGTCGGAGGTGGAGAATATCAGCTCATTAAACCGGAGTTACAGTTTTATACCGCCAAGGGACAATCAATTTTAGTAGACTCCCAGACCGGTGATGTGCTGATCGGTGCCACCGGTGGAGGTGCGGCAGGGGCGGGGCAGTTTGATAGTTTTGGCAATCCGTACTTGCGCAAGGGAACGCTGACGGGGCATGTTACCATTACTGCCGGCCCGCTGAATTCGTTTAAGCGCGGCGTCGTAGTGCGGCAACCCGGGCAAATTCAAATGACGCTGGGAAAGCCTTTGCATTTTGATTATCAGCAGGGTCTGTTGACCAGCCGCGGTACCGTAGCGGTCCGCGGCGATCAGTTGAAATTTGACGGGTCGGATCTGACCGTGGAAATCAACACCGCTAACAAGACTCTGGAAGATTTACAGATTACGCGTGGCCGCACGCTTATTATCAGTGGATTATTTAATCATTCCGCAACCACATCTCCGGCAAAACATTCACAAACCGCGCCGGCGATCGAGCCGACGCCGGCGGTCGCACCGGGCGCGAATACTATTACTGCAGTTACTTCAGCCAAAGTCGCCCCTCCGGTGCTGACCACCTATGCCCTTAGTTTTGGCCGCCACGTCCATGTGGCACTGGGCAAACAAACCATGCTGGCTAACCGGCTGCGGCTCTATTTTCAGACGGCGGAAAAAACGCCTGAGCCGGCCGGCGCTAGTGCCCCCCCTGCCGCCGCGCCCACCGAGGCAGGCCCGACATCCAAAGCAACCGCGACTCAATCGCAGCAGGCGACAACTAATAAAGCCAGCAGTCCACCTCTGGTGATCCATTGGACCGGACCGCTGGTGCTGCGCCCGACGCGCCGTTCCCCGGTGGTGCTGGCCGGAAGTCGGGATGTATTTCTACAAGCCACGGGCACGCCGGGCAAGCCCGTGATCATGCATGATGGCGCTGCCCGCACCGGCTACGCACCGAAAGTTACCTACGAGTCCGCACGACAAAGCGTCACAATGCTGGCGGCGGCAAAACAACGTGTGCGGCTGGTAGATACATCCATGGGATACATCACCTGTGAAACACTTGTTTACAGTAACTTGACGCACCATGCCCGGCTTACCGGGCCAGGAGCTTTTGCTATGACCGGTGCGGCTGCGGGAAAAACGCCATGGCGCGGCTCCTGGTTGAAGCAGTTGACCGTGCATCTTGCCCCTGGGTCGAAAACGCCGACCCCAGCGGCCACGGCACCAGCGATTGGCCAAGGGAAGCTGGCGCTTAAAGAAATAACAATTACAGGTGCCGTGCGGTTGGCCAACGGTCAAACTTCCCTGCACGCCGAAAAATTTTCCGCCGGCTTCGTTCAAACCTCCGGTAAACATGGCGGCAGTGCATTACGTCAATTTGCCGCTGATGGCCATGTAACCATTGCCTCCGCCGATCCGGGGCTACCGGCCGCTGATACCAATAGCATGCAGTGTTCGCATCTGATTCTCTTGACCCGCCAGCCTAAGGCGCAAGGCAACCCCGTGCCCGATGAATTGAAAGCCCGCGGCCAGATCGCCCTGACCTTCTATCAAAAAGCGGCCAAAACGGGGGGAATACCGGAAAAATTCACCATTAGCGCCGGCAGGCTCCACGCGCATCTGATCCGCCGAGCCGGGGCCCGCGCTCCGACAGCAACCTCCCTGACAGGCAATCCGGGCGGCCAACTGAACGTGGGCCGATTCCGGATATGGAATAATACCATTGTTCATATCTACAACATTGGACGTCCAATCAGAGCTACCGCGTATGAATTATCCGGAGATCGCACACAGGGCGCGGTCACGCTGCAGTCAGATAACTCGGGGAAGATTCCCTCGGCCATATATCAGGGAGCGGATTGGCTTAAGGGCCGAACAATAAATCTGCTCCGGGCACTCCAGCAGGTAACGGTTCGGGGTGCCGGCGAATTGAGCCTTCCGGAATCCTCCCGAGCCGTCGAACCTCGCGTGGACGTTACTTGGCAACATCAGATGCAATATTCCGCCAAGACGCGGCAGGCGACGCTGGCGGGCGATGTGGTAGCGGCTCTGGTGGGCCGGGCAGATCAACACAGCAGTCTGACGGCACCCGCCATGCTTATACATTTTGCGCACCGCACGACTGATCGTAATGCCATGAAATTGGCTCAGTTGGTCGCTTCCGCTCCGGCGGGCGGTAACACCGTTGTGGCCCGAGACGCCAGCTACAGCAAAACCGGCGCGCTGTTGACAGGAATGCGGCTGAATTGCCGAAAATTGGCCTACAACGCCCTTGAAAGTCTGCTGCAAATACCCACGGCAGGGGAAATGGTTCTGTTGGACTACCGCCCTGCCACGACCACCAACACGGCGCAACAACGCGGGCAAAGCGCCTTTTCCTGGTCACAATCGCTGGCTTATCACGGGAAAACCGGCGTGGTAACGCTGCGCGGAAAAGTTCACCTGCGGTTCAGGCCCACCAAACCGCTGCCGGTTCCGAAGACAGCCTCAGGCAACAACCCGAAAAATCCGAATTCCGGCATGGTGCTGTTGGATGCCGATGAAGTGCTCGCGCATTTAAATCACAGCGCCTCACCGGTGAAAAACGGCGTGGAACTGGGAATGGGCGGCCCCAAACGGCTCCAGAGCGTCACGGCCACCAATGCGGCCCTTGAGGTCAACGGCATGAATCTGGATGCCGGTATGCTAAAATTTAATGCCGCCGCTGAAATCGCACAGGCGTATGGCCTTAATGGCCAAAATGCGATATTCTCCGATTCCAGCGGCAACCTGCATGGCCAAGCGAGGCACATTATCTGGAATCTTTCCAAAGCCCGAGGCGGCGTAACGCTGATTCAACCTACCGGTACAGCCAACTTACCGTGAAGGCGTTTCTTACATCGGTAAAGGCGGCCGATAGGGGGACCACTTGCCATCCAGGCCTCTCCGGCGGGACAATAGCGATTGGTTAATTTTGCGAGGTCTGCCTTGACTGGGGTATTTCGGTTTAGTTTCTGCATTACCATGATGGTGCTGCTGCTTTTTGCCGTCACCGCGCGCCGGGCATGGGCGGTGCATGTGGTTGCCGGGCCGCTGGTGGGCAGTATCACACCTGATTCAGCGCGGGTATGGATTCAGTTAAGCACCAGCGACCGGGTCAAGGTGCGGTGTTTTGACGTTACCACGGGAAACCAGGTTTCAGCCATGGGCACGACCGTGCTGGGGCCGCCACCCTTTATTGTCAACGCCGCACTAAACGATTTGCTTCCGGATCATGATTATCGCATTACGCTTTTGGTCAATGGGCACACCCTGCCGCTGCCGCCCCCGCTGGTCATTATCCATACCGTGCCGGCGTATGGAACCTTTAAGCCCGTGCATGTTGCGTTCGGCTCCTGTGCGGATACGTCTGTTTATCCGGCGAAGACCATCTGGCGCAGCATCGCTCAGCTTCAGCCGCAGGCATTTATTTTTGCGGGGAATTCATC
Organism: Planctomycetota bacterium; assembly: GCA_021798635.1. The sequence goes on along the minus strand of JAJZGH010000002.1, from coordinate 26,750 downwards.
GTATCTGCCACGACGTTTAAGCCGCTTTCCATATACGTATATTCATGCATATAATTTTATACTGGCACGGTATGATCAGTCGCGGATGTTTAGCGCTTTGCGCGGGCTATTTAGCGTGTGCCCGATTTATGCCACATGGGATGATCGTGACTTCGGCACGCCGCACGCGGATTCGTCCTTTGTATTCAAGCATGATTCATTTCTGGCCTTTGAACAGTTCTGGCCTAATCCCGGCTACGGCAGCGGCACGACGCTGGGGACATTCTGCCATTTTCGTATTTCAGATGTCGCCTTTTATCTGCTGGATGACCGGAGTTTTCGCGTCAACCCGACGCCTAAAGATCCGGGAAAAATGCTGGGCACACGGCAGCTTGCCTGGTTAAAGCGGCATTTGCTTAACAGCAGTGCCACATTCAAAGTTCTGGTGGATGGGGATCAGATGCTGGCAGATTATCCGGGGCATGAAAGCTGGGGGAACTTTCCACAGGAACGACGCAGCTTTATCCATTGGATTTTCAGTCATAATGTTTCAGGGGTGGTTTTTTTAAGCGGCCATCGGCGTTTTGGCGAATTAACCCGGCGCAAGGCGAATCCCAACGGCCTGGATCAATATCCGCTGTACGACCTGACAAGCTCATCGCTGGCGGCGCGGCCCATTCCGACCCAGCAGATCGTGGCATGGCCCAACGCACAGAGACTGGGCGCACCGGTGTTTGAACACAACTTCGGATTCATTAACGTCGGCGGCCCGCCGGGCAATCGGCATATTACATTGCAACTGCGAAACGCCGAGGGAATTATTGTGCTTTCCAAAACCATCCTGGCCAGTGGTCTGCAGGGACAGTAATCACGCTGGCTATGGCAATGTCATGCGTACTTTCCCCGCCGTCCCGATCGCAGGCTCGCGTGCTCCGGCCAATCGCAACACCGCGATCAGTAGACGGCGTGGCGGCCCGCGTATCCCCCGGTAAATCCATAATCCGCCGCCTCGGCCATTACTGGGGCAGGCTGCGGAGGCAGTAGAGCAGCCACATTGTCAACCAGATACCGGCTGTAACGGCGATAAATATCGCTCCAATGGCGGCGAAGTGAGTATTGAGAATGCTCACCCAAGTAATGATCGCGTCCTTATGTCATTAAGTGCGTAAGCGACACCTGCACCTGGTGCAGACTTAAAATCAGTAAAAGCGACAGGCCGACTACGACGGTGGAATGTCCTAACGAAAACATTAACCCCACGGATATGCGTGGCGATCCGTCATAAAGCAAGCGGCGGGTGATACTATCAATAGCGGCGATATGATCGGCATCCATGGCATGGCGCAGGCCGAAGACAAAGGCCAGTGAGGCCAAAGTCAGCATCGCGCCATTGCCGCGGAACGCAACAATAGTCGCTATCCAGAGACCTGTTCCAATGAGAATCAACAGCGACAAAAGGGATGCTGCGCGATACGCAACAGAGTCGGCACGAGTGCCAAAGCGACCAACACGCTGAACATAATCACGCAACATCGCCATTGACCCGAACCGACGTTACACCGCTTCAAGCTGCTTTTCCATTTCCGCCATTTCCCGGGTTTCGTGTTTGGAGCGGTACACGGCCCAGGCGATCACAGCTATCGCTATCACACCGACGGCAGCGGCAATCCATGGATAGGGGCTAAGCGGATGCACGACGATTGATTTATGCATAGCGGTTTCGGCCCGCCAAAGCGAAGCGTCAAAGGGGAGCATCAAAGGCAGCGATAGCAGCGCCACCATGTTCATCACTTTTAGCAACGGATTAATGGCGGGACCTGCGGTATCTTTTAAGGGATCCCCCACGGTATCACCAGTAACCGAGGCTTTGTGTCGTTCAGAACCTTTGCCGGTGTTGGCTTTCAGATTTCTTGGTTCATCTTCGATGGTTTTCTTGGCATTGTCCCAGGCACCGCCGGAATTGGTCATGAACACCGCCAGCAATTGCCCGGAGAGAATGGCCCCGGCCAAAAACCCGGCCAACGCAACGACTCCCAGTAAAAATCCCACGAGAATGGGAGATAAAATAGCCAGGAATCCCGGGCCGATGAGTTCACGCTGGGCGGTGGCGGTGCAGATATTGACCACGCGCGCGTAATCGGGCTTGGTTTCGCCGCTCCAAATTTTTTCATCCTGGAACTGCAAGCGGCATTCCTTGACAATTAAAAACGCTGCCCGGCCCACCGCACGGATGGTCATTGAGCTGAACAGAAATGGCACGGCCCCTCCCAGAAGCAGCCCCACCAGCAGTTTTGGACTGGCCACGGTCATAAGTCCGGAAATAATCTGATAGGCTTTGCCGCTGATGTGCGCATGATCAGATACACCGCCGGTGGCCACCAGCGTGATAAATGCGGCGTAAAGACTCACGGCGGCAATCACGGCGGAACCAATGGCCACGCCCTTGGTCAGGGCCTTGGTGGTGTTACCCGTGGCGTCTAAATCAGCAAGAACCTGTCGGGCGGCGCTGTGTTGCCTGGGCCCCATATCCTCAGGGTCGTACCCCATTTCTCCAATGCCGTTGGCGTTATCCGCGACGGGTCCGAATACATCCATGCTCAGTGTGTTACCGGCAAGCGTGAGCATCCCGATACCCACCATCGCCACACCGTATGCCACAAAGATGGGATTTGTTCCGTAGAAAATAAGACTGCTGGCGGTAATGCAACAGGCAATAATAACAATGGCGCTGACGCTGCTTTCCATGCCCACCGCCAAACCACTGATGATGTTGGTGGCATGACCTGTGGCGCAGGACTTGACCAGAGAATCGACGGGTGGCTCATGCGTTCCGGTGAAGTATTCGGTAGATAAATTCAACGTGAGAGCCAGTATCACACCGATAAAAGTGGCTTCAGCGGGCCGCATATCCAAACCATGAACGCCAAAATTGGCCCACCAGGGCGCTGAGGCTAAGACATGCTGCAAACCTGGATTTTCGGCAAGCGCGGCACCGCTGAAACGCAGATAGAAAAAACCAACCAGAAGAAAGCCGATGGTGCTGATCAAAGCCCCGAGGCGATAGCCGCCATTAATCGCGGCCATGGCATCTTTATCCGAACCTTTGTCAGCGGCCCGCACGCTGAAAGTGGCGATCATATCTGAGCAAACCCCCACCGCCCTAACCAGCAAGGGAAAAAGCATACCGATATGCCCGAAGCTGGCCCACCCCAAAATCATGGCCGCTACCATCGTGACTTCATAACTTTCAAAAATATCCGCGGCCATACCGGCACAATCGCCGACATTATCGCCGACATTGTCCGCGATTGTCGCAGCGTTGCGCGGATCATCCTCCGGGATGTCCTTTTCAACTTTGCCGACCAGATCGGCACCCACATCCGCCGCTTTGGTATAAATTCCTCCGCCCACACGCATGAACAATGCTAAAAGTGTTCCGCCGAACCCAAAGCCGAGCAATGCCTCGGGGGCGCGGTCACCGAAGTACATGAAAATGGCCGTCGCCCCTAAAAGTCCCAGGCCGTCGTTAAGCATGCCCGTGACGGTGCCGGTGCGGTACCCCAATTGCAGGGCTTTACCGAATCCCTTCCGCGCCGCGGCTGCCACGACCACATTGCCCTCGGTAGCCATGAGCATACCGATGGTGCCCACAGCCATGGAAAACAGGGATCCCATGAGAAACGCGATGCCGCGGCCAATGGGTAAACTCGCACCCGCCGCCGTGGTCCAACTGGCGGTTCCGACAAGAATAACGGTAATGATCACAATTAAAGGCAGCAAGGTGCGGCGTTGCCGCACAAGATAAGCAATGGACCCTTGCCGAATGGCATGGGCGACCTCCTGCATTTTTTCTGTTCCATGATCCGCCCGCCTTATGATCCGCATCAGTATGACGGCGTAAGCCAATCCAGCCAAGGCGATAAATAGAACGGCAAACAGGGCGTAACGCTCAAAGGTGGTAAAGGTGGGAGTATATAAAAAGCCGAACGGGTGAAATACACCGGCAGCGTTGGCAACATGCTGCGCTGTCCCAACGGCGACGGCGTTCGCAGGATAATGGCTGCGCGTCAGGCCTATATAGACCGCCAGGAACACAATCAGCACAACCGTCATGGCGGCACTTTTAGCGTGCGCGGCGATGAGTGTTTTCCACTGTGTCCAAGACATTGGCATAAAGAGCGTCCTTTCCGCGCAAACCGTGCGCGACATTCAACCTGCGCTCCGCCGCCGGTCATCTTCTCCCGGCAGGGAACGCCACATATTCTTGCAGCTTGAATATCATTGTTGGGTGCGGTGGGCCAAAACGCAAGAGGTGTTTCAGGCCTTTTCGAACCGGCGAGCAGGGCCAAAGATGCGGCGTTAACAACTACGTTCTATCTGAATTGATCACGTTGTCGGGCTGATATTGCCAACTGGCCGATACGCCGCACCCTAGTGAATACTAGTTCCCCCGCGTGTTTCAAGTTCTGCGCCACCTGGGCCAAAAGCAATCTCGTGGTTTGATCATCGCCGTACTTCTGATACGCGCCTAGGAATTTTACGGATAGCGGGACACGGAGAATTCCCTATTGGCAATACCGCATTTTTCCGATTCATGCGGAAGATTTGACGCCGCGCGACCAACCGCACTGCCGGCACTAAGAGAATCCCCCATAGAGTTACTGGTTAAATGACCTATATTGCATAGAGTGTTTGTCCTGATGACTTACATTTCAAAGGCGCAATAAAATACGGACATGGAGAGCGAAAGCTCGACCCGGCGGCTTGTGAACGAATGATAATCCGCCGGGAGTTGGACTGCTCTGACGAGGTTTGCGGCATGAACACGCTGTTAAACAACTCGACGATACAACGCCGCCGCTGGATAGTGCGCGGTCAGGTGCAGGGCGTCGGATTCCGCCCATACGTTTTTCGCCTGGCGCAGGAAGCCCACATCAGTGGGTTTGTGGCCAACGACAATCGGGGAGTGATCATTGAAGGCCAGGGGCCGCAGAGTAATCTTGAGCATTTTCTGGAAACACTAAAAGGCAACGCTCCCCCCATGGCGCGAATTGACAGCATGACACAGGTAACTATTGATTGGAGAGCAGAAGAACAGGATTTCTATATTCTGTCCAGTGACAGCCGCAGTTCGGGCCGGACAGATATCACTCCGGATGCGGCACTTTGTCCGCAATGTCGGCAGGAGCTATTTGATCCCACGAATCGCCGCTTTCATCATGGATTGGTCACTTGTACGAATTGCGGCCCGCGCTACAGCATCATCCTTGACATCCCCTATGACCGCCCTACCACGACCATGGCTGAATTTCCCATGTGCCGCAAATGTCAAAAGGAATATGACAATCCCGGAGATCGGCGTTTTCACGCCCAACCCATCTCCTGCCCGGATTGTGGGCCGCAGATTCAACTGGTCAATTCGCGTGGAGAACTGATCGACGGCGATCCAATAGCTCAAGCGGCCAGTATACTGATCAACGGGGGGATCCTTGCAATTAAGGGTATCGGCGGATTTCATCTGGCGGCACGGGCGGATGATGCGGAGGCGATAACGCGGCTGCGGCAACTCAAACAGCGCGACGCCAAGCCGTTTGCCATCATGTGTCGATCGGTAAGTGATGCCCGGCAATTTATCAAACTCAGTCCGGAGGCCCAAGTGGTCATGGAATCGGCGGCTGCACCGATTATTCTGGCGATGCGCCAGGCCGAGGCACCGGTGGCGAAGGCCGTGGCGGGCAATAACTGTCGGCTGGGAGTTATGTTGCCGTATACACCTATCCATCATTTACTGTTTTCCTGCATGGATAAGGACTTAGCAGCGTTGGTGATGACCAGCGGCAACATAACCGACGAGCCGCTGGCAATAAGTAACACCGACGCTCTTGAGCGACTGGGCGGGTTATGCGACGGATTTTTATGGCATAACCGCCCGATCGCCCGATGCGTGGATGATTCGGTCCTTCTCGATATGGGTCCTGGTGGAGCTCCGGCACCGATACGCCGATCGCGCGGAATGGCCCCATCGGCCATTGCGCTGACCGCAGACGCGGGGGTTATGGGGCTGTGTCTGGGTGGAGAGATGAAAAATACGGTGGCAGTGGTAACGGATTCGCAAGCGATATTAAGCCAGCATCTGGGGGATTTAAATAACCAGTCAGCGCGCCGGCAGTTTATTGAGACCATTGATGATCTATGCCGGCTGCACAAAGTTCGGCCGCAATTCATCGCGCATGATCTACACCCCATGTATCTAAGCGCGCAGTATGCCACACAATTAGCCAAGCGGTTTGCCGCGCCGCTCATCGCGGTTCAACATCATCATGCGCATGCCGCGGCAGTGTTGGCAGAGCATGGGGTGGTTGGACCGGTGTTGGCTTTCATTTGCGATGGAACCGGATTAGGCCCGGACGGAAGCGGCTGGGGCTGCGAACTGCTGTGCGCAAGTAGTGAGACATACAAGCGCATCGCTTCGCTGAACCCTCTGTTATTGCCGGGCGGTGACGTGGCGGCCAAAGACATTTCCCGCAGTGCTTTCGCGGTTCTTCATCAGACGTTTGAGGCTGACTTTGATCAGCATCCGCTGGCGGTGCAACTCATTACGAATAGCACCGATCGGCAGATGCTTAAGCTGATGATGACACGCAATCTTCATTGCGTTATATCCAGCAGTGCCGGGAGGCTCTTCGATGCAGTAGCCGCCCTGCTGGGGCTGTGTACTTACAATAGCTTTGAAGCCCAAGCCCCCATGGCGCTGGAATCCGCAGCAGCCACGGCGCAAACCACCCTTCAATCAGAAAAGCTGTGGAATTTTATCCACGATGAGCAGGGCCTCGAAAGACTTGATTTCCGGCCGCTGATTAAACATCTGATTCAGCAACAGCACAATAATGTTCCGGTTGCCATGCTGGCGGCGGAGTTTCAACATCAGTTTGTAGCCGGCTGGGCGGAACTTATCGCGAGAAAGGCTGTTGAAATAAATATCCGCGTTGTCGCATTGTCCGGCGGCGTATTTGCCAATCAGTTGCTCACGGATGATCTGTCGCATCAACTCCAGCGTCAGGGCTTGAAAGTTCTGCGACATGAAAAGGTGCCCTGCAATGATGGCGGTCTGGCACTGGGACAGGCACTGGTTGCGCTTACACGTTGGAACCAGGGATGGAGCGGCGCAACAACATCAGAAACGGAGTGTGGAACATGTGTTTAGCAGTACCCGCAAAACTTATTGAGCAGGATGGCCATCACGGCATGGTGGACCTCCATGGAAACCGCCTGCCGGTGAACACGATGATGACGCCCGACGCCCAGAACGGCGACTGGATTTTAATTCACGCCGGGTTTGCCATTGAACGCCTTGATCCGGAAGATGCCCGTAAAACTTGGGCCTTGATTGCCGATGTGCAGCGCGCCGCCGGCGAAGGCGAGGCGCAAGAACACACACCGCAACAACGCTTAGCGGCGGCGACGCCAGGAGAACTGTTATGAGCCTGACACAACATACCATTGATGACCTGTTACAACGCTTGGACGTCGCCGCGAAAACTATTGGGCATGACGTAGCCTTTATGGAAGTCTGCGGCACGCATACCACCAGCGCCTTTCGCTGTGGGCTGCCAAGCGTGATGCCGTCAAATGTGCGATTAATCAGCGGCCCGGGATGTCCGGTATGCGTGACATCGCAGGGAGATATTGACCGGCTCATTGACCTGGGTTTACGGCAGGATGTTATTTTATGCACTTATGGTGATATGTTGCGCGTTCCAGGAAAGCAGGGAACTCTGGAGGCCGCACGCGCCCGTGGCGGGAGAATTGAGATTGTCTACAGCAGTATGGATGCTGTGAAGCTGGCACGCCGGGAACCAGGCCGAGAAGTGGTGTTTGCGGCAGTGGGTTTTGAAACCACTGCTCCAGCCACGGCGGCGGCGATCTGCGAAGCTCAGCGGCTTAATATCAGTAATTTCAGCGTGCTGGCAAGTCACAAGCGCATCATACCCGCGATGCGAGCACTTTTAGCCGATGGGGAAATTCCCGCCATAAAAGGGTTTCTATGTCCGGGCCATGTGTCGGTGATTATCGGTTCGGAGGTCTATGCACCGATTGTCGAAGAATTCGGGGTATCGTGTGTGATCGGTGGTTTTGAACCCGCGCAGCTCATTGCGGCTCTGGTCTGCCTGACGGAATTGGTCGTAGAGAACAAAACGGCTCTGGTGAATCAATATCCCGAAGCGGTGCATAAAAAAGGCAATCGCTGGGCGTTAGCCTTGCTGGAGCAGATATTTGAACCTGGGGATGCGCGATGGCGCGGCATGGGCACCCTACCCGACAGCGGATTGATCCTGCGCCGGGAATATCAACGCTTTGATGCTGCGTTACGTTTTAATCTTCCGGAGCCACAAGTGCGAGAACCAAAGGGATGTATCTGTGGCAAAGTTATCAGCGGCGCGGCGCTGCCCGTGCAATGCAAGCTCTTCGGAAAATCGTGTACCCCTATTTCCCCTATCGGGCCGTGCATGGTCAGTTCCGAGGGCACTTGCTCCGCGTGGTTTAAGTATGGGAATTTCAGGCAGATGACATTGCCCAAACGGCAAGAGAAAGAACTGCTGGAGGTGCAATCATGATTAAAACTCCATTCCATGGAGATCCTATGCCGGCTTCCACGATGCCCGCACGATTTACGCATGTCGCGTTGGCACACGGCGGCGGCGGCCAATTGACGGATGTATTGCTTAACCAGCTTGTCCTGCCACGCCTAAGTAATCCGGCCCTCTCGCAGCTTTTGGACTCCGGCATGATCCCCGGGGGCAAGCTGGCCATGACCATTGACAGCTATGTTGTTCAACCGCTGAATTTTCCTGGAGGCGATATTGGGCGTCTGGCCGTAAGCGGGACCGTCAATGATTTAGCGGTATGCGGTGCCCATCCCCGCGCTTTGGCACTATCCATGATTCTGGCGGAAGGCTTGGAACGCAGCGTACTGGAGCGGGTCTTGGATTCCGTGGCGGCAACCGCCTGCGAAGCGGGTGTACGTGTGATTACCGGTGATACCAAAGTGGTGGGACACGGACAAGCCGACGGAATCTATCTGACAACCGCCGGAATTGGTGAATTATCCGACCAGCCGCTGCCGCATCCGGATCGCGTGGAACCCGGTGATGTGCTGATTATCAACGGCCCGATCGCGGAACACGGCCTGACGGTCATGCTGGCGCGTGAAATGCCGGAAGTACAAAGCGTGTTGCGCAGCGATGTGGCCCCCCTTAACGGTTTAATAGAAACCTTGCGCCGGGCTGTTGCGGAAGTCGTTTTTATGCGTGATCCGACGCGCGGGGGTTTAGCGGGCCTTACCGCCGATCTCGCCGGGCGAACCGGCTGGCGAATAAATCTGGAAGAATCACGGATTCCAGTAAAGCCCGAAGCTAAACATGCGGCCGACATGCTGGGCCTGGACCCACTGGAAATAGCCAATGAGGGAAAAGTGCTGGTCGTCATTCGGCCGGGCCAGGCGCAGGCGGCATTGGCGGCCATGCGGCAGCATCCGCTGGGAAAAGACGCGTGCATTATCGGGTATGTCGCCCCGGAAAAAGACGGCATGTGTACACTGCATACATCCATCGGCGGATGGCGCATATTACAGAAGCCTTATGGAGAACAATTACCGCGCATCTGTTAAGCCCACGCGGTATGTCACGGGTAATAAGGAGTTTTTACCATGTCAGTCGCCACAATTTTATCCAAGCCTCCAACGGAGGATAAGCGGTGGAAAATCATTGAGACCACCATGCGACGCAATGATTTTCAGCCCGACGCGTTGATTGAAAGCCTGCACAGCGTGCAGCAAACGTTCGGGTTTCTGGATCTTCCATCCATGCGATGGGTGGCCGGAGCGTTGAAAGTGCCGCTTTCCAAGGTTTACGGCGTAGCAACATTTTACCATTTTTTCACGCTTAAGCCGCAGGGTAAACATGTGTGTGTCGTGTGCATGGGAACAGCGTGTTACATCAAAGGGGGACGGCAACTTCTCGATGAGGTGCAACACCACTACGGCATTGCGGAAGGACAAACTACCAAAGATGGTGAACTTTCACTGTTGGTTGCGCGATGTATTGGTGCCTGCGGCCTGGCCCCGACCGCGGTGGTAGACGGAAAGGTTTTGGGAAAGCGTTCCGCGACTGAACTTTTGGCGGCCGTGGATGACACTTTAGGAAGAAAGGCGTAACCATGAAACCCGAAGAGTTAATGACGATGATGGATAAGGCCCGTGCGGACACATTCGCGCACGAGCTTCGTGTGTGTACCGAATCCGGTTGTATGAGTCTGCAGAGCGATGTTCTGCAAAAAGCGCTAAGCGACGAGGTTAAACGCCGGGGAATGTCGGATCAAGTATGTGTTAAAGGCGTCGGCTGCATGGGCCTTTGCTGCAACGGTCCGTTGGTGAAAGCCGATAAGGCGATGTATCAGTTTGTAAAGCCCGAACACGCCCCCGCCATTGTAGAGGCCCTGGCAACACAACCTGTTAAGGAACTGCTCTGTGACACACAACAGCCGTTCTTCACTCGCCAGAAATTGGTGGTCCGCGAAAATTTCGGAATTGTAGACCCGGAAAGTCTCATTGACTGCATCGCCCACGGCGCCTATCAAGCGCTGCTCAAAACCGTTACCACCATGACTCCGCAACAGGTCATCGAGGAAATTTCTAATTCCGGGCTACGGGGTCGCGGCGGCGCGGGCTTTCCAACGGGTTTGAAATGGGCCACGGTTTCCAAAGCCGGCGGGAGCACCAAATATGTGATCTGCAATGGTGATGAAGGCGATCCGGGAGCGTTCATGGATCGCAGCGTGATGGAAGGCGATCCCCATCGGGTGCTGGAGGGCATGGCTATTGCCGCCTATGCCGTCGGAGCGGAAAACGGCGTGATATATGTCCGGGCGGAATATCCGCTGGCCGTAAAGCGCTTGACCAAGGCCATTAATCTCGCGCGGCGGCATGAATTAATCGGCCATAATATTTTTGGCACAAAATTCAGCTTTAATGTTGAACTGCGACTGGGGGCCGGAGCCTTTGTATGCGGCGAGGAAACGGCGCTGATCGCCAGCGTGGAAGGCAAGCGGGGCGTACCGCGTCCGCGCCCGCCGTACCCGGCCAATTATGGTCTATTTGGTTATCCCACGCTGATTAACAACGTGGAAACATACGCCAACGTCGCACCGATTATCAATAAAGGGGCGGCCTGGTTTGCCCAGATCGGAACTGAAAAAAGTAAAGGCACTAAGATTTTCGCCTTGACCGGAAAGATTAAAAATACCGGTCTGATTGAAGTGCCCATGGGAATTCCGCTTCGGGACATTATTTATGATATTGCCGGCGGCATTCCCGATGGCAAGGCCTTTAAAGCGGTACAGACTGGAGGCCCGTCCGGAGGGTGTATTCCGGCGGAGCTTCTGAATATTACTGTGGATTATGAATCACTGGCCAAAGCCGGATCCATCATGGGTTCCGGCGGCATGATTGTGATGGATGAAACCAGCAACATGGCCGATGTAGCACGATTCTTTATGGAATTCTGCATGACTGAAAGCTGCGGCAAGTGCATACCGTGCCGCGTGGGCACGTATGAAATGCACTTGCTGCTGGACCGCATCTGCGAAAAAAGAGCCACGCCTGAAGACCTGCAACTGCTCAAGGATTTATGCGACATGGTCAAGCAGACCAGCTTGTGCGGGCTGGGCCAATCAGCGCCCAATCCGGTGCTTAGTACGCTGCGTTACTTTGAACAGGAATATCACACCCTCATCGCAGAGGCACAAGCGGCGCGCGAAAAGGCGACGCATGCCGCCACAAGTGAACACATTGAACTGGAGGTGCTCCCATGAGTTCAGTTACTTCAACAACTCAGTCCATTACGCTGACCATTGACGACAAAGCTATCAGTTGCCGTTCCGGCGAGACGATTCTCCAGGTAGCACGGGAGAATAACATTGACATTCCCACACTATGCTTTCTGGAAGGGTTGACCGTCTGGGGCGGCTGCCGATTGTGCATGGTGGAAATCGCCGCGTCACCAAAACTTCACGCGGCCTGCGCCACAGAGTGTACCGAAGGTATGACCGTGCGCACCACATCGCCGCGTTTGAAGCAGTACCGCAAGATGATTGTGGAAATGCTCTTTGCCGAACGGAACCACGTGTGCTCAGTATGTGTGAGCAATGGGCATTGCGAATTACAAAATATGGCAACCAAACTGGAAATCGATCACGTACGATTCCCCTATCGATTCCCCCACCTGGAAGTGGATAATTCGCACGACTACATGCGTATGGATCAAAACCGGTGCATTTTGTGCCTGCGATGCGTGCGCGTCTGCGGCGAGATCGAAGGTGCCCATACCAAAGACGTTAAAGGTCGGGGCGTCCTGTCCGCGATTATCAATGATCTGGATGAACCATGGGGTAATAGCCAGACCTGCACCGGATGCGGCAAGTGTGTCAATGTATGTCCAACCGGCGCGTTGACGCACCGCGGCACTGCCGTAGGGGAAATGACAAAGAAAACCGACTTTTTACCTTATCTAACTCTGATGCGGGAGGCTAAATTATGACCACGACAGCAACTACAACCACAACAACAACGACAACCAGGCCCACGGTAGCCACGGTCTGGCTGGATGGATGCTCGGGCTGTCACATGAGCCTGATGGACCTCGATGAGCGACTTATTACCCTGGCCGGATTGGTGGATATATTACATTCGCCGGTCGTGGATCCGAAGGAATTTCCGCAAAGCGTGGATGTAACGCTGGTGGAGGGCGCGGTCAGCAGTGAAGAAGATTTGCACAAAGCCAAGGTCATCCGCTCGCATAGCAAATTCGTCATAGCTCTGGGCGACTGCGCCGTTACCGGCAATGTTCCCGCGATGCGCAACTATTGGGATCGCTCGGACTTGTTTGACCGGGCTTATGTGGAAAATGCCCAGGAGCCGCCCACCGCCGAAGAACGAAAAGCCATCCTTCCGCTGACGGTTGTACCGCCATTGCGTCCCCACGCCACGCCCCTGCACGAGGTGATCAAAGTGGACCTGTATCTGCCGGGTTGCCCGCCGTCGGCGGATGCCATCTGGTTTGTGCTGACGGAATTTCTGGCAGGACGTGTGCCGAATGCCATGAGCGTTTCGCGCTTTGGAAAATGAACCGGGCCGGGATGCCACGGGTCTTAACAAAAGGATTTTATCATGACACGAACCATTACTATTGACGGTGTTACCCGCATAGAAGGACATGCAAAAATAACTATTCATCTTGACGAATCCGGCAAGGTGTGCGATGCGAAGTTTCATGTGACGCAGTTTCGCGGATTTGAAAAATTTGTAGAAGGCAGACCGCTGACCGAAATGCCAGGCATTATGGCGCGTATCTGCGGGATATGTCCCGTAAGCCATCTGATGGCGGCGGCCAAGGCCTGCGATGATATTTTGGCGGTTGACATTCCACCTACCGCGGACAAGCTCCGTCGCATCATGAATCTGGCGCAGATGGTGCAGAGCCATGCGCTGTCCTTTTTTCATCTTTCCAGCCCCGATCTTCTATTCGGGATGGACGGTGATCCACTGCGACGAAACATTTTTGGATTGATTCGCGAGCACCCGGATTTTGCCCGCGACGGAATTCTACTGCGTAAATTCGGACAGGATGTTATCGCCATGCTGGGCGGGAAGAAAATACATCCGGCGTGGGTTGTTCCGGGGGGCGTTAATGACCCGCTGACGGAGGAGAAACGAGATGCGATTCTCAAGGAGATTCCGGCGGCTATGGCGCGGGTGAATCGGGCGTTGGATTATTTTCATCAGGTGGAAAATCGTTATCCGGCGGAAGTAGATGCATTCGCGAATTTCCCGACGCTTTTTGCCGGACTTGTAAATCCCGAAGGTCTGCTGGAGCACTACGACGGAGCCATGAAATTCGTGGATCACCAAGGTGCCCCGATAGCGGAACTGGGCCGCAACGATCAGAGGCATTACGGATCGCTAATCGGCGAGGCCGTTGAAAAATATTCGTATCTCAAGTTCCCCTATTTCAAGCCCCATGGATACCCCGCTGGGATTTACCGTGTCGGCCCCCTGGCCCGGCTGGTTGTGGCGGAACGCTGCGGTACGGTAAATGCGGATAAGGAATTAGGTGTATTTCGCACCCGACTGGGCCGTGCGCCGCAAAGCAGTTTTCATTACCACTGGGCCAGACTCATTGAAATTCTTTACGGCATTGAAATGATTCAGCGCCTGCTGCAATTTCCGGATATTCTCAACACCCATGTCCGATCACGCGCGCGGCCCAATCGGCTCGAAGGCGTGGGTATATCCGAGGCACCACGCGGCACGCTGATTCATCACTATAAAATTGATGACAATGGTCTGATCCGCTGGGCCAATCTGATTATCGCAACCGGTCACAATAACCTGGCGATGAATTTGGGCGTGCGACAGGTGGCGGAAAGATTTGTGGACGCCGAGCATCTAAGCGAAGGCATGCTCAACCGAGTGGAAGCTGTGATCCGCTGTTTTGACCCATGTCTGAGTTGCTCGACCCATGCCCTGGGACAGATGCCTTTGCGGATTGAACTATGTCGTGCCGACGGCGAGGTGTGCGATGTACTGCAACGAAATTAATGCGACGATTCCCCAAACGCTGGTTATCGGCTACGGCAATACATTGCGCGCTGATGACGGTGCCGGACCGGCGGTTATCGAGAAACTGAACGCACTTCTGCCTCGGCGACTTTCGCAGAAGGTCAAACTGATCTCCTGCGGACAACTGACACCGGAACTCTCGGTGGACATCGCTCCATGCCAACGGATTATTTTTGTTGATGCCAGCATGGCCCTTCCGGCCGGGAGCATTTCCATCACCTCCGTTCAGGAAGAATGCAGTGAGGTGCGCCTAGGGCATCATTGTACGCCGGGAATGGTGCTGGCCATGGCACGAAGCGCGTTCGGTGCACGCCCCCACGCGTGGATCGCGGCGATCGGATGTCAAAGCGTAGAAATCAGCGATCAATTAACGCCGATCGTGGCCGCGGCGGTGGACCGGCTCGCTGGAGACCTGCACCACGCAATAGCCCAATGGAGCATGGGAAAAACATTCCTGCCGCAATTATTTCAGGATACGGAACCGGCACTCAAGGCAACGTAAAAGTCATGAAAGGACTTATATCATGAATACCAAACAACATCTAACCATTGATGGCAACGAGGCTGCGGCAAGCGTGGCGTATCGGACCAGCGACACAGCGGTGATTTATCCGATTACTCCCGCAAGTCCGATGGGCGAATTTTTTGACGACTGGTCCGCGCGCGGTCAGAAAAATATTTGGGGCGATGTACTGCAGGTTGTAGAAATGCAAAGTGAAGGGGGCGCTATCGGCGCGGCACACGGCGCACTGCAAGCCGGAGCAATGTGTACCACCAGTACCTCTTCGCAGGGCCTGCTGCTGATGATTCCCAACCTGTATAAGATTGCCGGCGAGCTTACGAGCTTTGTCATCCAAGTGGCGGCGCGTTCCCTGGCGACCCATGCGCTGTCCATCTTTGGGGATCACTCGGACGTCATGGCTTGTCGACAAACCGGATTTGCCATGTTGGCGTCCGTCAATGTGCAGGAAGCGCACGATCAGGCGGCTATTGCCCTGGCCGCCAGTTTGCGCAGCAGAATTCCGTTTATTCATTTTTTCGATGGCTTTCGCACGTCGCATGAGCTTAATGGCGTCGACATGCTTACCGACGACCAGTTGCGTACACTGATTCCCCAGGCGTGGGTAGCGGCACATCGTCAGCGTGCGCTCACGCCGGATGCTCCGGTGTTACGCGGCACCGCCCAAAATCCGGATACGTTTTTTCAGGCGCGGGAAGCCGCGAACTCCTATTATGATGCGCTGCCGCAGATTGTCCTTGAAGAAATGCGGCGTTTTACCGAAATGACCGGCCGGGTTTATCAGCCCTATGAATATCGCGGCCACCCCGAGGCCACGCGCGTGATCATCATTATGGGTTCCGGCGCTGAAACCACCAGCGAAACGGTGCGGCATCTGGTGGAAAAGGGGGAACGAATTGGCTGCGTAATCGTCCGACTTTACCGTCCTTTTGCCGCCGATATGCTGGTCAATGCCATGCCCGCTACCGCCCGAAACATTGCCGTCATGGATCGCTGCAAAGAGCCGGGATCGGCGGGAGAACCGCTGTATCAGGATGTTATGACAGCCTTGGCCCAGGCGATGATGGTACGGACATTGCCCATGGGAGAAATGCCCCTGGTGATCGGTGGCCGCTACGGCCTGTCGAGCAAAGAATTCACGCCCGCGATGGTCAAGGCGGTATTTGATGAATTGGATAAATCTCATCCTAAACCGCGCTTTACCGTAGGAATTAATGATGATGTTACGCACCTGTCATTACCGGTGGACGAGAGTTTTGATCTGCCCAAGGGAGATATGGTACAGGCACTGTTTTACGGCCTGGGTGCCGATGGGACCGTGGGCGCTAATAAGAATTCCATCAAAATTATCGGCGATCAAACAGATTTGCACGCCCAGGGTTATTTTGTTTACGATTCGAAAAAATCAGGGGCTATGACAATCTCGCATTTGCGATTCGGCCATGAGCCGATCCGCGCGCCGTATCTGATTCGCAAGGCCAACTTTATTGCGTGCCATCAATTTGAATTTCTCGAACGCATGGACGTTCTGGAAATGGCTGCTTCCGGATCGGTTTTTCTGCTCAACGCGCCGTTGGACCGGGAAAAGGTATGGGATCATCTGCCGGTGGAAATCCAACGCACGATTATTGAGAAACGTCTCAAGTTTTTCGCGATAGACGCCAATAAAGTGGCACGGAATACCGGTATGGGCCGGCGCATTAATACGATTATGCAGACCGCGTTTTTTGCCATATCCGGGGTTTTACCGCGTGATTCGGCGATTACCGCCATTAAGAAGGCAATCAAAAAGACCTATGAAAAACGCGGCGAAGAAATTGTCCAACGTAATTATGAGGCGGTGGACCAAACCTTGGCGAACCTGCATGAAATACCCATTCCCGCCGCCGCAACTTCCACCATTCGACAGGAAAGCTTTGCCCAATCGGCTATGCCTGATTTCACCCGTCGCGTACAGGCGGTGATGATGGCCGGAAAAGGCGACTTGTTACCGGTTAGTGCATTCCCGGTGGATGGCACATGGCCGACCGGCACGACCAAGTGGGAAAAACGCAATATTGCCGTGAGCATTCCGGAATGGGACCAGCAGTTCTGTATTCAATGTAACAAGTGTGCCTTTGTCTGCCCGCACGCGGCCATACGAGCCAAAATTTATGATCAGGGCGACTTGGCCGGCGCTCCGGTGTCATTCAAACACATGGCCTACAAAGCTCCGGACTTCAAAGGCATGATGTATACCCTGCAGGTGGCTCCCGAAGACTGCACGGGATGTGGATTGTGCGTGGAGGTCTGCCCGGCGAAAGACAAAGCCAATCCTAAACATAAAGCCATTAACATGGTCCCGCAAATCAGTATTCGTGAGCGGGAACGCGATAACTTCAATTTTTTTCTCAAGATACCGGAGTTGGATCGATCGCGCATCACACGCCTGGATGCCAAGGCCAGTCAATTTCTGCTTCCGTTATTCGAATTCAGCGGAGCCTGCGCCGGCTGCGGTGAAACACCCTATATTAAATTGCTGACCCAATTGTTCGGAGACCGGCTGATTATTGCCAATGCGACGGGGTGTTCCTCGATCTATGGCGGCAATCTCCCCACAACACCCTACACGACGAACCGCGATGGGCGTGGGCCGGCATGGAATAATTCCCTGTTTGAAGATAACGCCGAATTTGGCATGGGGATGCGCTTAGGCGTCGACCAGCATATTCGCCACGCGCAGCGTCTGGTAAAGCAACTCGCCGGGCGCATTGGCGATACGCTAAGTTCTGCGCTTCTCGAAGCGGATCAAACGTCGGAAAAAGGAATCGCCGAGCAGCGCGATCGCGTGGTGGAACTGCGGAAGCGTCTGGGTGATATCAAAGAACCGGAAGCCACAATTCTCGGACAAGTCGCTGATTATCTGGTACGCAAAAGCGTGTGGATCCTCGGTGGCGACGGATGGGCTTACGACATTGATTTTGGCGGCCTGGACCACGTATTAAGCCTGCCGTTTGATGTCAACGTACTGGTGCTGGATACGGAGGTATATTCCAACACGGGCGGTCAGAGTTCCAAGAGCACACCGATTGGCGCTGTGGCGAAATTTGCCGCCGCCGGGAAAAGCACCCAGAAAAAAGACCTTGGTCTGATGGCGATGAGTTATCGCCATGCGTATGTCGCCAGCATTGCGTTTGGTGCTAATGACAATCACACCGTTCGAGTCTTCAATGAAGCGGCGGCCTATCCCGGCCCGTCTTTAATAATTGCGTACAGCCACTGCATCGCGCATGGGTATGATCTCACCTACGGCATCAACCAGCAGAAATTGGCGGTGGATAGCGGCGTGTGGCCATTGTATCACTACGATCCGCGACTCATTACGGAAGGCAAGCCGCCCTTGCAAATTGATTCACCAAAACAGAAAGCCAATGTACGCGATTACATGCGTAATGAAACGCGGTTTTCCATGATCGAAAAAATTAATCCCGAAAGATTCCGCATGCTTTCGGAAGCCTCCGTGCGGAATACCGCCGAGCGGCTGGCACTGTATACACAATTGGCGGGCTTTGCCTTTCCGGGAACTCAGGCTCCGAGTCAAAGCGAACCGACCACCACTGCAAAAGGAGACTAATACTATGGATATGTCTACCAACTATATGGGCTTTGATCTTCCTCACCCGCTGATACCGGGAGCTTCGCCGATGGCCAATGACATTGACACGGTCCGCCGTCTGGAAGATGCCGGCGCTCCCATGATTATCATGCCTTCGATTTTTGAAGAGCAGTTGGTCCAGGAGGAAATCTATGTAGATTGGGCGCTTACGCAAGGGGACGAAAACTCCGGCGAAGCGTCGGGGTATTTGACAACACCGTATAATTTCCGGCTCGGCCCCGATGCCTATCTTAAACAGCTACAGAAAATCAAATCTGTTGTGCGCGTCCCGGTTATCGCGTCGCTCAACGGTCGCACGCTGGGCGGCTGGACCTCTTATGCCAAGCTGCTGGAGCAGGCGGGTGCCGACGGTATTGAGTTAAATCTCTACGATTTAGCCCTGTCCGCGTTTCGTGATGCGGGAGATGTTGAACGCGACATGCTCGCGATCATCAAGGATGTGCGCAAGGCGGTAACGCTACCGCTGGCGGTGAAGCTCTCTGGTTTTTACACATCACCGGTGCATTTTGTCGCGCAGGCCGCCAAAGCCGGCGCGGGAAGTGTTGTGATCTTTAACCGGTTTTACCAGGCGGATATTGATATTGACAATCTGACGGTAAAGCGCGAACTCAAGTTGTCCACATCCGATGAACTTTTGCCGCGCCTGCGCTGGGTGGCGGCCATCAGCGGGCAGGTGGATTGTCAGTTGGCGATCACCGGCGGCGTTCAAAATGCGCGCGACGCGGTCAAATGTCTCATGGTCGGAGCGGATGCCGTGCAACTTGTTTCCGCGCTTTTGGAGTATGGTCCGGACCACTTGAAGGTATTGCGTGACGCTCTGGCTGAGTGGCTGCGGGCCAACGAGTATTTGTCCGTCAAGCAGATGAAGGGATCCATGAGCATGGCGCGGTCCCCGGAGCCGGAATTATTCGAGCGCGGCAATTACATTCGAATTCTCCAGGGATGGAAAAAAATGGAAAGCGGCATGGAGTTGTTCTGGAGTTGAGTCATGCATGAAATATCGATTGCGGAATCCGTGATCGCCTTAGTCCGGCAACATCTGCCCGCGCACCAGCGACTGATTCGGGCCACGGTGCGCATTGGGCCTATGCATGGGGTGGAGGCACAGGCGATGGAGATGGCCTGGAATGTGGCCAGTGCGGGTGTCGGCTGGAGTACATCGCAGTTGAAGGTTGTGACACCCCCCTGGCGGTTTCGCTGCGTGTCATGTGGACGATGCTGGGAGCCGGCAACGGTTGATGAGCATTGCGTATGCGGAGGCACCCAAGTTGATATTATGGGGGGCGATGAGTTTCAGTTGGAGTCCATTGAAGTGGATTGCGACACCGGGCAGCACCAACGAAAAGCCGCAGTACATGTTCGTGGCAGCAAACCTTTCAAGACTGGAGTTGCTCGTGAGCACCAAAGTACCGATTGTTGAAAATGTCCTTAAACTTAATGATGAAATAGCCTTGCAAAATCGGAAGCTATTTGAACACGCCGGCGTGTTTGTCGTGGATTTAATCGGCGCGCCCGGCGCGGGAAAAACGGCTCTTCTGGAGCTGACGCTCCGGCAACTCAAGGCGATTGTTACTATCGGAGTCATCGTCGGCGATCCGGCCACCTGTCGTGATGGAGACCGTCTGGCTAAGCATTCAGAGCATATTGTACAGATCAATACGGGAAGCGGATGCCACTTGGACGCCAATCAGGTACGGCACGCCATGGATCGAATCGACTTGGCCGCACTTGATATTCTAATTATCGAAAATGTCGGCAATTTGATCTGCCCGGTCTCATTCAATCTTGGGCAGGACTGCAAAGTCGGCATGTTCAGTGTCAGTGAAGGCGACGATAAAGCCGCCAAGCATCCGAATCTGGTCGTATCGGCGGATCTGCTGATTCTCAATAAAATTGATCTATTTCCCTATATTCCCTTTGATCTCGAGCGCTTCCGGCAGGATGTGACCCATCTCAATCGAACCGCCCCACTGCTGGAAATTTCCGTCGCCCGCAATCAGGCCAACGCATGGCTGGACTGGCTGACAGAAAACGCAAAACGCGAGCAGCGCCAGACCAAGTCCGATTGAGGCACCCCGTCAGGAATCATCCGCTAAAGATAAGGCCGGATTTCGCGAGATTTTTTACAGTTTTTCCAACTCGGCGATGATGTCGAGCACGGCTTTCTTGCCGTCCGCGAAATACATCAGACAGTTTTTGGCGGCAAAAAGTGGATTGGGAATTCCGGCAAAACCCGCACTGAGACTGCGTTTAATCACGATGACTGTGCCCGCTTTATCGACATTCAAAATCGGCATGCCCGCAATGGGGCTGTTGGGATTATCACGCGCATCAGGATTCACCACATCATTGGCACCATTGACGATGACCACATCCATGTTTTCAAATTCCGGATTGATCCGGTCCATTTCCATGAGATGATCATAAGGAATATTGGCCTCCGCCAAGAGTACATTCATGTGCCCCGGCATGCGCCCAGCGACCGGATGAATACCGAATTGCACGTCCACCGATCGCGATTCCAACAACTCAAATAGCTGCCCCACCGCGTGTTGCGCTTGTGCCACCGCCAGACCATATCCCGGCACAATGGCCACACGCCGGGCACCGTCCAAGATGGCCGCGACTTCTTCGGCATTGACGCTTTTAATATTTCCGCCATAAATATCATCGGATTTTGCGGCCTTGCCGGCTTGCACCTGCCCGAACAGCACATTAATAAAGGACCGGTTCATCGCTTTGCACATGATCATTGCCAGGATGAAGCCCGAGGACCCTTCCAGGGCACCACCAATGATTAAGAGTTTATTGTTGAGTACAAACCCCATGGCGGAGGCGGATAAGCCCGCGTAACTGTTAAGTAGTGCGATGACCGTAGGCATATCTCCGCCGCCGATCGGCAGAATCAGCATTATCCCAAACAGCAGACACAGGGCGATAAAAATCGGAAATACCAGCGGGTTGGCGGGAATGACCACTACCATGGCACCGGCAATGACCGATGCGCCCAATACGGAAATACTGGCGACATTCTGAAACGGATAATTCATGGGCTGTGTGGGCAGTATTTCCTGCAGCTTTCCCGCCGCCACAAGACTGCCGGTAAATGTCAGATAGCCCAGAAGCGATTCAAACCCGATGGCAACAAGTGTGGAGGTGCCCAATGATGCCCCGTGGGCGTAATATTCCGCGGTTCCCACCAGCGCCGCTGCCAAGGCTCCAAAGGCATGAAATAGGGCAATCTGTTGCGGAACAGCGGTCATGGGAATCAACAGGGCCATGGGAAGCGCGGCCGCAATGGCGATGGCGAAGGCGATGAAAATCCAGTCATAATGCCGAACTTCCGGCAGAAAAAGCGTGGCGATAATCGCTGCCGCCATGCCAATTTCTCCGGCCAGCACGCCCCAGCGCGCGGTTTTGGGGCTGCTTAGCCACTTCAACGACAGCGCAAAAAGCATGGCCGCAGCCAAATAAATCAAAATGACATAAGCAGGCATAACTTGGCGATGGGGTAAGAACTTGGCCGTTGCGGCGATGATCGTTACAGGCAAATAGGAACTTATCACAAGGTGCTCCCGTGGCTAGAGGTTTAAGTAAACGACAGGCAGGCTTTGAGATCACTGCGATTTGCGCTTCTTAAACATCTTGAGCATACGATCGGTCATTAAAAAGCCGCCCACCACATTGATCATCGAGGCCGTCACCGCGATGGTCCCCAACACCACGACCATGGTGGTGTTATGCCCCGCACCGGTCACCGCAATGGCTCCGACCACCGAGATCGCCGAGATCGCATTGGTCAGCGACATCAGGGGAGTGTGGAGTTGGGGCGAAACGCGCCGCACCACTTCATAGCCCAAAAACGCCGCCAGCGCAAAGACAAACAAATTGGATTCCAACGATGGATTCATACAGGGTTCTCCAACAAAGCAATCATTGCCTATTTTATATGCCGGCTCCGGCGGCTTTGTGTGCCGCACGCTTAGTTCCGGTCCGATCGCTTAGCCCGCGCTCGCCGCAGCATCCGGTGATTCCAGTACCGGCAGGCCCAGTAGCTCACGCACACGCGGGTTAAAAATAACGCCATCCCGCATGACCAGCATCTCACGCGTAATTTGATCCTGCATATCCAGAAGGCATTGCCCATTTTTGACCAGATGCTTTAATACATTAACCATATTGTTGGCGTACATTTGACTGGCGTGAACCGGCAGCGTGGCGGTGAGATTTGTCGGCCCCAGAATTGTGACACCCTGATGCACCACCACTTCATCCGGGCGCGTCAGGGAACAATTGCCGCCGCGCGAGGCCGCCAGATCAACAACAATGGAACCGGCTTCCATTCCGGCAACCATGTCATCGGAGATCAGAATCGGCGCTTTTTTCCCCGGTACGGCCGCGGTGGATATGACGATATCCGCCTCACTGACGCTGTGGGCCATGAGTTCGCGCTGCCGCCGCTGCTCTTCGGCCGTCTGCTGCCGAGCGTAACCAGCGGGAGTTTGCGCTTCAGCGGCCTGCAGGGGCAACTCGATAAATCGGGCACCTAAGCTTTGTACCTGCTCCTTGACTGCGGGCCGCACGTCAAACGCGCTGACCTGTGCGCCCAGCCGCCGGGCCGTAGCAATCGCCTGTAGCCCCGCCACACCGGCTCCGATGACAAACACCTTGGCCGGGGTGATTGTGCCGGCGGCGGTAATCATCATGGGGAATATTTTTCCCAGTTTTTCCGCCGCGATCAACACCGCCTTGTATCCTGCGAGGCTGGCCATGGAGGAAAGTGCATCCATACTCTGTGCGCGGGTAATGCGCGGCACCAGTTCCATCGCCAGAAGAGTCACAGCAGCCTGTGATAACGACTGCATGGCGGATTTATCCGTCAACGGATCGGCAAATGCAATGATCACCACACCACGCTTTAGCTCCGCCATATCCGCACCGGAAGCGGAAGTATTGGCACCTAAGGCATGCACCTGCACGAGAATATCCGTCTGCCGCAGCAAGGTTATGCGATCAGGCACCACCGTTGCCCCGGCCTTGGCATAAGCCGCGTCAGGAAAGCCGGCCGCCACCCCTGCCCCAGATTCAATGTGGACTTCCATCCCCTGCTTCACCAGACTGGCCGCTGCCGCCGGTGTAAGCGCTACCATCTGTTCGCCGGGAAAAATTTCTTTTAAAGCCGAGACGATCATAACAGGACTTCCATATCTACAAAGATATAATGATCCCGGTTTGGAATTTTTGCAAGTCAGTACATAGGATCGCCTAAATAGAAGCCTGCCCAAGTAACGGCCGTTCGGCGAGATGGCGGTATTTCATTCAATGCGGCGGCACTAAGAGGCTGGCAGATCGGCCTAAACAATAAATTCAGATGAATCCTCCCGTCGGGTTCGCAGGGTCAGCATCATCACCTGCGGCGGACAGAACAAACGAAGGCGCAATCCCGCTTTGCCAATGCCCCGATTGACGATTAGCCAGGTATCCGCAATGCGATTTAATCCGGTGCACATATTCGCCGGCAGCACATCATGCCCGATGATCGGACTTCCATCCGGATAACATATTTGTCCGCCATGCGTATGCCCCGCCAGACAGACATCCACCCCCGCCGCGGCCGCGGAATGGATAAGATCCGGATAATGCAACAGCATAAGTTTGAAGTCTGTGCTCTGTACGTTGCGCATGGCGGCAGGAATATCTGTGTCGCTGCGCCGATGCTGGGCCACGCCAATTAGCGCCAGCCGTTGGCCACTCCGTTCAATAATGACCGACTCATTGGCCAGCATCACCGCCCCCCCCACCGCCAGCGCCGGCCCCAACTCCAGCGAATCATGATTCCCGAGAATAAAGTATGTTCCCAATGGAGCATGAATGACCGAAATTAGCCGCTGAACGTTCGGCAGCGTCTTTTTCCATTTCCAACTCTGGTGGCCCAGATCACCGGTGATAACGGCCAAATCCGGGTTCAGAGGGGCAATTTGATCGCTCCAGTGCTGCAACGCGGCGGTCCACTGCGTAATGTGCAGATCAGAGAGGTGCAAAATACGTAGACCGTCAAACGCTTCGGGTAAGCGATCCAGCATCAGTTCAAGATATTCTACTTCAGGCATAGTCGCATCCAACTGCGCCGATAGTTGTTCTCCGGAAACAATTTCCCAGAGCACGGGGCTTACACCTGAAGATTCTATACTGCCGAAGTGTCGGCGGTACAGCAGCCACTCGGGAAGCTCGTCAATTGCTGGATTACCGCCGCCCGGCCGCTTGGCTCGCCCGGGCGGCTTGAAACGCCGAGGGGCATAACTTGGCCAAGTGACACTTTTCACAGGCGGGCTTTCGCGCTGCACACACCGCGCGGCCATGCGCAATAAGCAGATGCGAAAATAGTGTCCAATCGCTACGCGGAATCAAAGCCATCAAATCGTTTTCCACTTTTTCCGGATCATCGTGTTGTGACAAACCCAAGCGCCGGGCCAATCGCCCCACATGCGTGTCGACCACGACGCCAACCTGTTGGCCAAACGCATTGCCCAAAACCACATTGGCGGTTTTACGCCCTACCCCCCGCAACGCCGTAAGCTCTTGCATGGAACTTGGGACCTGACCGCCATGCGCTGAGATCAGATGTTGGGCAGTTTGCTGAATGGACTTCGCTTTTGCGCGGAAAAAGCCGGTGCTTTTAATAATGTCTTCAATTTGAAAAATATCCGCAGCAGCCAATGAGGCGGCATCGGGAAATCGCTTAAAAAGCACCGGCGTAACCAGGTTGACGCGCACATCAGTACATTGCGCGGAAAGGATTGTCGCAATCAGCAATTCCAAGGGGGACTGATGAACCAAAGCGCAATGCGCATCAGGGTACATTTTTTTCAATAATGCCAGAATCTGATCACAGCGATTGCGCCGGGCTGACGCCGTTTCCCCTAACTTAATTTTTAACCTATCCTTTTTCATCATTAGAGTGCCCATTCAACCGTCCTTACCCGGCGTGTTCATGCGTCCGCCCGCATGGCGGCGAGCTCAAGGCTTTCGCAAGAAGGCCGCAAACACGCCGCCACGATCCGGCCTATCCAATCTCCGGAGCGTCGAACAATATTATAGAATTTACCCGTAATTTGTGCATATCGCCAGACCGCGGCGGCAAGCCCAACTTGAACAGAGAACAGCCATCTCAAGGTTTAGCGGATTTCACCGGCACAAGCTTCAACGGCGGAATTTTCAGCGGCACATCAGTCACGCCGCCGGGGATGGGAGGTACGGTAAAGGTGCCGTGAACTTTGCCGATGGTTTGGTCGGTAGAGCCAAACTGCATGGGCACCGTGACGGCTGGATTGGCCGCGATCGCTGTAACGAGGTAGGTCCCCGGAACCACATCATGGATGGTGAAGGTATTATTTGCGTTGACAACAAAGGGATAATCGTGGAGCTGCGTTCGCCTCCATAATTGATAGCGCGCAAAGAAGGCCTTGCCGGCAGCGGTGGCGAAAAATTTATTGAAC
The DNA here is from genome assembly GCA_021798635.1 of Planctomycetota bacterium. Next base: position 426 of record JAJZGH010000002.1, on the reverse strand, counting down.
CACTGGGATTTCTGCGCATCGCTGCCGTGCTTTATGCTGGCCGGTATGGGCCAAGGGAGGGGCTTGGTGTCGGCGTCGGCCATCTCGAAATACCAGCCGTGAAATGCCGCCAGCGATCGGGGGATTAGTACGCGTCCCTCCACAGTTTGCCCAACGCCTCCCAGCGTTACCTTGACCGCTTTCCCCGGCAGGACGGTAACGGGGCAACCCAGCGCCCCTCCTCCACCCGCCATCGGGCCTGAAATCCGCATTTGGACGGATGCTTTGCCAGCGGGAAACCGGGAAATCCTGAATCGCCCACTCGAATCTGTCCGAGCCGTCACCCACCATGAGACGCCGGAGTAAGAGGCTCCAGGTTTGGAATCCAGGCGGATATCGCAGTAGGCGAGAATTTTTTTGTTGGCTCCCGGCTCGGTGCCAAATAGC
>JAJZGH010000390.1 GCA_021798635.1 Planctomycetota bacterium | reverse complement strand
CAAACAAAATCAGAGGTTTAATAACCGCCGCAGCATGGGCTGTTTGCACCTGCTGCGCCACAGCCCGCTCAATAGTGGCGGCACTGGTCAACGGATGGGAAACACACTGGCGGATCATCTGTTGAAGTCGGTAAGCCTGAATCGCCTGCATGGCTTTACCCGCCGCGATAATGGCCGCTTGATTGTAAGCTGCGGCGGTTGCCGGCCCGGCGGATTTTAGTGTGGCGGAAGTTTGCGTGATTGCCGCCGACGCTTGCTGTGATTGCTGATTAAACGCCTGAAAGAAAGCTTTGGCATTCAGTACCGTTGTCACATCCGCCGGAGTGGAAACCAGGGCGGCAATGGCGGAATACATGTTTTGTCGCAGGGCAATTTCCCGATTCGCGCCTGCCCGCGCCAGAAATACCTGATCCAGTGCCGCGATTTGCGTTTGACTAGTTGCGCCGAAGGGCGATCTTTCATTGGCGATATCATGCAGCAATTGCGTTCGGGCTGAAGTCAGCAATGCCATACTCTTTTCCAAAATCCCTTTGGGTATGGACGGACCGCCCAGCAGCAAATGGGAAATAAGACTATTCGCTGCGCCGGCTTTGGGGTTCGCGGATTTACCCGCCGCATCAATCCATGCGGTTTCCTGCTTGAGGCGGGTATATAACTCCTGCCGGCGATGCAGCAATTGCTGGGCGTCAGCCAGATAGGCACCGGCAAAACTTGCATGGGAACCTAACGCGGAATAATTAAGTTTTATCTGCGCCGCCGAGGCGGATAGCGCCTTAAGCAGTCCGGCGACTTTCTGGAACGCGGCATCCCCCAGTTGCGTATCATTACTGACCTCATAGCGCTTGGACCACTGCACCAAAGCGCTTTCTGAATTCTGATAATCCTGCAGCGCCGTCTTTAACGCCACCAGGCGCTGTAACGCCTGATTACCGGTTCCCACTTCAATATTCCAACCCGCCAGCACGCTGGTCATGCCGTGCCGAACCGCAGCCGCAAAGTCCACCGATTGAACCAACTGCAGGTCCGCGGGCGGCCACTGCTGGTGGGAGTTGTACAGACTTCCCAGAATCGACTGCGTGGAATCGCTCTGGTAAGTTTCATAAGACTTGTAATCAGCGGCCGGGAGGATATAGGCCAACAACGCATCAAAATGTTTAAGGCTATCCTTCCGGCCCACCGCCGAGGCTGTTCCACCTTGATACCCGGCCCGCGCCAAGGCAAGGAATTCCAAAAGCGCGTCCGTACGCGCATTGAGCTGCGGCAGCGCCAGAGACTGATCCGACACCGGTGCGACGGCCAGGCGGGATTCCGCCGCATGAATGACCGGATCAATAACTTCCTGATTATATAATTTCAAGAATGCTTTCCGCTGGCGTCCATTGACCGCACCTCCCAGGAATGAAACCGGTTTGAATATCCATGGCACCGATAAAGGCTTACGGACTAAATCAAACCCCTGCTGATAAAAATTAGCCAGTGAATGGCCCAGAATTTTATTCGTATGCCCCTGATACACATATTCCGGCACGCCGATGGAATTATTTTTCGGCACAATGATGGCCATGAATTGCGGACTGGATGACGTAAATACTTTGGCCGCGGCCTGCCAGTACTGGCGTGGGGTTCCGATGCTGCTTTTTAATTCATAAAATGCGTAAAACGTGCTGCCCAGCAGAAGAATTACCGCGGCAAACCCCGCCGCCAATACCGCGACTTTGCGTCGCCGCTGCTGCTGCATGGCATTGCCGGCCCGCGTAACCAGCCCGCGTTCCTTAAATACTTTCTGCAAAAATAAATCACGCAGGAAATAAGCCCGATCGCGCCGCCACACCCCGCTGAACGGTAAGGCATCAATCGAAACGCCCAATGCCTGCGCCAAGTCCGCATCCAGGGCTTTCCCCTCGGACATGGAACTGGTGAAATAAATCCCACGAAGAAACAAAGGCTTGGCCGACCATTCCCCCGCGACAAAAATGGTTTCCAGATATTGCCTTAAACGCGGCGCAAGCTTGACGAGCGTTTCCGGAAATGCAAAAAGCGAATCGACCTGATCCATGCGGCTGTGCGATGGATCTTCCGTATTCACCGGATCAGCCAGCAGGCGTTTGCGCCGCTCCACCAGCCGGTCATGAACCTGCCGCAGATGATCTTCCACGGCGTCCATGTTAAACGGATCATCCAGTGCGGCCGGATTGGACCAGCCCATGATCTGATGTTGCAGTTGCGGATCGGTGAGATCATCAAAGAACTGACTGAAGCCGGTAAGGTAATCAGCTTTTGTTATCAGCACAAAAACCGGAAACCGCACACCCAGTATGCGCTGGATCATATCCAGTTGCTGGGCGATTTTTCCCGCGTTCCGGGCAATGGTTTCTCCGGAATCTTTCAGCAGGCTTTCCGCCGGAATCACCAGCAACATGCCGTTGATCGGGCAATTGGGACGATGCGTGCGCAGAAGTTTAAGAAATTCCTGCCATTCACTCGTTGCCCCCGGAGCCACCTCTTCAAACATTAACCTTCCGGCCGTATCAAGGATAATGGCCTGATTGGTAAACCACCAGTTCATGTTAATCGTACCGCCCGAGCCTTGCAGTTGATCCTGCAACCCGGGCGGAAAACCCATGGCCGAATGTCGGATGGCTTCGGTTTTACCCGATCCGGGTTGTCCAACGAGCACATACCAGGGCAGGCTGTACAAATCCTTGCCGGCGGCGTGAAATTTTTCCACGCCCGTGGCAAACACCCGGCGCAGAGAGTCCAAATCCGCCAACTTTTTTGCACCGCTGAGTTGTTGCGGCGCGGCACCGGCATTACCGGCCAGGCTCTGCTCCATCGGGCGCGATTTGCGCTTTTGCCACCACCCTACCAGCAGACGAAATATAACGAATGCGACAATCGCGATGACCACCAGCAGCAACAGCAGCAGCAATAACTGCCAATGACCGCCGATAGCCAAGGCTCCGGCACCGACCACACCCGCTGTTGTTCCGGCGGTTGCGGCGAGCTTGCCGTTAGGGGAAAGACTGTTTAGAAAATCCAGAGGATT
>JAJZGH010000389.1 GCA_021798635.1 Planctomycetota bacterium | reverse complement strand
GGGAAATTCTGGCGGAATATGAGAATACCTATGAGGGGAATATTCCATCCGGAAACGCCTATATCAACGGCAGCTACAACCTGTATCCTGCCGCTGAATGGAATATTCTTCTATACACCTATAATGCCGGGCTGGACCCGGTGCGGTACGTTCAGTGGAACAATATCGGCGGCACGACCCCGAATTACCCTGTGGCTTCGGAATCCGGAACCGCTTTCCTTGGAACATTTACGTGTCCGGCTTCGCAAATCAAGCCAACGCTTGGGCCGGCATGGGGCGTCCAGGTTGGCTGGTATTGGTCGAGCTACGCCGCCAATCCAAACTATTTCTGGACTTACGCCGGGCCGGGCTGCGGTTATTGGGACAATATTGACAAAGTCAACATGCGTGCATCAAACGTAAGCAACCCCTCTACAGCCATCGCCATCGGTGATGCGACACAAACGTCGGAATGGGGTGGAAGCTGGATGATCATGAGCGATTGGATCCAGAATAGCGCAGGCAACCCCAGTGCGGCTCAGCCCTATGACAGTGACCCGAACTACCTCGTGCCGGCCAACGGATTTTCCTCATCGGAAACCGTGAATCAGGATATTCTTCAGCCGGGCCAACCTGCGATCAACAATCAGACCGGTATGCGTTATCGTCACATGCAGACATCCCTGAACACGGGCGAAGCCAACGGCCTGTTTTTTGACGGCCACGCCGAAACATTGCCGATCAACAACAATGTCGCGGGTGCCGCAATTACCTCGCCGGCGGCCAATGGGACACGCGGTTTACGGATGCAGAATATCTACAATCCGGAACTGCCGTCCACCATCGGGTTGTTCTGATCGGCGGCAAACTACTACAGGCCGGGAAAAATTATGAAAAAATCGCAATCACATGGAGTAATCAAAAGCGGGATCGCGGGCATCTCCGCGATCCTGCTGGCCGCACTTTGTGGCGGGGCCATGCCGGCGCAGAAGACGCCGGATGTCCCCGCACCTGCGGGATTACATTGGAAGCTCACGTGGGCCGACACATTTAATCATGGTGCCACCGATCTGAAAGGGTGGCATTATGAACTCGGCGGCGGTGGCTGGGGCAATGGTGAATCCGAAGTTTATACCCACTCCAGGAGAAATGTGTTTGTCGCGCATGGCAAATTGCACATCAGGGTCATCGGTAAGAAACGCCATGGTAACGTCCATTATACTTCCGGGCGCATTACCACGCGTCATGTCTTCAGTCAGAAATACGGCCTTTTTGAATTTCGCGCCCGGCTGCCGCACGGCACGGGCCTGTGGCCGGCAATCTGGATGATGCCGGAAAAATCTTCCTTTGGGTCCTGGCCGCAATCCGGGGAGATCGACATCATGGAATCCCGTGGTAATGGCATTGGTCAGGTGCAGGGGAGCCTGCATTCCGGCAGCGCCGCCGATCGGGATTTCACCCAAACCAAAGTGTATCAATTACCGCATCATGAGGTCACCACAGGGTGGCATACTTATGATCTGGAATGGGAACCGGTGGCTAATGCCATGCACCCGAATCATCGGCAGGTTCAGATTCAATGGTTTGTTGACGGACACTTATACGAAACCCAAAAGGGCGGATGGACGGTTCCAACCGCAGCCGGCACGGGGCATCCCAATGCGCCATTTAATCAACCATTCTATATAATTCTGAATATGGCGGTCGGCGGTAATTATGTGGGAGGCAAAACTCCCGGCCCCGGACGCTATGATATGGAAATCAATTTTGTCAGAGCGTATGCTCTGGCGAAAGCCGGACATTAAAACTTCCTTTTGAGAGGTCGGTGAAGGATATGGGATCGGTTCGAGAAATAGCCAAGGAACTGGGCATTTCGCCCGCTACGGTTTCCCGGGCGATTAACAATCACCCGGCTGTCGCGGAAAAAGTGCGCCAGCGCGTGGTGAAAGCCATGAACCGTTCGCGGTATGTTCCCGCCGTTGGTAAGCGAGAAACCATGAACATAGCGTTCGCCTACACCGGCGATTCATCTCTGGGTTCGCCCTTTGATGCGGCCCTGATGCAGGGTATGAGCCAACGCATGGATCAGTTTGGTTTTGACCTGCTGATTCTGGACGTGCGGCGCGCGGTTTTACCGCATGAATCTTTCTCCCAAATGTGCATCCGTAAAGGAATTCGTGGAGCCGTTTTGCGCACCACCACCGAAACCCGGCGTACCTGCGAGGAAATTGCGGCGGAAGGTTTCCCGGCGGTGGTGGTCGGCGACCGCTTTATTTCCGACAAAATAAATTTTATCGCCAGCGACAGCCAATCCACCAGTCGGGAAGCTGTTGCGCATCTGATTCAACTGGGACACCAGCGCATTGGTATTGCCATCAATGTCGTGGATGATTCTGATCATACCGACCGACTGAACGGCTATAAAGAAGCTTTGATTGCTGCGGGCATGGCCGTGGATGAAAAATATATTTATCGCATACCCGCCCATCGGGAAGGTGGGGTGCAATGGGCGCGTCGCCTGGCCACGCTCCCCGATCGTCCCACCGCGCTATACTGCACTGATCCCATGACCGCAGTGGGGGTACTGGGAGAAGTGCAGCAGATCGGCTGGAAAATTCCGGATGATTTATCCATCATCGGTTTTGATGATTCGGATCTCCGTTTCCTGACTTACCCGGCGCTGACCGCCGTGTGCCAGGATGCGCAGGAAATTGGCCGCGAGGCTTTTGAGGCACTTAGCAGCCTGCTAAGTTGGCCCGGCAACGGCTCGGCGGAGCCGCTGATTCAGCGCGTGTTGCCTACCCAATTGGAGCTTCATGGCACCACCGCAGCTCCCAACAAGGGTAAATAGTCCGCCGTACGTGGCGCGAGGGTAGGTTTAACTCGGTGTAATGACGGCTTGTCTGCGACGGCTGGACCGAACAGGGGCAGCCCGCTGACGGTGCGCTTAGAGATTGTAGCGGGGATGCCCCTATGCCGACGTTAATGCAACCGACGGGAAGCCGAAAGTGGACTGCGGTACACGTTTAAGCTGCGGAACGGCAGGGTGCCGCCGAGATAAATTATTTT
>JAJZGH010000127.1:11353-13367 GCA_021798635.1 Planctomycetota bacterium | reverse complement strand
CCGCTTATATAGATAGCTTGTCGAAATGCGATGATGATCTCTTGGTTTGTTGGGACGCTCCACTAACGTCAGGCCAACCGGGAGTAGCTGGCTGTTACTACAAACGGCCAATTGAGTCATTCTTTATAAATAAAAAACCGCCTCATGGCATTTCCGTTCTGCCTTATGCCGGCTGTCCGCATTGGGCAGTTACCGGAGCGGCGGTGGGACTGCCTCGTATGGGACGTTTTGGTTGCCCAAATATTCCGTTGAATCTTTGCCCCTCCGGCATGGCGCCAGGGAAAGGGAAACATATCGTCGAAGTTCATCCTGCCGTGGCCATCTGGTTATGGTGCAAATCAAACAATGGACCAAATAAGTGGGAGTATAAAAAGAATGCTAAAATCCGCAAAACGATCTCGGCTGAAATCCGCAATCGTCTCTGGGATATAATGATGAAGGACCCAATCAATGCGATCTTCGCACGAAGTACCCCTCCGTCGAATGATGATGAGTTTGACGCTTACGTGGCATGGTTACTTGGAATCCGATGGTTGATGGGTCAGGGTGTCATTCTCCTCGGTAATGCCGCCTGGGGATCATTCTTGGTCCCCTCGCTTAATAATAATCTTCATAATCTTCAAGCCAATTTTGCGAGTTTTGTAATATAACCGGTGACATAACAAGCATTCAGAATCCGGGCTGTTTCATCCGCTGAACATCCGGCCACAAACCGTTCTATTGGTGTCCTGTCGCCCCGATTTTGGCCGAAGGCAAAAATAGAGCAGAGTTTTAAGAGAGTAGATAGTAGAGCAAAATTCTGCTGGGGCAAGAGAGTGGCTGTCGCCGAGGCCCTACCATGTTCTGGTCGATTGAGACTTTTCGCCGCAATGCCAATTGTGGCCGAGGCAATTCAGGTTACGGTAAGGCCGGCCGGTTCAGCGATTCAGGCCACGCGTCGGTTCCGATATTTAATGCCGGCGATCCCGGCGGGTATCCTACCGCTCCGACCGCGCGGCTGTCCGTGTCCCTACGGTGCGCTTCTCCGCAGCCTTGAGTGCCCCGTCGATTTTCTCAATGGTTCGAATGGTGGCATTGGTTTTACCGTGCTCCAGACGGTTCAAGCTTTCCGGAGCAATGCCGGCCCGGCGTGCCAGTTCAACCTGCGATAGCCCCAACCGCTTTCGATCGCGAATAATCTTGCGGGCCAGGCTGACCTTGGCGTATTCCAAGGCGGGATAATGACCGTCTGCCCCCAAGGCTGGTAACGACGGCAACTCAGGCTCTTGCGACTGGATCCCGGCCCGCCGCGCCAAGGCGAGATACTCCTGTTCCGGCAACTGCACGATTCGCTTCCCATCGACTTCAAGAGTATGAATCTTCATGGATCAATCCTCATAAAAACCATCGCGGTGCCCGATTCGCTCAATAAGCACCGTTTGGCCCTCCACGCGGAATTGCACCCGGTAATCACCCGTGCGTTTCCGATAATGGCCAGCCAGTTTGCCTTGCAGCGGCTTGGCTCCGCTTACATCAGGCCAACGCTCCAACTGAGCTATGACGGCCATCACCCGGCGGTGTATGACATTCGGCAATTCATCAAGCGATCCGGCAGCGCCGATCGTCAACTTTACGATAGCCATCTTTATTATCCTACCTTTCTTGACCTATAAATCAAGTAATTCCCAATTAGAGAAGTGAATAGGGCCGCACGTTCGGCTGAGGCGAGAGGGCGGCCCTCGCCGAAATGAAAAGCGAATCCTGCAGCTTGGGCCGGACCAACCTCAATGCGCAAGTCTATGCCGGATCGTGAGGTACTGCGGTGTTTAGTGCTGACCGCAACGGGGCAAAACACATCGTGGCATCAAATCGTGGCAACAAATGGCATCTGCGCATCCACTCAACGCTCCCGCGTTGAGCTAATTATCCTCGTCGCGACAGAATGCTGAATTCCGTGGCGGAAATTATTCCTTTGCACGCGGCTGTCACAGGCTGTCTCGCGGCTAATTCGCGCCACTTGCGTGGGGCGGCGAAT
>JAJZGH010000127.1:0-11343 GCA_021798635.1 Planctomycetota bacterium | reverse complement strand
AGTCTGCGTTTCAGTCACATTCCCTCTCGGCCAAGAAACGAATTCGGCAGAATGCCAAGCGTCGTCTGCGCAACCGCGACCGTAAGAAAACCGTTCGCGTGGAAATCAAGAAGGTCACCAGCGCCCTGGCGAAGAAGGATGTGACTGAAACGCAGACTGCCGTCAAGGACGCCATTAAAATTCTCGACCGCATGGCCTCACGCAAAACGCTGCATCCCAACACGGTGGCACGCCGTAAAAGCAGCATGATGCGCAAGCTCAACGCCCTGAAATCCGGTAAATGAATGATGATCTTCCAGATCGCGTCATGGTGAGCCTGATAACAGGCCTGGAAGAAACTTTTGTATCCCGCGCAGGCTTAAAGTTAAGTGCTGCGCTAAGAAGTTTTTCTATCAACGTCACGGGCCTGACGGCAGCCGACTTGGGAAGCAATGTCGGCGGATTTGTGGACTGCCTCCTGCAAAATGGAGCGGCTAAAGTTTATGCCATTGATACCGGTTATGGTGTACTGGCGTGGACGCTTCGCAAACATCCGCGCGTTGTCGTCATGGAACGCCACAATGCCCTGCATACACAACTGCCGGAGCTGATGGATATTATTACCATCGATACGGGCTGGACACGGCAATCCAAAATTCTTCCCGCGGCACAAACGCTCCTGAAGCCCAATGGGATCATTGTCACACTGATTAAACCTCATTACGAATCAGAAATAGCCAAAATCCAGCGCGGCGTGTTGACGCCGGAACAGTCACGCGCGGAATTATCCCGTGTTATTTCCGACGTTCAACAGAGCGGCTGGACCGTGCAGGCCATTGTCCCCAGTCCGATTGTGGGCCAAAGCGGCAATATGGAATATCTGGCGATGCTCCAACGGCCATAGCATTTTCCGGCTTTACTGAATATACAAATATTCCACGCGCGGCTTAACCAGATCATAAATCAGATGCGGGCTAAGCTGCATTTCAGGCCGCCCCGCTGCGGCCTGGGCATGGATGAGATCCAGCAAACTTGCGGGCCGATGAAACTCAACAACCGTCGGATTATAAATGCCGGCCAGTTTGGCGGCGGCATGGTAGGCTGCGGATAAATAACCAATATGATCCACCAGCCCCAATTTCAGCGCCTGCGGAGCGGCCCAGATTTTTCCATTGGCCACTTGGGTAATAGGCACCTTCAGATGCGTGGATCGCCCGGTCTGCACGATGTTGATAAACCGCGCAGCATCGGTATTGAGCATCGCAATAAGATAGGCTTTTACCGCCGGCGTGTAATCGGAAAATGGCGATCCGGCCTCTTTCCATACCGCTGCGGAACTGGTGAGAAATTCCGGTGTCACACCAATTTTTTTCATTAAATCAGTCACTTGAAACCCCGGCATCATCACGCCGATACTGCCCACAATGCTTGTGGGTTCCGCAAATAATTGCTGGCCGGCCATGGAGATGTAATAACCGCCGCTGGCATCCAAGGCTCCCATACTGATGACAATTGGTTTTCCATCGGAGCGAATCCTTTGCAGGGCATGATAAATCTCATCGGCATCGGTGACTCCGCCGCCGGGCGAATCGACCCGGAGGACCACCGCCTTAATGGCTGTATCACGATCAATCGCCCGCAACTGCGCGGCAACTGATTTCACCATTCCGCCATCCACCAGGCCGCTGATATGCACCAGGGCGATCTGATCAGGGCTGCCGTGACGGACAATTCTCATTTCCAGCTGGTCCGACGGCATGAACCCGGATTTCAGCGAGACCGTGCCTGCCAAAGCCACAAGTAACACCACATTGGCCGCCAGGGAAAGCAAAAGAAGCACAATCAGAAGGCCCTTCAAAACAGGGTTCGATCGTGGGGATACATTTTGATAAACCACTGTTGGCGGGGAGGTTTGGCTCATGAACTTACTCCGGAAGAATCCGTTGATCATTCTCCGGCGCACCGGAGAAGACACTTTATATCCGATTTACTGAATCGACTTCAACCCAACTTCATGTTCTTAATATTGTGCAACGATTCCGCAATGATGTCGAACGGTGAGGCACCATAACAATCATCCTGCTCCACGATCAGCCAGGGAATATCGGCGGCTTTAGCGGCCCGGAAAATCGCCGGCCAGTCCAGAATTCCCGATCCTACGGGAGCAAACTTTTTTTCTGCCCCGGCGGTCATATCTTTAATGTGCATCAGCCCGATACGACTGGCATAACGCGTGATATATTCCACGGGATTTTCTCCGCCGTACTGAATCCAGAACGTGTCCGGCTCCCATTGGAGGTTGTGTTCCTCTGCCGCGCGCAGCAGAATATCAAGACCCGCCACGCCATCATATTTTTGTATTTCAAAATCATGGTTATGGTAGCCCAGTATCATACCGCGAGCACGGGCCTGGGCGCCGGCGTCCGATAATAAGCCGCCCAGAGCCACCCAGTCATGGGCGGCGGTGCGGCGATCCTTTGGCACATAGGGAACGGTAATGTGGTCGATGCCGACTTCACTGTAATAATCCAGTACGTTATCCAACTCGGATTCAATTTGTTCCAGGGCCACATGCACCCCCACCACGCACAAACTCATGGTTTCCAGCCGGCTTTGCAGGTCTTCCGCCCGGATGATGCCGCGCACATCGGTGAGTTCCACGCCGGCGTAACCCATGGCCGAAATTTTCCGTAACGTGCCCCAGAAGTCGCTGGTCATCTGATCCCGCAAGGTGTAGGTTTGAACGGCAATACGCATGACATGCTCCTTAACAGGGTTCAGCAAAGATCATCATACCGGATATCTGCCCAACAATCATTTCCCTGTTTTGCACATCTTCGTATAAATTTCAGACTTAATTAAAATTCTCATCCCTTGACCAGAGTTCCGGCGTATAGTTACCATGCGGATTCCAGTGGCGTGTGCAACCGATGAAAGCGCCGGCACAGGATTGCTCAGGGTGGCGGAAAATCGACATTCCGCGGGTTTATGTTCGTCTAATCAGGTGATTTTCATGCACAAACGCACGCGATCCGGTATCCCGGCTTTGTTGGCTAATCGTCGAATGGTCCCCGGACTTCTGGTTCCGGCGGCGCTGATACTTTTAATGACTTGTATGGCGGATCAACCTCACGCATTGGCGGCGGCAGCGGATACCGCCATGCTTACCGCCTCACCCGCCGAAAACTATGCGCAAAAGGTCGGTGCCTTGATCCATTCGCAAAATCTCGCTGCCTTGGCCGCACTGACGCCTGCAACTTCAGCCAAAACGGATGCTGCAATGATCAACCGCTGGCGGCAGGAATATGTGACAACCATGTCACAGGCCCGCGTGGCCAATGAGAAGTTCTACAGGAAAGCGCTGGCTGTCGGGCAGCAGGATTTTAAGGCAAAGAAACTTATTCCCGCGTTTGAATATATGCTCACCGCCTACGGATTCTCAACGGATAAACCCGCCTTCAAAAAGCAGCCCTGGGTCGGCACGCTGACGAGGCAAATAGCGGCAAAGGCGGCGCAATTTGACAAGCAGCATCGCTGGCTGGAATCTCTGCAGCTATATAACCAGCTTAATACCATGTACCGCATTTCCCGGAAATATCACCGTGATTTACACCGCGTGATCCGCCGCACCATGCTGCTGGCAACCTATACGCCAAAGGCATTTTTTGCCATGCAGGCCAAGCTGGCCAAGGACCATGCCTTCAAAAAGCCATCCACCACCCCCAAACCGAAAATTAAAGAGGAACAGCAGAATCATGCACCGGTTTATTCGCAGTGGCAGCATACGGTTAAAGGCATTCATCAGGATATGCTGGTTGAATCTCTGGAGCTTACCGAGCACGACTGGGTATTGCCCATCACCTACAACACGCTGCTGACCGGCGGATTGAATCTGGTCAAGCTGATGGCCGATACACCGATGCTGGGCGATACATTTCCCGGTTTCAAGGACACCGCCCAACGCGATCAATTTGTCTCGGAAATCAATACCCTGCTTAAACGCACCAGTTCCCGTAAACCCATTGACTCTCTGGGCATGATTCGCCTGTGGAGTGAACTGGTGACGGTAGATCAAAGCACCGTAAAACTTCCGCTGCCCGTGCTGATTAAAGAGTTCACCGAAGGATGCATGGAAAAAACCGACAAGTTCACCATGCCGTTCTGGCCCAGTCAGGTCCAGGGTTTTAATAAGGAAATGGAGGGACAATTCGGCGGCGTCGGCATACAGATCCAGTTGGACAACGGCCTGCTGCAAGTGGTTTCTCCATTAAGCGGCACCCCCGCTTACAAAGCCGGTATACAGGCCGGGGATGTGATCGTTACTGTGGATGGCCAGAACATGATGGGGCTGGGCATTAACACGGTGGTGCGCAAAATCATGGGAAAGCCGGGCACCAGAGTTGTACTGGGCATTCGCCGCGGCACCGGTCCCAAACTGCTGATTTTTCATCTGAAGCGTGCGATTATTCATGTTCGCTCCATTAAAGGCTTCGCCCGTGATCCGGCTACTGGCACGTGGCGCTTCATGATTGATCCCAGGGAAGGCATTGCGTATGTCCGGGTAACGCAGTTTCAGGCGGATACGGCACAGCAGTTAAAGAAAGTTCTCAAACGATTGCTCAAAGAACACATGCACGGTCTCATTATTGATCTGCGCTATAACCCCGGCGGTTATTTGGATACCGCCGTGCGCATGTGCAATATGTTTATCAGCCAGGGCACCATACTTTCCACGCGCGGCCGCACCGCCCCGCCGGAGGCTTGGTCCGCCCAGGGCTCACCGCTGATCCCAGCGGATATGCCGGTTATTCTGGTGGTGAATCAGGATAGCGCCAGCGCCTCGGAAATTTTCAGCGGAGCCATGCGGGATCACCACCGTGCCCTGATCGTAGGCCACCGGACGTATGGCAAAGGCTGTGTACAAAATGTGATTCCCATCGGCGAAAATGACACCGCAGAATTCAAACTCACCGAACAGTATTATTATCTGCCCGATGGCGAGTGCATTCAACGGCTCCCCTACGCCCGCGTATGGGGTGTGAAACCCAATGTTGCCGTCTGGTTTTCGCCGCTGCAACTGGGGGATCTGCAGGCAACCTGGTTAAACGATGACCTGATTGCCAGCCCGGGCAAAACTGCTGCCAAGACCAATCCATTTGCGCGTAAGGTTTCCCCGCAGAAAGCCTTTGACACGCAATTGGATACCGCGGTAATACTCATGAAGCTGCAACTGTTAAAGTATTACCATTAAGGCTGGCGACGTAATGGCGAAATAATGGAGTACGTGGTTATGAGCAGCAGACGCATCATCGGAAATATCGTAAGCGGAATAATGGCCCTGCTGACCGCGGCCGCCACGCTCTATTTAAGCATCCATTACCTGGCCAAGCCCCACGGCTGGATTGACTGGATGGTACAACTTTCCGGTGCCGCCACCACCGCCATCATCATTTTCTTCCTGACCTGGGGCCACTTCCAGAAAACACCCATTGTCCCGGGTCAACAGAAACCCGCGCCAGCCGATTAACGCAGGCGGGGAAGGTTACGGGCACTAGAAGCTGGGATGTTTTTCAATGAGTAATGGGTAATGAATAATGAGTAAAAAAAGGATCGACGATCGTCCAGTTGGTAGTTAGAAAACAGGGGATGCGGGCGAGCCGGTGGGTTTATCCCACCGGGAATTCTGTCGGCACGTTTAACCTGCCGGGGAAAATAGCAGCGCCACGCTTTCGCAGCATTCCCAGTTCCAAGTTACGGATTTGAAAGATTAGATGGTTTTCCGACCAGACGCCGGTTGCACAATTAAGTTTGCGAAAGGTGTAGCGGTGGATAAACTGGTGGATCATCGGATGCTCCTTGTCGGCGCTCCACAGGACAACTGGGCAAATGGGGTATACTTCGCTATGGGCGTACTGACCGATTTCGTGGCAGTTAAAAGAAATGAGGCCGAGCTTGTGTGCCGGTCGCTCAACCCCAGTAAGGATTTCGCAGGGATAGACGCGAAGGGAATTGATACCGTCAAGATGGGCACGCTCTACGGGATCCTAACGGGCGTCAAGGCCGATCCCGCATTCATGAGCGATTTTGTCTGTCAGGCAAGCGAGGATGGGCCTTGGGTCTCGGAGGTTCCTCAGGATATGGCGCGGAAACTCGCCGAGCTGGCCCCAACCGAGTTGCGATCCATTGGGGCGCGATGGGCCGCGACCGAGGAATTTACAAGGGAGTATGGCGGCTGGCCGCCTGAAGCGGTGCAGCATTTCCTGCAGGAACTGGCCATTATGTGCACGCACGCGTTGAGCGAAAGTAAAGTAGTTTTCATGTGGATGTGCCTCTAAACAAATGCAAAAATAGGCGTGACGCTGTCGCGGTACTGATCCATTACCCATCCTAAATAGTGCAGCGGTGTCTGGGCCGGCCTTTATTGTGGGTTGTTTTGCCGCGTGCGGGCGGCCGCCCGTTGTGTGCGGTGTGAAATTGTGTGCCGATCATCGGCACGTAAAACCAGGCCTCCGCCCCACGCGGTCTAGTAACCGTTGGCAGGGGTGGCAGGGGTAACGGGTTCGCGGGTTAAGGAGTTAGTAGACGGTAGGAATTGGCGGCCTTGCTGGGCCAGAAAAATAGCAGCGCCAGCGCTTCCAGAAAATGCTAAAAGCGAGATGCGAGATGCCAAATTCCAGGTTCCAAGAGTGATCGGAGAGGGGCGACGGCGTTGGCGGCGATGTTGTTTGGTGCCGCGACGACGTAATTCCCCCGGGCGCTTGAGTTCTCGACCACTTCGGTGCGATAATGCCTCCGGTTGGAAAAGGATTGCTTCATGGAATCATCAACTGTCCGAGTGCTGCTGCTGCGAACTGCGGGCACGAACTGTGATAAGGAACTCTCCCTGGCCTTTCAATGCGCTGGGGCCGTGGTGGAAACGGTGCATATTCACCGCCTGCTGGCCGAGCCGGGGCAATTGACCGACTATCAGATATTGGGCTTTCCCGGCGGATTTTCCTACGGGGATGATATTGCCAGCGGAAAAATCCTGGCCAATGAATTGCTGCATCACCTGCGCGAGCCGCTGGAGCAATGGGTGCGCGATGGCAAGATGATTCTGGGTGTGTGCAATGGATTTCAGGTGCTGGTCAAGGCCGGCTTGCTGCCGGGTCCGCTGCCGCAGTTGGAATCATCAGACATATTTACCACCACCCTGACGCATAATTCCCAGGCTCGCTTTGAGGACCGCTGGGTGCGGTTACAATCTCAATCATCTGTTTGCAAATGGATCGAACCGGGGAAATCTCTGCTACTGCCGGTGGCCCACGGTGAAGGGCGATTTGCCGTGCGGGATCAGGCCATTATGGACGCCTTGGAAGCCAATGATCAGATTGTCTTCCGTTACACCTGCGAAAATGGAAACCCGGCGACAGATTTTCCGGAAAACCCCAACGGCAGCGCCGGAGCCGTTGCCGGAATATGCGATACCACGGGGCGGATTTTGGGCTTAATGCCGCACCCGGAACGATTTATTCATCGTCGCCACCATCCATTCTGGACCCGGCTTGATGGTGCCGCTGCACCCGATGGCCTGCAATTATTTGAAAATGCAGTTAGATATGTTCACAGTTCCATGGTTGTGACCGTGTAATAACCGCGGTTTTACCAACACCAGGACACGGAGGTCAACACCTTGAGCATGTCAAGCATAAAACCGCATAGCTTCCTCAAGCGGCAATGGAATCTGCCGCAATCCGTGGCTGATAGTCAGCAGGTTAGCGCCTTGTCGCGCAGCCTTGGCCGTCACCCGTTGACCGCCCGGCTGCTCTTGGCACGAGACATGGGAAATCCGGAATGTGCCCGGCACTTTCTGGAGCCGGAATTCAAGAATATTCTTCTTCCCCAGAGCATTCCCGGTATGGACGCCTGTGCGGAACTGGTGGCCCAGGCGATAAAACAGAAGGACAAAATCACGGTGTATGGTGATTATGATGTGGACGGCATAACCGGCACCACGATGCTGCACCGCCTGCTTACGGCTGCCGGTGCGGACTTTGATACTTATATCCCCCACCGAATTGAGGAAGGCTATGGATTATCCATTGATGCGGTGAAAGATATTGCCCAGCGGGGCACACGCCTGCTGCTGACTGTGGACTGCGGCATTACCGCGGTGCAGGCGGTGCAGGCCGGCCGCGATGCGGGTATGACCGTCGTCATCACCGATCATCATGAATATGAGGCCTCATTACCGCCGGCGCATGCTATTGTCCACCCGCGGTTGCACGGCTGTGCAACCGGAAATACCCAATTATGCGGGGCCGGTGTGGCGTACAAACTGGTCTGGGCCATCGCGGTAAAACTGTGCGGTTCCAACAAGCTTTCAACAATATATCGAGATATGTTAATTGACTTTACCGCCTTGACTGCTCTGGCTACAATCGCGGATGTGGTGCCACTGCTGGATGAAAATCGCATTCTGGTCAGTTACGGCTTAAAGCAATTATCGCGATGCAATATGGTCGGCATCAAAGCGCTGATCCGTGTAGCGGGATTTGAAAATCGCAGCATTGATGGTACGGCGGTGGGTTTTTCTCTGGCACCCCGGCTTAATGCCGCGGGCAGGATGGGTCATGCGAATATGGCCGTCGAACTGCTCACCACAGAAGATAGCGGCCGCGCTGATGAACTGGCGGAATATCTGGAGACGAAAAACAAGGAACGGCAGAATACCGAGCGGAAAATAACCGCTGAAGCCATGGAGTTTGTCCGGCAGTTACCGCAGCTTCCCGCAGCACTGGTGCTGTGCCAACGGGGCTGGCACTCCGGCGTGGTGGGAATTGTGGCCGCCCGGCTGGTGGATCACTTCAACCGCCCCGCCTTTGTGCTGACGGATGATGGAACGACCATCAGCGGCAGCGGACGCAGCATTCCCGGTTTTGCCCTGCATGAAGCCGTTGCGCATTGCCGCGATCTGTTAATAAGCGGCGGCGGCCATGCGGCGGCGGCGGGCATAAAAATGCACACCGCACAACTCGATGCCTTTACCCGAAAATTTTGCGACTATGCCAAAGAGGTGCAACCCGCTGACGGCCTGACGCCCTGTTTGAATATTGATGGGGAACTGGAACCATCTGATCTTGATTGTCAGGCCTTTAGTGAACTGGAAGCGATGGCTCCCTTTGGCTGCGGCAATACGAAGCCCAAACTTCTCATTCGCAAGGTTCAGGTTGCCGTACCGCCACGCCGCATGGGCGCACGCGGAACGCATATGATGCTGCAACTGAAAATAAATGACCGCCGTTTCCGGGCTGTGGGATTCGGATTAGGCGATGCTGAACCGCTGCTGACGGTCGGAATGATGCTTGACCTGGTGGTCCATGCCAGTGTAAGTCATTATTATCAGCAACCGCAGGCGGAACTGCATATCATTGATTTTTCCCGCAGTGACGGGCGATCTTTGCATGGTGAAACCACCGTGTCGCCAACCGCTGATGTTGTATTAACGAAGTTGTAAGTTTTTTTACTGGTATTGATCAAAAGGATGCTCAATGACGCAAGCCGCTAGAATTGCCACCCCCGAACAGTTGCACGCCATTGGAGCCATGGCGGCGGAGCTTATTACCAATGGACAGGCGGTGGGTCTGGGCAGCGGCAAGGCATCCCATGCGTTTGTAAAAATGCTGGCCAAGCGCGTGCGGGAAAATGGTTTGGAGATCGTCGGAATTCCTACCTCTGAATCCACAGCCCGGCTGGCGGTTGAAGTTGGTATACCGCTGGGCCGCTTGGAAAATATAACCCGGTTGGATATTGCGGTGGATGGCGCCGATGAAGTGGACCCGTCGCTCAATCTTACGAAGGGCGGAGGCGGTGATTTACTGCGGGAAAAAGTTATTGCGTCCATTGCCCAGCGGTATGTGGTGGTTGTGGGCCAGGAAAAGCTTGTGGAACATCTGGGATCGCGCTTTCCGGTTTTTGTCGAGGTGGTGGAATTCGCCATGCCGGTGGTGGTGCGAGCCTTGGCCGCTATTGGGGCCACCGCCACGCCGCGCATGACCGCCAGCGGGGAACTCTTCCGCACGGATAATGGCAATCCCCTGCTGCACGCCCGCTTTGATCCATCCGATGCGCAACTCCTGCAACCGGAAATTCTGGATCAGACCATACGCAATATCCCCGGCACCATTGAAACCGGACTGTTTCTCAACAAGGCCGATGAAGTGCTGGTTGCGAACTTTGACGGCACGGTGCAGACGCTGCGCCGTGCCGTTAGGTGACAGGTTACAGGGGACAGGTGATAACGAGAATGCAGGAGTTAGGAGTTAGAAGTTAGAAGACGAGGTACAGGCGAGCCGGTGGGTTTATCCTGCCGGGAATGCTAAATAGTAGCGCCAGCGCTTCCGTAACATGCCGGATGCTAAATGCGAGATCCGAGATGCCCAATTCCAGATTCCAGGTTCCAGGTTCCTCGGCATTCTGGTGCCACGCGGCTTGCCCAGGCGCACAAATCCCGCTTTTCTCAATCGCGCGGCACTCCACACGACTTCTGATGAAATGTTATTGTGATCTGACGGGATGATACGATACAATAATATAGGATGAGGGTATGACACTGAACCGGAGATTCAGGCGTTGAATGTACTTGGTCTGATGCAATTGGTTGATTCCGGCCCCACCATCGGCGGATACGCTCACTGTTTTCAAATTAATGATCTGGCCCGGCGCGGGCTTTTGCGGTCAGAGCAGCAGATTGTCCAGCTTCTTGAGGCCGGTCTGAAGTCGTCCATTGGCCCCAGTGACGGCGTAGCCGTTGGCTGGGCATTTAAGGCGGCGCGTCAGGGGGATTTGGCGGAATTGCCGCAGTTGGCATCCTGCCTATCCGGGCCGCAGGTGCCGGCGGATATTAAAGCGGCCTCACTGGAACTCGGGGCGCATTTGTGGGAGCTTTCCCGCCGCTGGGATTGGGCACAAGCCATGCACGGGCAAGTAGATTCTTTGGCACCGCGCACCGATTTGCATCATGCTATGGCCTTTGGCGCGTTGGTAAGTGAAACGACAGCTCAGGAAGTCCGAGCCATTGCTCTCTGTTTGTTCAGTGCCGCCAAAGCCATTATCCGCGCGGCGGTCACCGCGATTCCTCTCGATGAAACGGTGGTATTAAAACTACTCTCGCAGTTGCAGGGTGAAATTACCGACTTGGCCTATCACTGCGCCGCCTGCCGCCCGGAAACCATTCATGCGCTGCCACCATCGCAAGTCGTCGCTTCTGTCGTAAACCGCTGGTAGTGCATTTACACTGCCTGCAACTGTGGCGTTTGCGCCCGGGCGGCGTTCAAATACGTTCCGGGACCAAGCACCCGCACGGCGGCTCCCTGTATCGATGAT
>JAJZGH010000388.1 GCA_021798635.1 Planctomycetota bacterium | reverse complement strand
TGGCGCGTCCTGAAATATGAACCCCAGATTTCCACGTTCGCCTCACTGGTTAAATCCTCGGGCTTGGAATACGCCCTGAAAACCGCCGGCAACTATACTATTTTCGCCCCCACCAATGCGGCCTTCATACAATTGCCGAAAGGCACGTTGTCCGAGCTGACCAAATCCACCAATCGCAATGAATTGCGATCGCTGCTGTGGCACCATATCGCCCTGTTTCAGATTAATGCGTCCAGCGCACCGATCCAAAATATGGGCGACGGACAAAACGTCACCATCAGTTCCAATGGCCAGAAGCTGCTGATGGTTAATAACGCCAAAATCGTCGGCGGCCCGATTTACACCCACGACGCAACCATCTACATGATTAACAAAGTGCTATCCCCCGCCGCCGGGAAATAAGGCGATGGCGGTGATCGGCATCTGGTGGCAACGTGCTTCGTTGTGGTTAAGAATCAAAGGATTTGGTATCCAACGGACGGAGAATATAACCGCTATCGTTGATCGGGTATAAGCCAGATTGCCAAATAACCAAACCGGGCCAGGATGCTCGCAGATGATTAAACAACTTAAGATCGGCAATTTTCGCGGAATTCGTGCCGGCACGATAGATAACTTCACGGCGTTGAATGTTTTGGTTGGGCCTAGCGGTAGTGGCAAAAGCACCGTTATTGACGCACTTTATCTTGCCGGCTCGCCCAAATTGGACGAGGCCCAACACCCTCACCAAACTCCGCTTAGTGAAATCACTACCCGTCGCGGTTCGGCTGGCCCCGCCTCCATGCCCGCATGGCTTTTATGGAAGTACGGTCGCGAGGGGAATGCGTTAATCGACCTAAACGCTAAATCCTTCGCCAGCCGAGCCATCCGGCTAAAACTAATAGGTCCAAACGCGGCGCTGGAGGTTTCGGAGAAATTTGTTCGGGCCAACGCCGAATCCAACCCAGGGCGCCCCGCACCGGATCTTTTTTTTCAAGACCTCGGCGGGGTGCGGATTGTTTCGACCTTGAAAACCTCTGCCAACGAACCACAGACCGAGCAACTGCCCGATCTGTTCAGCGCCACCACTACCGCCGGTCAGCAGGACGAGTTGGTGGACTTGCTGAGGAAAATCGATCCCAAGCTTCAGGGCCTCCAGATTTTGACCCAGCACCAGCAACCCTTTCTGACGCTGAAATACAGCGACTATGTTGTACCCGTTGAACTTGCGGGCGATGGCGTTGTGTCGTTGATCCGGTTTTGTATGAAACTCACTGCCTATCCCGCCCGGACGCTGCTGATCGAAGAGCCGGAATTGCATTTGCACTACCGCGCTATCCAGATGGCGGCACGCGCCCTGTGGGGAGCTGTTCGACAGGGAAAACAGATTATCCTTACCACACACAGCCTCGACCTTATCGATAGTCTGGTGACTGAAGCTGCCGAGGATGCGCTGCCCAAATTAACGGTATTTCAGATGCGATGCGATGGCGGAGATCTGCGTGTCAATCCTGTGGCAGGTCCAGACGTGAAATTTCAGCGAATGCAATTAGAAGCGGAGCTTCGCTGATGCATCGACTGATTTTGTGTGAGGGATACGACGACCGCTCCTTTCTTTCCGGACTCCTCCAGCACCATTGCCAATGCACGGAATCCGCGGCTGCGAAGCGCACACGGTCGAAGTACGGTAACGGTGCCTACATTTTTTTTACAGCAGAGGGATCCCATGAAATACACGTCCTGCCCTGCGGGAGCGTCAGTCAGGTATTGCAGTCCTTCGAAAACAATGTGCGGGCGATTGCCTCTGGAGTCCATCCGGAGATCGACTTTTTAACAGTCTTCACCGACCACGACGCCGTACCGGACAGAGATGAGCTTGGCACTGGAAATAGTGCACCACCATTAATTAAGTCCCAGTCGATCAAGGACCTTTTCGATAGAGCTGAAATCAAATACCGGGTGGCGGGAAGCCAAGAAGTTCCACAATGGCAGATCGAGAAAGCTGATAAATCTCAATGCGTCGTGGCTCTGCTGCATATCCGTACGCACGACTCAAACCCTCGCCTTGGATTGCCCTCCAAGCAGACGCTCGAGCGCCTGGTTTGCCACGCCATCGCCAAAGCGCACCCTGGCCGCGCTAAAACAGTTGCGGACTGGTTGGCTTCGCGACAAGATAAGTCGACACACACGGACCGGCAGGAAAGCAAAGAACATGCGTATTCCTACCTTGCGGGCTGGTATGCGTCGGATGGTTGCGATTACTTCTTCCGCCATATTTGGGAACAAGTGGAAACCAAGAAGCATCTGATCCAGGAAATGCGCGATACGAGAATTTTGCAAGCACTCGAGTCAATGGCAAAATAAATGCTGCGCGTATTATCCTAACCTGACCTCCCCTTGTGATGAGCAAAAGGCATTGCTTTACGGCTTTTCCGCGGCAATGCACTTGCTACATTCAACCCCGGTGCCCAGGCCGGCGGCTGGGCAAAGAGTTCCAGCAATCGCAGTTTACCGACTTGACCACTAAGGGAACGATCAAGGTAGAGGCTGTAGCGGCGGCCTAATTCCATGGGCTGAACAATTCCTGCACCGCGAAGTTGACCGCACCCGCGGATTTCGGTGACAATAGAATGTTCTGCTCTCCATTGCGCACCTGCGGCCTGGAACCAAGGAGAACTAAAGTGAAGCAAAGACGTTACCTCGCCTCGGTGGTGACCGCCGTGTGCTGTTGCCTTTTACAGGCGGGTGCCAAGGCTGCACCACTGGTACTGCCAAGACCGACGCTACGGTATTTTTCGCTGCTTCCCGGGATCCGTGGCAGGCCCGCGATATTAGCGAACATGGCCGTCGCGCTAAACCCGGTGGACACAACTTTGAAAAGCGTGCTCGCGGCGGGTGCAAGCACGCGCAACAACGCGGCCCGGCCCGAATGGGTAGCAGCCCGCGTGTGCCAGCTTCTCGAGGCAGCGAAGGGAGCGGCGGCTGGGCCTTTTTTTGCGGAAACGCCGTCTGCGACCGAACTTTGGCGAACACAATTCGCAACTCCGCACTCCTTGCTCGCTAGACTTGTGGCTAATGAGGCGGGGCAGTCCCGAATCCC
>JAJZGH010000387.1 GCA_021798635.1 Planctomycetota bacterium | reverse complement strand
GAAGCGCGAATACTAAGGGCGATTGCTCCCCGAATGGTCGTTCGGCATCAATTTCTTGAATGATTATCTTGGCGTCGATATCATGCTCTCGTCAATAAGTTTTGTACATTAATCATTGTTAAAACAAAATATTTTGATTTATCGGTGTTCGTTTAAATATTCATATCGTTTAACGGCCTCTGATAGAGATTCTGTATAGACGCGATTCGCTTCTTCCTGTGTGAAATGCCGGGCCGCAATTTTGTGCCACAGCTGGTCATCTAGCCGAATCCGCTCGTTCATGGCATTGTCTTCAATATTTTGTAGTTGTATCGATAAAGGAACGTTTATTTTCACCGCCGGTACTTTTGATGGGTTCTTTCTAATTGATTCATCCCGCCGTAGCGCGCGTTGCACGCCCGCCCAGAACGAGAGGCCATAATTGTTTTTCAGCCATCCATTCAAACTCAGCTCCGCATCTGGTGCTTCGATGATATTCACATAGGAAAATTGCTCCAAGGAACGTAGTGCCTCCGCAAGCAGATCGGAATCATGTTTGGGATCGATGAAGTCATCTTCGGGAATCAGAGGGTGCGGCCAGAGCAGCATCCGCAACGTAACGTTGTCGATCACGCAGGCAATCTGCCGTGTACACAGAAAGTCGTTGAGGTCGGATCGCGCTGACGCGATCGCGTTTCCCCAGGCGCCATATTTAGCCAGAATGTCGTCGGTATAGCCGCGCCAATAAAACCAATGGGACAGTAGGCGTGGCGCCGGTGCACGCATGAATGTGACGAGTTTGGCCGTCGGATATTGAGCGAGGATGGTTTTCGGCGACAAGTGGCCGGCGATGATGTCAGTTTCTTCCGGAATTGCACGGGCATGATCAAAAATGGTGGCACGCATTGCCGCGGGCATCGTGTCAAACGCTGAAAACGATCCGAATTGCGAGAGATCAAGGCCGTAGACAAATTTGCGTGGTCGCAGGCGTGATTCGAGTTGCTGGACCACAGATGTCCCGGCAGCCTTGGGTATATGAACGAACCCAAGTGGCGGATGGAGTTTGCGGCGTGTGAGCCGATGCCGGAGACCGCTAAGCTGGATCATGACAAAGAGCCATATCGTTGATGTCCCATACCTTTCTCATACGGTGTGGCGTCACACCGTGCTTGACAAGCCAACCGGCACCGAACCGGCCGCGACCTTAGCGTTCTTCTGACAATGCATCCCGCCTGGTCGGTCGCCCACTCGCGATCTTGCTGCCCTCGACTCAATTCGCTCATCTAACGTGCATCAATGCGCTGTATCACTTGAAGAAAGGATAATCCGGGGCGCTACCGAACCGTCGGCGACTATAATCGGCAATGCCGGCCCGGATCGCCCGTGCGCCACTTTCGCGCGAAACCAGCCAGCGCAAGGGGGTCGCCGACTCGATCGCGGCTCGCCAATAGACGTTACGGCACAGTCGAAAGAGCCCGGGAACCGAGCGGTCATGTTTTTCCCATAACAACAATCTGTTGCGCATGATGTAATAAAGTTTCCGCGGTGTCACACGGGCGCCGAAACTCCGCGATTCGAAATGGACAATTCTTACCGAGTTAAGGCAGTAGCTGGGAATTGCGGCATTGCGAGCGCGGATAAAAAAATCCGTCTCTTCGAGTTGAAGAAATAATCTCTCATCGAACGATCCCGTCCGCTCAATTACCGACATAGGTACCATCAGGCAGGCCCCATAGGCAAAATCGAGTTCGTAGAGCCCGGGGTGATGCGGAACCTGGCGGCGTGACGGGTCCTGCGCCGGGTCTAGCTGGGCACCTTCGGTTGGGTCGGCATAGTCGATCGCAGGATGGAGCAGGCAGGGCTCAACCTGCGGGAGTACGGCAAGCATGGCTTTCAGCGTTGCGACGGGCGTGAGTGTATCATTATTTAGAAGACACACTGCGTAGGCTTGTTTCGTCTGCGCCCATTTTATGCCGGTATTATTGCCGCCAGCCCATCCGAGGTTATTGGTGAGGCCCAACGTGACGATATCCGGAAATTCGGCTTGCAGTGTCGCCGCAGCGTTTGTTCCGGTTCCGTTGTCTATGAGCAGGATTTTCCAGTCATGGGGCAAGTCAGGCTGCAATGACTCGAGGCATTTCCGCGTATCCGCGATATCCCCGAAATGGAGGATGACGATGACCAGTCGCAAACCACTCTGGCTCATTGCAATTCAGAGATGACATTTTGGGCCGCTTTTACATAGGTGCCGCGGTGAAATCGGTAGGACCCGATGAAATGCAGAAAAATCGCTCCAGTCAGTTCGTAGCCGATGTGGTGTACGGCATAGGTGGGAAACGGCAGCAAGACGGCTTCCCTGGTATTTGCCACCAGGAAATTCGCGGCAAATTGTTCCGAGCCGTATTCGATGAAGCGGCCGTCTGTAAGCCGGTTCATCTCGGTGAACAGTGTTTCGGCGTCCTCGAACCGCACATGCCCACGAGCGAAGCCGTAAAATCCCGAGGAGCCGCGGACATAGCGGCGGGTTTCGGCATCTGGCAGGCCAGGCATCGCACGCTCGGAAACGGTCTGGATATTGTTCGACGGACGATTCGCAACTGCGGCGGCGCGTGCCGCAACGGTGTCGATTGCGCGGCACTCACTGGTGCCGAGAATGAAGCTCTTCCCGGCGCTTATTGTTTCCAGAACGGCGTCCGGTCGGGAAAGGGTCAGCGTGTCGGAATCAAGCTGGATGACATAGGCGCGTTCCGCGAGCTTGATGGACCAGAACATGCGCTGCCACGTGAAGTCGGCGGGCACCTTTCCCGTTTCGATGTCCTGGCCCGGGACAATGCGGAGTCCCGGAAGGTGCGTATGCAGGACAGCCTGGTCATTGGCGGTGAGTGAACCGTCATTCATCGCGACCACGCCGGATGGCGGGAGGAACCGCAGCAAGGATTTGACGGCAGCGAGATACATCAGCAAATCACGATGCGATACGGCACTGAAGACCAGAATATTCGCCCCGTCCGCCCGAATGGGTTTCGTGGTCAGAATGGGCCGCAGCGCGCGATCCAGTCTTGATCGGTTGAGTGTCTCACGAATGCGGTAGAGCATGGCGGGCCCTCGG
>JAJZGH010000386.1 GCA_021798635.1 Planctomycetota bacterium | reverse complement strand
ACACAACAAAGCAGGCGGGGCATTTCAGGCCCACCCCGCGGGGCGGTGTGCTTTTTGGCCCCCCTCGGCGGCGCGGCTCCTCGGAGTACCATCCGTGTCAGGTACGCAATCGTCGCCGTTTCTTGATGGTGGCCAAAAATCACGCCGTCGCAACCCGGCGATTACTCGGACAGGCTCCTAGAGGCGCGTTGCGTTATAGAGCGCGGCGGTGCGCTGCTTAAAATCGCCCTAAATTATGGGCGACTTCCACATAGGTTGTGAAAAGATAATTGCGGCCCTTGAATTGTGTAATTTCACCGCTGACGCGGAATTTTATTTCTGTTCCCTGATGGGCGCTGCGCGTTTGCATGCGCTGCAGCAAATGGCACGGAAGCATAATCAGTGGTGGTTCTGTAAGCCCTGCGCCATCGCTCTGAAATACAAAAATCCATTCATGCAACGGATCATTAAACAGCAGTCGCCCCGGACGGTTCCAGATATACGATCCTTCACGCAGTGCCGGTACCCGCACATCTCCAATCGGTTGGGGCAAATCGGGAATGGGCCTGGCTGTGAGCATGGGTTGGATTGTCACTAACTGTTGAACCGGGCGGGAAAGATGGTGGGATAATAAATTCTTTAGCACCGCTTCCGCGTTTGTATCAGGTCCTTTGACCGGTGTTTTCGGCTCCGTTGTCGGTGCCGGTGGGGCGGCTACCGCAGACTTTGCCCTTGTTCTAAGTAATCGCACATCCGCATCCGGTAATAGATAAAGCGCCTGTTGATAGCGCGTCAACATCCCGCTGACGGCAAAGCCGATGTGCGGTTCATGAATTGCTTCCATGGCCTGCAAGGTCAGGCAGGGCAGCAGCTTAACGCTGCGGGGCCAATGCTCTTCCGGTTTAGTGAATTCAAAATCCGGATATCTGCTTTTGCCGGACAAAATCAGCTTTCCTGGAACATTGGTTAACACGCTTCCAGTATGCAGGCCCATTGCAGCATTCGCGTGCGTCGCCTGGGCGGGTGCCTTCCGATGATGCCGGGCGGCGGTTGCCGAATTGCCATACAAACCCGCTGCCAAAGTTGCTGCGGTTAACACGCATGCCCGTAGTGCAAATTTCGGGTGTGTTACTTTTTTAGCCATTACCCAACTCCACGTTGCCCGCCTTTTACTCATCAAAGATGCCGTTACGCCGGCTTTCCTGCCGCTGACGAATTTTTTCCCAAGGCCAGGTATTAATTACATTTTCCGCCCTCGCCCAGGCCCGGCGCGCAGTCAGAATGCCGTAGATTATTTTATCCATATCCTCGCGTTGATGCGCATCGGTGTTAATACATAACGGCACAGCCATTTCCACCGCCAGTCTGGCGTGGATATCCCGCAGGTCCAGCCGCAGATCGTGGGAATTTATTTCTAACGCCACGCCACTGCGCGCCGCCGCCATAACCACCGCTTTCATATCGGGTTCCAACCCGCGCCGCCCACCGACCAGTCGCCCGGTTGGATGCCCAATAACATCCACCAGCGGATTTGCCGCCGCCCGCACCAGCCGCGCTGTGGCGGCATCACTTTCCTGACTTAATGCCGCATGGGGCGACGCCACTACCCAATCGAGTTCCCGCAAAATCTCATCGGGGTAATCCAAAGATCCGTCGGCCAGAATATCCACTTCACTGCCCGCCAATACCGTAATCCCTTTTACCTTGGCCGCCACCGCCCGAATAACTTTGCAGTGTTCCATCAGCCGATCCACACGCAGGCCATTGGCCTGCACCTGGGATTTGCTGTGATCGGTAATGGCGAAATATTCATAACCCCGCCTCTTGGCCTCGGCAATCATATCCTCAATACTGCAATGCCCGTCGCTGGCGGTGGTGTGTGAATGCATATCGCCGCGGATATCGGCTATTTCCAGGATCGGCCAAACCGCGGGAATCTTCTGTCCAAGATATTCCAACCGCCGATCTTTCACTTCAATACTTTCACTCTGGCTTCGCTTATACATCAGTTGCGCGAGTTCTATTTCGCCCCGATCCTCCCGCATTTCCGGTGGAAGCCAAGCTAAGTCCAAGGCGGCATAAATGTCCTGCTCATTTTCTCCCGCCACAGATTTTTCGCCCTTAAAAAGTCCCCATTCATTAAGCTTCAGCCCACGCTTCACGGCAATTTCCCGAAGGCGTACATTGTGTTCCTTGGATCCGGTGAAATATTGCAGGGCTGCGCCCCAATGCTGTTGTGCCACAATTCTGAAATCAATCTGCAGGCCTGCCGGGGTGCGAATGCTGATCTTGGTGTCGCCCGCCCCGATGGTCTGTTGCGTTTGCTCATGCCCCAGCACCGCTTCGGTGATCGCCGCCACGGCCTGCGCCGGGGCGCAAATCAGAATGTCAATATCCCCGACGCTTTCCTTTCCGCGCCGCAGGCTTCCGCAATATTGCACCTGTGAAACCCCCGCCACCTTGGCCAGCGTGCCGCAATAACTTTCCGCCAGCGGCAACGCCCAGCCTATGCCAATACGCTTGCCCGCCTCCTCCATAAATTCCATGTTCTGGCGAATTTTAAGCTGCTTTTTTTCGCCAAAGCCCTTCATCTTCGGCATGGTGCCTTCAACCAGATGCTTTTTCAAGTCCGCAACCGTGGTAATCCCCGCCTCTTTCCACAACTGATGCGCCGTTTTCACACCCACCGTTGAAATTGCCAGCATCTCCAGCACGCCCGCCGGCACGCGGCCCGTGAGTTCTTCAAATTCGGAAATATGCCCGGTGCGTAAAAACTCATGGATCTTTTCGACCGTGCTTTGGCCAATGCCGGGCGTGTGCTCAAGTCGCCCCTGCTCGTGCAGCACTTTCACATCTTCCGGCAAATCTTCAATGATCCGCGCCACTTTGCGCGTTCCCAGCACACGAAATGTATTCTCCTCCAGCAACGCCATTACATCAGCTGCGCGGTTAAACAATCCGGCCAAGTCCTGATTTCTACTCATAACGGTCTGCTCCTGTTGCCGAGCAACGCCGCATCTTCAACGCCGGCCGCAATCGCCGCACACAAACGGGCGTCGCCGACGGTGGTCACTTTTATATTTAATGCATCGCCGCGCGTGCCGACAACTATGCTG
>JAJZGH010000385.1 GCA_021798635.1 Planctomycetota bacterium | reverse complement strand
GCTGATGGAAAAAGGGTATGAGGACGGCGAACATGTTGGATTGGGAATTGTGCCGGGGGATTGCATCAGATTTACTGTGGATCAGCCCCCCGCGAATTTAAAGGTTCCGCACATGGGTTGGAACAGCGTACAGCCCCAGGGGCAATGTCCTCTTTTCAAGGATGTTGCCCCCGGAACGCATTATTATTTCGTCCATTCCTATTTTGTCCGCCCAAAGAATGCCCGCCAGATCGCGGCAACTTCCGACTACGGCGGAGAATTCACCGCGGCAATATGTAAAGATAATGTCATGGCCGTGCAGTTTCACCCGGAAAAAAGTCAGACCGCGGGCCGCGTGATATTGAAGAATTTTGCGGCGCTATAAAATCAGCCGCCCTTACAAAAACTTCGCGAAATCGTCGATTATCTTTTATGATGATCCCGTATGATTCCGATGGATTGGAATCAGCAATAATTACCTTCAGGAATTGAAACTTCATGAGCATTGAATTAATACCGGCCATTGACTTGCGCGGGGGACGCGTCGTGCGGCTGTTTCGCGGTGATTACAATCAGCAGACAACGTATGATGTTGACCCCTTGGACATCGCACGACGCTTCAAAGATGCCGGTTGCCGTTGGCTGCATGTGGTGGACCTGGATGGCGCGCGCGATGGTCGGCTGGTCAATCTGGAAATTATTGAACGCCTGATTCGTGAAACCGGCCTGCGGGTGGAAGTGGGCGGCGGCATCCGCACGGAGGAGGTCATTGAATATCTCCTGGCCATTGGAGCCAGACGGCTCATTCTGGGCACACGTGCGATTTCCGATGGGGATTGGTTCCGCGCGATGGTGCATGACACGCGCTTTCGCAATCGCCTGGTGCTCGGCCTTGACGCCCGCGACGGCCGTGTGGGTACGCATGGCTGGACCATCAGCGGCACAGAAAATCCAACTGCCTTGGAAGTGGTTCGCAATGTCGCGCAGTGGCCGTTGGCCGCGATTATTTACACCGACATCGCCCGGGATGGCACGCTGGTAGGCCCCAATATCGCCGCGACGGAAGCACTCGTAGAGCACACCGGAAGCATCCCCGTGATTCACAGCGGCGGCGTGGGGAGCCTGGACGATATTCGCGCCCTGAAACATCTTCCCATTGAAGGCGTAATCGTAGGGAAAGCAATTTACGAACGCACACTGGATGTTGCCCAGGCCGTGGGTGAGTTGGCCGCCTGATTCGCCGGAGAAGACATTTCATGGAAAATCCTGCACCCGTTGAGCCTGTGCGAATAGCGCTGAAAAAATCTGAATCGCTTGATATTGATTGGTCGGACGGCGAAAAATCGCACTTTGAATTACGATTTCTGCGCCGCATGTGCCCCTGCGCCGGCTGCCAGGGAGAGCGTGACCTGTTAGGCCGCACCTTGCTGCCGGTCGTGCGCACCACCTACGATGGCCCGATTACCGCCACCAGCGCTGAACTCGTGGGCAACTATGCCCTGCGCATCATCTGGTCCGACCAGCATAGCACAGGAATTTATTCATACACATATTTAAGATCGTTAAGCAACCTCCGCTGACGCAGCCACTCACGCACCGGCCCGGGGGCCAAAAGTTATATCGCGTCACCGCCAACGGTGCCGTCGCTGACGCGAACGACGTTATCCAGCGGGATAACGAAAATTTTCCCATCGCCAACCTGCCCCGTTCCGCCCGGGCCGCTGCGGGCGGCTTTTACAATGGCGTCAATGGTCGGCTGCACGAAGGCCTCGTTGACCGCGATTTCCAGGCGCACCTTCCTAATTAAATTCACCTGCATCGCCTGCCCGCGAAAATATTCTGTGTGCCCCTTCTGTCGGCCATAGCCCTGCACGTCACTGACGGTCAAGCGGAATACTTCTACATCCGTCAGAGCCTGTTTGACAGCCTCCAGCCGAAAGGGCTGAATAATGGCGATAATTAACTTCATTTTTCAACTCCTTAAAAAGAAATACGCAAAAAAATAGTCCAGTTTTATTTCGCGACAACCAGCGATGTTTTAGGCCGCATCCGACGGAGCCATGATAGCCATTTCCGGCATGGCCCCGATATCCCATCCGCTTTCTCCATGAATGCCCTGATCCAAACCTTCCGTTTCCACAATTTCCGATACGCGCAGTCCGAATGTTTTGTCCACAATAACCCCTACGACGGCTGTCCCGATAGCCACATACGCCACCGCCGCCACCGCCGCCGTCAATTGGACCATCAGTTGATGGCCATCACCAGCCACCAGCCCCCGCACCCCGTTAACCGCCGCCACGGCAAACACGCCCGTTAGCAACATACCCAAAAATCCGCCAACGCCATGCACACCGAACGCATCGAGAGAATCGTCATAGCCCATGACACTCTTGAATTGCACCGCCAGATAACACGCCACGCCCGCCAGCACACCAATGATCGGGGCCGACCAGAGCGCGACAAAACCACACGCCGGCGTGATGGCCACTAGCCCGGCGACGATTCCGGAGGCCAGTCCCAGTGTTGACGGGCGGCGATGATGTACCCATTCCACAAAATTCCACGCCACCCCCGCTGAAGCCGCCGCGATGGTGGTATTAAGAAACGCCGCTCCCGCCACGGTATTAGCAGCGCCCGCCGAACCGGCATTAAAGCCATACCACCCGAACCAGAGAATCCCGGCTCCCGTAAGCGTAAGCGCCAATGAACTAGGCTGCAAAACCTGCGATGGATATCCCAGCCGCCGGCCCAGAAAAAGCGCCATGACCAGTCCTGAAACCCCCGAGGCAATTTCTACCACCGTGCCGCCGGCAAAATCCGCGACGTGCATATTCTCCAGCCAGCCGCCACCCCACACAAAATGCGCCAACGGATCATAAACCAGCGTGCTCCAGAGCAAAACAAACAAAACAAATGATCTGAATTTCATACGCTCCGCCAGCGACCCGGCGATAACCGCCGGAGTAATCATGGCAAACATCGCCTGAAACATACAGAATACCGTTTCCGGAATATAACTTCCCCCCTGCAACACCAGATGCTGCGGATTCATGCCAATAAGCAAGATATCCCGTGGATCCCAGCCGATCAGACCATGCTGATCTTTTCCAAATGCCA
>JAJZGH010000126.1 GCA_021798635.1 Planctomycetota bacterium | reverse complement strand
CCCAAGGATATCTGACGATTTCCAACGCCCTCCAGTGGCGATTACAATACAGCCGTATAATAGAAAAAGCCGGACAGGTAGAGGGCATAAGAAAACTTCGCTAGTGCGTGTGTGGTCGTGAAAACCAGAGAAGTAGTTGAATTCGGCGACTTTCAAACGCCAGTTGAGTTAAGCCGCACGGTGTGTGGATTGCTCGCCGAGCAAGGGATCCAACCAGCGTCATTATTTGAGCCGACCTGCGGTCGAGGGAATTTGCTGTTTGCGGGGCTGGATTACTTCCCCAGTGTTACCCGCGCATTGGGTATGGATATCAACATTCGCCATGTCGCGCAGGCCGGAGAAGCTCTTGGGCAAAGAAAAGATAGCCAAATGGTTCTCCTGATTGAGGGCGATTTTTTTCAGGCCGATCTGGCCAATTTGTTCAATACCCTTCCACAACCCCTGCTCGTGCTGGGTAATCTGCCCTGGGTGACCAATACACAACTGGGAACCTTCGGTGGTAAGAATCTACCGGTGAAAAGTAATTTTCAAAATCGCACCGGCTGGGATGCCATAACAGGCAGGGCTAACTTTGATATTTCAGAATCTATGATGATTCGAATTGTCGATAAACTTCACCAGGGTGCCGGCATTCTGGCCATGCTTTGTAAAACCGCCGTTGCGCGTAAGATTCTTGCCCACTGTTGGAGCCTGGATTTGGGTGTCAAACACGCCGCCATTTATAAAATCGACGCTGATTGCCACTTCAACGCGGCAGTGCAGGCGTCCCTGCTGGTGATCCAGTTTGGTTCTCAGACGACGAATCAGACGGCGACGGTTTACCCGGGCCTCACCGTGCACGGGCCAAGCAGCACGCTTGCCTACCAGGACGGCACGCTTATCGCGGACCTCGATATGCATCGCCTTGCGCCATCTCGAGGGCGACGAATCTCCCTCGTGGCGATCTGGTATCAAGCACGACTGCTCCAAGGTCATGGAATTACATCGGAACGGTGATCAGTATCGCAACGGGCTTGCTGAACTGGTAAGCTTGGAAGGTACGTACATGTTTCCGATGCTCAAAAGCTCTGAAATCGCCGGTGGCATCG
The DNA here is from genome assembly GCA_021798635.1 of Planctomycetota bacterium. The sequence continues at coordinate 12,486 of JAJZGH010000126.1, read as the reverse complement.
CGAAATTTTCCGAGCGCTGGATGCTTGTACCGCAAAGGCGGGCCGGGGGTGACACCTCCATCATCGAACACTCTGCTCCCCTGACCTGGGATTATCTGCAAGCACACGCGGATTTATTCAAACAGCGAAAAAGTTCCATCTATCGCGGCAAACCCATGTTTTCTATTTTTGGCGTGGGCGATTATTCCTTCAGCCCGTGGAAGGTCGCTATTTCCGGTTTCTACAAGAAACTTAATTTCGTCAATATAGGCTCAGTCGATGGGAAACCGTTTGTTCTCGATGACACCTGCTACTTTCTGCCATGTCCGACACAACATGCCGCAGACTACCTGGCCGCTCTTTTGAATTCCGACATCGCACGGGAGTTTTTCAGCTCCTATGTCTTTTGGGATTCCAAACGACCTATTACCGTTGATCTTCTGGGCCGGCTGAATCTTCGGCTTTTAGCAAATGAACTCGGCACGCAAGCGACCTATGACAGCCTTTTTGGCGAGTCAAGTCGGCGCAAGACAAACGCTGCGCGGAAACAAAAAGCAACCACTATGGGCAAACTGGCTCTTTGGAGTGCATGAGGTAGTCCGGCCTGACCACAGGCGCGTCCACGTCGGTGCCGATAGCCTTCCGTTTGGTTATTATACGCCATTGCGGCATCTGCTTAACGGCTGCCGGAAATGGCGCCGTCGCAAGAGGGCCATCACTGCGACAGGCCCGTAGAGACGATTTGTCTCGTGGAAAAAAATACCAGGGAGGTTCGGTGGACGGGTTGTTTGAGGATTTCGGCGGCGGCGGAGGCGTAATACAGCACTTGTTGCTGATAGGCGGACAGACGAGAGGGGATAAAGACGGCGGCATCGGTTTTGTAGTCGATGATTTCCAGCGCATCGGGTTCAATTAATAAGGCGTCAATGGTGCCGCGGATCAGCATGATGTCAAGACCTCCGGTAGGCGATTGTGCAGCGCCGGGTCCGGCGATTGGCTTAACACCTGAACCGGTCAGTGCGGCCGGGTTCAGGCCGGCCGCCTGTGTCGCGGGCACGGACCAGAGAAAATTTAATTCCCGCAGCAACTGGTGATTGCGGGATGATTGTTTCGCAGCCTGACGCATGCGTTTTCCCAGTGCGGTGCTGAAAAGCCAGAGCAGCCCGGGCTGATCAACCAACGCTAATTCCTCTTGAGTTAAATGGCCCTGCGTTACCAGATCCGCTAACGCGAGGCCTAATGTGTCTTCCGTGGTGCGCTGAAAATCCAGGCGCTGCACGACACGATGCATAATCAGCCCGCGCTGTATACCCGAGTTATCCGCAGTTAATTCCAAATGCGCACTGGGCGGCGCGTCGAGGATAAAGGCGGGCGAGTCTATGTCGCTGTTACGCATGGCTTTAAGTCGACTTACGCTGGCAACAGCGGCCATGCGCGTTAGCCCCTCATAGGCGTAGGGCTGTGTGATACGATTGAACACAGCGTGTAAGGCCTGGGCCTGAGGGTTCCCTGCTTGCGCGTGAGTCACGCTCGCATCGGTAACATCTCCCGCAGGAACCGTGGGTGCAAGACTGTCGGTGCGATTATTTTCTGCCGAATTCAGTGAGCTTTCGGGTATTACATGCAGTATCAGCAGCGGGCCGGCCGCATCGGAAGTCTGCGAGTTTGAGTATTGACTGAAAATAGGCCCCAGCCACCCTAGCGGGCAAGCGGGGGGCTTTAATGCCGGGGTCCGTTCTTTCTGGTTCTCTGCCCCGGGCAAACGAATTTGCGACCATGTTTTCATGGTGGATTCCGCCATTCTCCCGATGAGAATCAGTTGGTCTCGGGCACGAGTCATGGCTACGTAAAGCAGGCGTGCTTCTTCCTGAAGGAGTTTTCCTAATTTTTCTTCGGCCAGCACCCTGCGGCCCGGCGAATCCTGCACCAAGATTCCATTGGCATCCAAGACCTTAATCCCGATGCCTTTGTCCCGGTCTACCAGCAGTTGTTGTTGAAGATCACGCTTATTAAATGCCGTTCCCAGACCCGCCACAAAAACCACCGGGAATTCCAGCCCCTTACTGCCATGGATGGACATGATTCGCACCGCATTGCCCGCAGGCGGTGCGGCTTCACCCAAGTCGCGCTCTTCACGCAAACGCTCAAAAAAGTTGACGAAGCGGGACAGGCTCTGTAATTCAAAGCCTGAAAACTCCATGGCCCGTTGTTGCAGCAGGCGTAAATTAGCCAGGCGCTGGCGACCGCCGACCATGGCGGCGGCCTGATTGAGCAAACCCGCTTCCTGCATGATTCGAGATAAGGCGTTGACCAGTGTTTCAGCGCGTATGGCTGACCGCCACTGTTCCAGCCTGGTCATGGTGTGCGTTATTTTCCTGGCCAGTGCGGAGGCCGCGGCGTCGGTATGGTTTGTCTGGCCGAAGTCGATTACGGCCTGATGAAAGGGGACGTGGCCGGTTACATTCTTGCGGACATAGGCCAGATCAGCCGCGGTACATCCGCCAATCGGCCCGATTAACACGCTCGCCAAGGCGATATCCTGTTTTGGATTATCCAGCACCCGCAAAATATCCAGTACCTCCAGCACTTCACTGGATTCAAAAAAGCCGGTCGTCAGGGCGGCGTTCGCTAAAATGCCCATAGCGCCCAGCGTTCGCACATAATGCGGTGCCCGTTGGCTTGGCGCGCGTAAAAGGATGGCGATATCTTTTAACTCCAGCGGCCGTAATTCCGTGCCGACCTTGCGCGAACTTTGTAGCAGCTCGGTAATGAGTTGCCCGATTCGCGTGGCTTCCAGTTCATCCGCCTGCATTTCGTTGAATGGATCACCGTCATTCGTATCAGCTTCGCTGCCGCCTTCACCGGCCTCGGCGTTGGTGTGGGAATCTTCGCGTGATGTCGTCGTTAAGACGTGCAGTTCCACAGGAATTCCTGGAAAGCAGCCTGATGCTGCCGGCGACCGGCCATGATGCAGTTCGGCGAGTTCCGCCATATTGATCGCTGAGGCCGACGAATCGCGCTGCACCATCTTTAGCATAGGTGCAATGATGGCATTCAAGGCATCCACCAAAGGCGGCAGGGTGCGGTAATTTTCCCGCATGGTAATGATTTTGTTGGCTTGTCCCGCCGTTCTTAGATTTGCGGCCATATCATAAAGTATCTGCGGCTCACTGCCACGGAACCCATAAATGCTTTGCAGCACATCCCCTACACCAAATAAAGAACCGGGCTTTAATCCGTTCGTGCCATTATCGCCACGGTAGAGCAGTTCAATGAGCCGCTGCTGCACGGGGTTGATATCCTGATATTCATCTACCAGAATATGACGAAATCGCTGATGCAGGAGGCTTTGCAGCGGGTTGCCTGGTTCGGAAAGGCCGGCGATAAGTGTGCGCTCCAGATCCGAATAATCCAACTGGCGTCGCCATTTTTTCACCTGCTGATACTGTCGTTGCGCAGCCTGGGCAAACGCCAGAAATGCCCCAATACGACGGCGGCCGATCGTTTCAAGCGATTGCAGGTGCGCGATGTCCGATCCGGTAAATTCGTCGCATAATTGGATGAAAGAGTCTTTTAGTGGCTTGTACGTCCCGTCCCTGAAGTGCTCTGTTTGTACCGTGTCTTTGCTGTCGCGCAGGCGAATCTGTGCAGCAAACTTTATGCTTGCCAAATAATCACGTGCCCGGGTCCATTCGGCGGGACCCGCGGTAGTTAATGTTTCGGCCGCCTGTTTAGCAGCCACGCTTGCCTCAATAAGTCCGCAGTACATTAATTTCTTGGCGTCGGCCTGAAGCAATTGCGCTTCATCTGCGCTGGCCGCCAGCATGAGGGCCAGTTCTTCCAGGCGATGCGCCTTTTGTTGGATAAAAGTGGTGAGAACCGCTTGGATCTCCGCATCTCCGCTGCCGGCGGCTTTCGCGCACCAGTCGTCGGGATCTACGACGGTCTGCATTACACGCAAAACTGGCATGACCAGCATTTCCAGTTTAGCCGGTGACGCGCCTGCGTAAAGATCAAATATTTCAACAAAATCGGAATGCTGGGGGTGGGTCTCCGCCATGAACTGCCGCGCGGTCTCGTGCAGGGCATCGGTTTGAAGCATGGCGGACTCATGCTCATTAAGCAAGGTAAATCCTGGATCAACCCGGCAGAACATAAACCAGGTTTTTGCCGCCCAGTTACAGAAGCCGTGAAACGTGTTGATTTGTGCGGTATCCACCGAGACCGCCTGCTGATGCAGGTGTTGGAATAGTTCAGAGTCCGTCTGGCTGTCGGCAGCGTCCCGCAGGACAAGGGCGATGCGGCTACGCATTTCATCGGCTGCTTCGCGGGTGAATGTCAGCACGAGAAGTTCACGTACATCGCAGCCGTCCGGCGTAGATGTTACGAGCTGCGCACAACGCCGGGCCAAAGTTGCCGTTTTCCCGGAGCCTGCGCCCGCCAGAACCACCATTTCTCCCCGGCGATGGGCGATGGCGCCTTGCTGCGCGGCGGTTAGTGAAAGAGCCGCCTTTTGATTCGTCGCATGAACAGGATCGTTCATTGGGACTCCATGCTCAGAGTTTGGGCCACGGCAGCAAGTTTGGTATTGGCATATTCCCGGGTGGTATCAAGATTGCGGTAGGGACCGCCTTGCCGGTGGAATGGACAAATGCTTTTAAATTCACAGGTGGAACAGGGGGTTAACTTTCCTATCTTGTAAGGCGACGGGGCGATATTTCCCTCCTGCATGCCTTGAGCAATTGAGCGCATTGTGATTAAACCAAATTCCAGCATGGCGGAAAATACTGGATCAGCCAGTCCTCCGTTTCGACTGGCGTGAGGTTCACCGTCTTTTTTGAGAGCAATCTTAAACCAGTCGCTGGAATTTCCGGCTTCCACCCGAGAATCCAGCGCCGTAATGGCCTCATTATCAAATGGGCCATCCGGTTTGCAGGTTTTATAATAGGCCGGATCATTGGCATTCAGTGGCTGTTCGTCGGGGGCGGGTTCAACGGAGATTTCTGAGGGCCGCAAAGGATAATAAAACGCGCCGATCGGATGCAGCGGCCCAGCACTCAGGATAACCGCATTACGTATGGCCAGCAGATACGCCACCAACTGTAAATCCAGGCCATGGACAAACTTCCCCAGATTGAATTTCTTCGCTCCGGATTTGTAATCAACCAGCAGGGCGTTTCCCGCCGGGTCAAGATCGAGACGGTCAATTTTGCCGCGCAGTTCCAGCGCCGTGTCAGCACCATCTAAATTGACCGCTGGGAGAACCGGTGCGCCCGACTCGGAGTTGGAAAAAGTACCAAACCGCAATTCTGTGGCCACGGGGCGAAAGTTATTGCCCTGTGCGGCGCGGCGTTGCGCCTCCAGGATGACCGCCAGTTGACGATGCAGAGGCTTGGCAATGGCCTTGAGTTCCAAAGCATCGGCGATGGCAAGAGCGGAGAGATTCTCCGTACTGGCAGCAATGGCCTGCGTCAGAGTTCTCTCAAAATCTTCGCGCGAGCAGTCCGGCCAAACCAGCGTGCCCTTGATGACGGCACGGTAAAACAGATCCAGGGCATGATGGTACATCAAGCCCAGAGTGCGCGCATCGACCTGCCATTCGGGGCGCTGCTGCAATCGCAGCGTATACCTGTAGAAATGCTGCAGCGGGCATGCGGCATAAGTTTCCAGTTCACTGACGCTTAATACGGGCGCCCGTAATGCGAATCGGCCCAGGTTTTGTGGCAGAGGCTCGATAAGCCGGCGTTTCTTCGAATCCAGTGCAAGTTGCCAGCGTTGAACAATCGCCGGGTCCGTCTGTGCGTTGAGCCACTGTTGCGCCGCCTGGACGGAAAGCACATTGGCTGCCTCAGGTCGGCCCGAACGGACATCCTCCATGGCCAGCAAAATCCAGCGGATCAATTCGTCCAGCGCGGAAAAATCCGGCCAATGTATGTCTGTGGATTCAATGTGTTGAACTTGGACATCCGTAAACAGATCCCGCACACGCGCGATATACACGCTGGGGGCCGTCTTCCGTCCCTGGGCGTCGGCGGCGGGGTAGCTGATCAATAATTGTTCGGAGGGACGTGTCATGGCGACGTAATCAAAGAACGCCGCTTCTACAAATTCCTGCGAGGTATCGCCATTCAGGGTATCACCGAATATAGGCTCAAGGCGTTGTCGATCGGTGTCGTTAATCATGCCATCTTCCGCGGTTGCTTTAGGCATCAGGGTTTCGAGGGCACCCATGATCAACACCGCTTTTAATTCCGGATGACGAGAGCGCTGCGCGGAACTTATCAGGACTTGGTCCACCGCCGGGGGTATCAGTCCCAAGGTTAAATTTTCCAATACGGTTTGCAATAATTCGAAAAATTCCGCTGACGTTTGCGTATGCTCCACTGTTACCTGCGTCATTTCATAGAGCATCTCCCTGCACTGCGACCAGACTTGCTGATGGATTTGCGCCTGTTCAACAGCGCCCTGGACTGTTGCCTGCTCAATCCAGTGTTCCATCACCGCCCCAACCCGCATGGATTCAAGTAATGTGATAAGCGCCTGGGCATAGTGCGCCGCAGGTCTTAATTGCTGGACCGCGGAATGAAGAGCGATCCATGGCCCCAGGGCCTGATGCAATTGGCTTCGTGCGGCATTGACCGAACCTAGAATTTCCGCTTCCATCGTCGTGGGCTGGCCATATTCGTTATCAGTCGGCAATTCTTCCCATGTCCAATCGGATTTCAGCGTATCGCGCTCAATGCCGTGCGCCAGCAAATAATTCTCGAGATTGTAAGCATCGGAAGCGGTGATACCGGTCAGAGATGTTTTAACCAGAGATAATAAATCCGCTCGGGCAAAATTATTGCGAACCAGAGCCATGAGAGCCTGTAACAATTCCATCAGCGGATGAAATTTCAGACCCTGGCGTTCATCCAGAAAAAAGGGAATATGCAAACTGGGGAAGACGGTATTGATCAACTTCTCATACAAAGCTAAATCGCTGACGATTACCCCGATCTCCCGATATCGCATTCCACCTGCCACCATGAGGCGGATTTTTCGCCCCGCGCAAAGCACTTCCTCTTCTGGTGACGTACAGGAAAGCAGCGTTACGGCGTCGCGTGAAGGAACGGATGGGGTTCGGTGCGGACGGCTGGTAAATAGTTGTGATTCCAAATGAAGCAGGCCGCCCGCGCGGGCAAGGCGGTGGGGCGTGTGCAGAAATACAGGTTTGTTCACGGCTACGCCGGTTCTTTCAAATTGCCGCATGAGCCTCTGATACAGTCGCTCAGTTCGGCGGAAAATGCCCAAAGGTGCCGGCACCGCCGACGGATCGGTAAACACCGGGCTGGCCGGATCACCCAGCAGCGTAATGAATATATGTTGCACGGATTTGGCCAGGAGAGCTAAAAGCCGAATTTCCATGACGCTCATGGAGCTAAAAGCATCAACATATATGCTTATATGTTTAAGTCTACTGTCATCCACCAGAGCATTTTCAATAATCCCCGGCAGCATTTCCCCGTCAATAGCGTTAATGGGCCTGACGTTGTCCCAGCTTTCCAGCAACAATGCTAAATCGTGAAGTTTATCGGCCAATACCCCGGCCCCTACATTATCGCCGCGTTGCGCAGTAGCCGACCGCATTTGCTCTGCGGCTGCACGCAAGTCCTGGGCGCTTTTCCCGGCTTGCATGATTTCTCTAAGCGTGCGATCCAGAGTTGCCAGAAATCCCGGCAAATGCGCTACCTGACGATATGCGATCAGATTCTCCCGACATCCCTGTACGGCCCGTGCCAACAGCAATTGCCGGCCTATCGGTGATAGTTCGGGTCCCAGCGGCAGATGCAGCTCTTCGGCAAGAAATCGGCACAGTCGCCGAAATCCCACCACCCGAATACGAAAACTTCCCGCCAGCGATGCACTGGCAACGAGCCGTTGCTCGGACATGAATGTCCCCTGCTCCGGCACAACCCACAGCAACAGCGGCCCCAGCGGATCAGCTTGCGACGCGGCGGAAAGTGCATCAACGCAAAATCGCGTCTTGCCCGTTCCCGCACGACCGATCACAAACTCAACCGCCATAAATCTGTCCCGTAACATCCCCTTAACAACCCGTGAACATAGACGCGATCTCCCGCCAATGCAAGAGTTCAGGGGATACAACCGGTAAACGGCCGCGTGGCAATATTTCCGGGTCACAGGGCCGTGCGGATGAACTTCACATAGCCGCCGGCTTTGCCGGTGGTGGAACGCACCTTGATCGCACCCCGCTGCCGCTGGACCAGACGGTGCGATCAAGCGTTATTGCGACACCCCCGCAAGAATGTCCACGCCCCACAGCACCAATGGCGCGATACGGCTTGACACCGTCCGTCTACCGTGCTAAAATTTTAGCATAGTTATGTTTTCTGCAATGCCGGGGGTGCTATGAAGCCTCACACGACCACGCATTTAAGTCGCCGCGAACGGCAGATTATGGATGTCATTTATGCCCGTGGCCAGGCTACGGTAGCGCAGGTCCGAGCGGCACTTCCCGACGCGCCTGGCTACTCCGCGGTGCGGGCTTTGCTGCGCATTCTGGAGGAAAAGGGACACGTGCAGCATCGCTGCGAAGATGGGAAATTCATTTACATGCCGCAACAGGCGCGTACCGAAGCCGGCAAGTCGGCATTGCGACGCCTCGTTGAAACTTTTTTTGACAGCTCGGCCTCCAAAACCGTCGCGGCGCTGCTGGCTGATTCAGATGCCACCTTGTCAGATGAACAACTCGATGAAATGTCGGACATGATCGCCCAGGCTCGTGCCAGGAGAAAACGCCATGATCGCAAATGATTTTCCGGGAACTTCATTGTCATTGGAACTACTTGCTATTCTTGGTGATGTTCTCATCAAGGGCGCTGTAATGATGTTCGCCGCCGGATTGATCACTACCGCTATGCGCAAAACCTCGGCTGCGGCGCGGCACCTGGTATGGGCGACTGCCCTGTCCGGTGTGCTGGTGCTGCCCATACTCTCGGCAGTGGTGCCCACGCTCCGGCTTCCGATTCTGCCGGGGGTGACCGCGGTTGGCCCTGCATCGTTGTCGGAGATGCGTCGACATAGCTTGTCGGTCCATGCCACTGCCGTTCGTCCGCTTCCCGTTGGAACGGTTGGCGTAACCGCTGATCGCCATGCCATGCCGCGACTCCACACAGCGCCCAACATGGCGGCTGCACCGGCGACGCCGGCGATTGTCGCCCCGCACCGCGACACTACGCCTGCTGCCGCAACCGCCAAGACAGGCTGGTTGGCCGCGATAGCATTGCACCGAATGGCCAATCGCTGGCCAATGCTGCTTTTGGCGATTTGGGGGATTGGCGTGGTCGCTATTGGTTTGGCCGGGTTAATCGGCCATTTGAGCGTGGCTCGGCGACTGGCGCGGGCGCGAACAATTTCGACTGGCCCTATTGCGCAGCTCGCGGGGGAAATTTACCGGGAGCTTAAGTTGCGCCGCCCAACCCGCATTGCGCTGGATGAAAACCTGCGTATTCCGTTGGCACACGGGGTTTTTCGCCCGTGTGTGCTACTGCCCACCGCGGCAGAATCGTGGCCACGTGAAAAATTGCGGACCGTTTTGCTCCATGAGCTGGCTCATGTGGCACGATGGGATTGTGCCAGTCTCTTCTGCGGCCTGATTGCCTGCATACTGCATTGGCCGGATCCGTTGGTATGGTGGGGCTGGCGGCGTTTGCGCAGCGAATGTGAACGGGCCTGCGACGACGCAGTGCTGCGTTGCGCAACAGCACCGACAGACTATGCGGAAAATTTATTAACCATCGCTCGCAGTTTGCATTCCGCCGCGCTATCACCGCCGCTTCCCGCAACCTTGGCCATGGCCCGGCCTTCGGAACTGAAAGGCCGCATCGCGGCAATTTTAGATGATCGCAAAAACCGCCGCCCCATAGGACCGAGGCTAGCGGTAGGAATGCTGATCGGCGGTGCACTGGTCGTCGCATCCTGTGCCGCACTGCACCTGCAAGCCAGTCCTCCATTGCCACCCTCGCCTCCCAACAATAAACCAGCCGCGGCACCGGCTCCGGCACCGCGAAAAACCATGACGTTGACTGTTACCGACAAACAAACCGGCAAACCGCTGGCGGGGGTAAAAGTTCACGCCATTATCCACGACCAGGCTGCCACGACACAATACACCGATGCGGCGGGAATGGTGACGTTGCCGGTGCCACGTAATCAACACAGCATGTTTCTTGTCCAGATCCTGCCGAGAAATCGCATCCACCTGATGCTGATGTGGATGCCGCATCACGGAAAACCGCAAACAATACCGCGCCGGTACGCCGTTTCGGCGACACGCGGAATAGCCATTTCCGGCCACGTGGTGGACAAGGCGGGAAAGCCAGTTCCACGCGCCCATGTCAGGCTGATGATAATGGCGCGACAGAAATCACCCCACACCTTGATTGACTGGTCCCCAATCACTGTTCTCACGAATTCGGCTGGTGTTTGGCGCTACGATGGTGTCCCGGCAACGGGCTGCAAAAACATTACAGTGGCGGTATGGGACTACAAATACGTATGGGGTTCGCAACTGCTGCATTTGCAGACATTTCAGAATCTGGCACCGCTCCGCAGCGGAAGCGCGACGTTCGCCCTGAAGCCGGGCGTTATGGTGCATGGTATGGTGCGCGGCCCTGATGGGAAACCAATGGCTGGGGTCAGAGTTCTTGTCGCCCCGTGGCGATTCGGCGAAAATATACCGTCGCCAATGACCACTGATTCCAAGGGACGGTTCTCCTTCGCCGCCACGCCGGGGCACAATGTCATTCTGACCGCGACTGCGAAACATTTTGGCGCCGCGCTTGCCGAATTCACCATGCGCAATAAGCCCCGGACTATTTCGATAAGCCTGACTTCCCCGCATGAACTCATGGGCCGTGTGGTAAATAGAAAAGGCGTTCCCCTTGCCGACGTCAATGTCTACGTCGATACGTGGCGCGGGTTCAGGACCTTGAAGCATAATATGCGAACGGACACCCAAGGACGATTTGTCTGGCGGGGCGCACCGGCGGGCAAAATAGGCGTGAATGTTAACGAGCGGGGCTACCCGTTCACCATGGATGTTCACGTTCAGTCCGGAAAGCCCAATGTTATTACTCTGCGACGACCGGTAACCGTTCATGGTACGGTAGTGAACGCCAAGACCGGACAGCCGATCAAGCGCTTCACGATTATCCGTGGCTGCATTTTCGCCCCCGCAGCAAATAGTCCGCCCGCTCCGCAGCACATAAGCTGGGATCAAATGAATCCCAAAACGGTCGCCGGCAATGGCCGTTTTATTTACACGCTGCCGAATCAGCGGGCTGGCTACGCGCTTCGGATAGTAGCCAACGGCTATCTTCCCACGGATTCCAGGCTGTTTCACAACAACAAACACAGTATATCGCTGAAGTTTGCTTTGACGCCCGCGCATGGTATTTCCACTACAGTGCTGAATCCGGATGGCTCTCCCGCCGCAGGTGCCACGGCGGTGCTGGTACCTGCACGTAAGGTGGCTTTCATCGGCTTTGGCACGTGGTCTATGCTGCAGGGCGATTTTCAAAGCCACGTCGGCGCGCACGGGCATGTCCACTTCACGCCGCAACAGGGTCCGTATCTGCTGGCGATTTACGACCACATGGGTTATACGGTGCTGACGCGCAAGGCGCTACATGGGTTATCGACAGTGAAACTCAAGAAGTGGGCGAGCATCCGCGGCAAATTGCTTTTTGGTACCAAGCCCGCACCCCATCGAAACATACAGGCAAACATCAGCATGCACGTGGGACCAAATGTTGCTCCGCCCGGTATTCAATGGCAAATCGCGGTGAAAACGGACGCTCAGGGCCGATTTACTGTTCCCCGGATTCCTGCCGGGACCGGGTCCATTGCGATGGCGATCTCGCAAGAGCCGGCGGGTGGGCCGTCCGCCATGGGCAGCGAGGAATTCTCCCAGCCGCTGGTGGTAAAGCCGGGTAATGTGAACCATATTATCGTGGGTCGCGTAGGCCGTACGGTCGAAGGTCAAATAGATATTCCGAAATTCCTGGCCCGCCGACGCAACTGGTATTTCCAGATCGGCGACGTGATGACCAAGATGCGCCCTGTGCCGATGCCTGCCAATGTCAAACACGGAACTCCGGCTCGGCAACTGGCGTGGTTCAAAGCCTTTGCGGCGACACCTAAGGGAAGAGCCTTGCTGGTGGCAAACCAGAAGTGGTGGCAATCGCACGCCCAAAGCTATGGTTTCATCGTCAGGCCGGATCATACGTTTGCCATTCATAATGTGTTGCCGGGAACGTATCGCATCTACCTTAGCGCCGTCCACATACGCCATCCCCGCGCGACGGGCGTTTATTCTGGTGTGGTAGCCCGGGTGGCAGGCACCTTCACCGTACCGCCCATCCCCGGCGGTGTGACGGATGTGCCGCTGAAAATTCCGCCGTTGAAGCTGGTGCCGGTAAAAACCGCGAAGCCCGCTGATCC
>JAJZGH010000384.1 GCA_021798635.1 Planctomycetota bacterium | reverse complement strand
TGAGGCGATTGGCCCAGGTATTGCTAACCGCAATGCGAATGCGGTTATGCCCGGCGCGGATTGCCGACGTAACATCCACCTTAAATGGCGCGTGCCACAGCACCCCGAGATTATGCCCATTCACCCAAACCTGAGCCAGACTATGAAGTGATCCCAAATGTAAAATCACCCGTTTTTCCGAGCCGATAAAACCCGCCGGGACCGACACCGTTTGTGTATACACGCCTGTCCCGGAAAAATACTTGATGCCGGAATTCTTCGATGCGGTCCACGACGTTAAGTTCTGTAACACCACGTGCCCCGGTGCACCCCAGCCGGGAGTAAAGCTGACGTTCCACGGCCCCGTGATCGCTTCTGGCACCGGCAACGGCAATACCTTCACCACCTGTTTGTGCCCTGAAGCGAATTGCAGTTCATAGCTTCCCGGCTTTGCCGTCTGCATATCCATGCGGCCCGCGCGGTCGATTTGAATGGTGGTCCTATCCGTCGGCCGATTATCGCGCCGGACAGATACCACAGGATCCACATCCGCCGAAGAATGCCGAAAGACCACAAATATTGACGCCTGCGGCCCCAGATTCAGCGGCACGTTTGTGCGTCCGTGCGTGTCACTGAATTCACCATCAGTCAAGCGTTTTCCGGTTTCCGGTTGCCACAATTCCGGGACCTTCCCGGAAATCCGGAACGACGCCACCGCATGGACCGCCTGGTTGGATCGATTCACAACAAAATAAATGTCCATCGCCCGCGAATGCCGATGAATGGCCGTCAGAGGCAAAAACGGAATTGCCAACATGCTGTTTTCTTGGATGTGTGCAGTGGCAGGCTTTCCACCGAGCGTATATTTCATAGTAAGATATTTGACATGCCCAAATGCCGGATCACCTCCAAACGCCTGATTATCAACGCGCATGGCAAGCGTTCCGCCATTTTGCCGCAACCTGTTTCGCAGCACCGAGGTAACGTTTACCTGTCGCCCCGCGCCGGGAGCCGCGTAAATAGCGGACTGAATAACTAGCGGACCTTTATTGGCGGCGAGTACGGAAAAATCGGGCTGAATTCCCATTGCGGCAAGCACGTGCGGCAATGGCCGATTCCATACAACCTGCCCCTTGCCGAAGCGGTGCTCTGTGACATGAATGCCGTCGCAATCGCCCCATACCGCGCGACCGATTTCCGCGACAACGCGGTCGCATTTCGGGTAATCAGTAAGACTGGGCGACTCAGTTGGCCGCGGGCCGTCAACCGTGGCCCCTGCCGCGACAAGCTGCCGGAGTTTCTGCGCGACGCCCGGCAGCATTTGCGAAGAATTCGGCAACAGCAATACCGCATAAGCTCGGCCATCCGGAAGTGTGATTTTGCCGTTATGCACCGTCGCCTGTTCAAACAGGGACAGGCTTAACGCATCTTCTGAAAGTCCGTGGGGATCGCTATTAAGCGTGCAGATATCGCACACCTGGGAACCCTGCTGCAACAAAGTCTGGCAACGGTTGATATAGGTGAAAAAATCTATGCCAGGCTTGAACCAGGTCTGGTTTTCACCAAAATGCGTCCCCCACCATCCCATGAGGATACCGGGCTTGTACTTTTTGTTCAGAGCCTGGAGCGTCCAATCGTGCAGATAACACTGATTCACACCGCTAAGAAAGCCACCATCGAGGGCGGGCTTCAAAAATGCGGGTGTTTCAGTCATGCGGCTGGACGCTGGACCGCCAGTGAGTGTTTCCGCTCCCACCAGCGTGCGGCCATCCGCCCGGGCCGCACCGGCCACATTCCCGGCAATGCCGCTGCGGCTGGCGTTCCAGAATTCGCCCATGGTTACATCACATGATGCCGCCGCAGCGATAGTATTAAAGGGGCCGGTATACGGCTCGAGACACATTTTCATGCCCGCGGCATCAATAAGTTTGCGGTACACGTCAAAGTCATTTTTGACAAACAGTTGTGAAACCGTTCGCGCCATGTCGTAACGGAATCGCTGCGAAAGCTCCGGGCTGCCAATAACAGCTCCGCTTAATACCGGCAGCCACGGCAGTGGATCGTAATGACGCATTTTTATAAAGTCGCGGCGAAAGTGTTTCGTCCAGTTCTGGCCGCCGGCTTCATAACTGTCAAAAAGAAGATGATCAAAAGTATGCCCCACCGCCGGGCCAAGGTGCTTCCGCAAGGCGCGTATCACATGTTCAATATGGAAAGTTGCGGCCTTGGCACTAAGCTTGTCGGCCTCCAGTGAATGCACAGTCCCGTGCGGGCCTACAAGGCTGTCCGGCACGGGGTGGTCGGTCATGGCGGTGGAAGTGTAGCCGATGCGGTAGATGCGCCAGCGCCCCGCCGGTGCCCGCCACACAAGCCGTCCGTCGGATTTCATATCGGAGGAAATATTTTTGATTTCTCCGGGTTGCACCACGCCGGTGTCCGGCAGAGCCAGTACTTCAATGGCGCGGTAAAAACCCAGTCGCGTCGGGGGCGGCTTGAGTTGCACACGCACCATACCAGGCCCTTTGACGGCCGTGACATTCCATACCACCATTTTCATGGATAGCGAGGGCGTGATCCATGGGCCGCCACTGGCATCCCAACCCGGGCAGTTTTCCATTCCGAGTTTCAACCCCAGTCGCTGGGCGGTATGCACGGCATATTGAACCATGTGCCAGAAGCGCGGGCTCCAATATTTTACAGGCTTGGGCGTACCGCTGTTGGTGATATCCGGCGCGACACCCGCCTGCGAGCCGATCGGACAAATCGTTGCCCCCGCCACGCCGGCGGCTTTCATGGCGGTAAGATCGCGCTTAATACCATACCGACTGATGGTAAGGCCCATCCAATGCCACCACACGTACAACCGGCGCCCCGCCGGCGGCGACTGAAACTGTTGCGCCAGCGTACCGGGTGCCGCGGAAGCAGCCGTTGCCAAGGTGCTACACGAGAGAATCAGTGCCGCAACAAGAAATGCTATCGGCACCACACCGGTATGAAGGGCGCGTCTGGACGTTGATCGCATAGGCATCCTCACTTAAGAGTCGGAAGTTTCCGCTGCATGAATTATTTGCATTAGCAGAAGGATAAAGCAGTTTGCCAACTTCGCCAAGTGAGTATACGAAATCACGTCCAAGA
>JAJZGH010000125.1 GCA_021798635.1 Planctomycetota bacterium | reverse complement strand
GCCGCCGCGATGATTGAACCGGGCATGACGGTCTATTTTGACGGCGGTTCAACCATTGATTACACCGTGCAGCAATTGGATGTCCGGCCGCTGCAAGTGGTAACCAACAGCCTCACGGTGGCCAATCATTTTGCCAATGACGAGGGGGTGGAACTGCTGGTGCTGGGCGGCGCGATGTATCCGCGATCGGGCGTATTGGTGGGGCCTATTACCATGCAGGCGTTAGCGGAAATTCATGCTGATGTCATGATTTTTTCCGTCGCGGGGATTTATGAAACCGATATTTTTAATACCAATCTGGCCATGGTACAAATTGAAAAACTCGCCCTGAAACAAGCCGCCAGAAAAATTCTTCTAGCCGACGCCGGCAAATTTGGCCGCAAAGGCCTGGCCCGGGTATGTTCCGTTGAAGACCTTGATCTGATCATTACCGATGCCGCCATCACCGAAAACTGGAAAACCAAACTGCAAGACCGCCTGAAAATCGCTGAGTAGACGCCCGCGCGTAGAGCCGTAAAACTGCGATTTTTATCAAACAAGTAATATCCAATTTATCCGTGCCGAGGCTCCGGGCCGAGCGGACCAACTTGTGCAGGTTCGGTGAGCAATTGCACAGGAAAAGTTTGTTTTAGCGTGCCCATAATGCCAAGGCTTAATGAAAATTGAAGCATGTAGCTGGAGGAGATCGGCGCAACGGAATCAGACAACGGCCCAACTCCCGGTTCCAGTGGCACCTCAAAGACGGCATCCCAGGATAATTCTTCGCCCGCGGCAGCGCGAAAACTTGTCGCCAGTTCCTGGAACTGAATTATTGTCTGTTTGGCCGCCTTATTGCGACCTCTATCCTGGCGGCAGATTAGCGAGAGCATCGCAGGACCAACGACAGCCCGGTGTACGCAGTTCTGCTTAATCCGACACTTTTGGGGCACTCCGGCAGTGACGTGGAGATGGCCAAGGATCAGCCGAGCGTCACGGAACACGCGACCGAGCCACCACCACCGTATAGCGATTGGGGTAACCGCGAGCCAAATCAAAAGGAACACCGCGGACACGAAGGCAGCATCCGAACTATAGGGCGGCCGCGCGAGGCAGAAGAAATGCGCCACCGCCAACACTCCGACGGTCGCGGCCACGGCAGCGAACCGCCATGCCCTCCAATGATCTGAAAGCGAGACCGCCGGGGAAATTTCGACCGTATCGGGGCTTACCGCTGGTTCCGGATCGGGCGCGACGCGAATTAGCCGGCCGTTGCGCAAAAGCACGATTATTCCCCTGATCATCATAAGAAATATCAGACCCAGAAGAAAATATCCGTATGGGTTGAACCTGGGACGCCGATCAAGCACTGAAAGCACCGGGCTTCCGGGATCATAATAAGCAGTGCACGCAGCGCCAACGTGGTACTGGCTCAAAATCTTCCGCAGCGTGGCCTCGTCAAAGGCTGCGTTCACAACCGTGAGTGAATGGCCAAAATATGTGTGCCCGCCTACGCGGTAGCTGTAGCGGACCATTGGAAGGTATCGGGACTCATTTGTGGGAACCGGCAGCGCCGCTGCGGCAAGTATTTTCGAGGGTGCCGGCTGATATCGCAATAGCACCCACTGCTGCTCGGCCATTCCCCGGATCCCCATGAAGAGGCTCAGGGCGGGAATAGAGTAGGGAATGCCATAGGAAATCAGCAACACTATTCCACGGACAATCCATCTCAAAAGGAATCTCCGCATGTTTGCCTACTCCATCGAATCTCTGCGTTCGAGGTTGCCGGTAACAATATAATGCAGCGCCGTGGGTCATTCGCCAACCTGATATATCAGAACCCAGCCATCACACCATGTCAAATAACCGGCCTATCGAGGCACCGCTGGCGTCGGCGCAAAAGAAGCCGCCGGCGGGGAGCCGGGGCTTCAGGCGGAAGAGAGGTGGGTGATGCGTTTTGGAAAGCGAACGCAGGGGAAGTTTAGTGGCGTATTGTGAAGCTGGTATGAGCATCAAGTAAATTTGCGTTGAGGGTTACGTTGGCGAAATGTAAATACTATTTCTTTTTTTGCGGCAGGGCGATCGACGCCCCGGCAGCGAGCGTCAGGATGGCGGCAACGGTCAGCAGAGATGCGGTTGTGCTGATGTGAAGCTTCCAACCGTATTGCCGCAATAGCGGCAACAGCATTTTCCCGCCAATAAACAGCAGTATCACCGCCAGCCCCGCTTCCAGAAAGCGCAGGCGGTCCATCAGCGGTGCCATGATAAAATAGAGCCGATGCAGCGCCAGCACGGCAAATACATTGCTGGTGGTGACAATCAGCGGATCACGGGTGATGCCAAAAACCGCCGGAATGGAATCAAAGGCGAACAGCACATCCACCAGACCCACGAGAATTATGGCCAGCAGCAGCGGGGTAATACAGCGGCGGCCATTAAGCCTGACAATCATCCGCCGCCCGGAGAAAGTCCCGGTGATGGGAAGCACTTTGCCGGCCACGCGGATCAGGCGATCTCCCAGGCCGCGTTCGTCATGCCGTTGAAAAAACATCGCCACCCCGGCCAGCAGCAGAAAGCCCCCCATAAAATAAAAAAGAATATGGAACCGCGTTACCAGCGCCAAACCGGTAAGGATCAGTACCACGCGCGCTGAAATGGCCATGATAATCGCCCAGAACATCACCAGGCCCTGATCCGCTGCGGGGATTTTCAAGGTTCGCAACATGAGAATGAACATCATCACGTTATCTGCGCTTAGGCCCAATTCCAGCAGGTAACCGGTGCTGAAAGTTAATAACCCCTGACGACTCGTGCCGCCTGGTGCCGCAGCCTTGGGAACGTAAGCAAAGTGCAGGTACACGCCGAAGGCCAGAGCAACCATCATCGGCAGCAGGCACAAAATTGCCGCCCGCTTAAAGGCGTTGGCACCCGGACGGGTCTGCGGGATCAGAAGATCCATAGCCAGAATCGTGCCCGCGAGAAAAATAAATAAAATCCACGCAGGCATCATGGCGTTGCGCTCCGTGCGGCGGTGACATGACCGTCTCTCGGCAGCGCGGGCGGCCAGGACTTTATCAGGTGATCAATAAAAATCACATACCGTTGTTTCAAGCCGGGATGGCGGGTGAAAAAATGATGCAGATAAATTTCCCCGGCAACACGATTCCAACGCAGGGTGAGATTCTGCGTATCTGCTTTCGTAAGCCCGCAGTGGGCGAGAAGAGCGTTTAATTTTCCCTTTTTTGCCATGGCTAAAAGCTCCAGGAGTTTCGGGCGGTAAGGGCTGTGTTCCAGAAAAAGCATAAACGACCACACTTGAGCATAATAGGCGCGGATATAAGCTCCATTGTGCATGACCACGCTGCCCGCCTGCGTGCGAGCAAATTCCCGCAGCGGCAAAAGTTGCCGCCCCTGAATAGCCGTGCGAAGCATTTCCCAGCGCGGCGCGTTAAGCCAGGGGGTAAAAATCGGATATCCGTTGCGCCACCGCATGGCTTCGCATTGTGTAGCCAGGCCTTCATCCAGCCAGGCGGGCAGATGATCTTTTAAGGCCAGGAAGCTGAACTGGTGCCATGCCTCATGCGCGATAACTGATAAAACCTCAGCGACGTTAGAACGGTAGGCGACAAATACACCGGATCGCTCATACCCCCCGGCCTTAATGCGAAGATAAATGGCGGCCTGTGTCCCAGTCGTCTGGCGCGTGTAGTGCGACCATTGGCTGCGGTTGCGAAATACATACCCCACCATGGGCAACTTGGGCTTCGCACCGGGCACCAGACGGATAAACCGGGAAAAATCCGCCTCCAGCACGCGCGCCATCAGCCGCTGTTGCAGCGGATTGTCAATGGTGGTGTAGATACGGTAATGTCTGGTTTGAATAATCTGCCCGCCCGCCGGCCCGCCGGGCCAGGCCACAGACACCGGAGGCAGCACTCGCAAACGCCGCCGCGCCGCAGAATTCAATCCCACCGGCCACTGGCCACTGCTTGCACAACCGGCAAGACTTACCGCCAGAGCAATGATCAAAAAACTGTAAAGGTTGCGACTGCGTGAATACATGACTGGAATATTAGCCCCCTATCCGACCATCCGGCAACCGCTTAAACGTGGTCGATCGTTCAATCGTCCGCATGCAAGTCCGCCATCAGATCCTCTACGCCGGCAAACTTTTTGCCCTTGCCTTTTTCCAATTCAGCAATGGCCTTACGCGTGGTAGTATTGGGCGCCCTTACTTCGAAGGGCAGGCGGCGTTCGTCGGCGATGCGCACCATCAGCAGACGAATGGCGTCGGAAGTTGATAATCTCATCGCCTTAAGTGCCTTCGTGGCCCGCTTTTTGGTGGCGCGGTCGATGCGGGCACGAACGTAAGTATCGGCGGTTTGCATGGAGACTCTCCTGAATTAGTTCACCGACCTATTGTAGTGCTAATCAGCTATTTTACGTGCCCGTGGCCGGCAGGGGTGGGATCAAGAGGGAGGGTTGCTGTGCAGCGGCTTTGGCTTTCACCCGTTTACCGTTGATGCGGATTTTTCCGTTGGCGGTGGAGGGTGCGGATTTCAAAGGCGCATCCGACCCCAGCAACGGCTCGCCGACTTTAGTTGCATCCAGCCGAGCTGCAATGCGCGTGGCATATTCCGGTGAGAGTTCAAAGCCGATAAATTTTCGCCCCAGTTTTTTAGCCGTCACCAGGGTTGAGCCGCTGCCGCCAAAAGGGTCCAGCACCAGTTCGCCTTCATTTGACGATGCGCGAATGACGCGTGCCAGCAATTGTTCCGGCATCTGGCAGCCATGCCAGCCGGCGCGCTCGACGAACGTGCCGCACACGCGCGGAAAATACCAGATATCTTCATTGGCTTGGAAGTTATCGGGAATATCCTGCGGGCGTAAAATCCAGGTGTCATCCGGAAGCCGACCATCGGGATTTCCGCGGCTGTCACCGTATACCAGCGTGCGGGCGGAAGGCACACGTATGGGCGGAACATTGAAAGTAAACTTCTTCGGATTTTTTACGAAATGAAACAGGTGCGTGTGGCTGCGGGCAAATTTGGTTTTGCACTGCACGCCAAAGGTGTAATACCACAGCACCCAACTGCGGCACGTCAGGCCCAGCTCACGCTGAAAAAGGATTTTTAATTCGGCGGCAAAATCATCGCCGATCGCCAGCCAGAAAGTGCCGTCGGGTTTCAGTGCCCGCACCACGCCGGCACCCCATTGCGCGGTCCACGCCAGATAATCCTCAGCCGCCCGCTTGTCCTCATAGACATCATATTTGTACCCGATGTTAAACGGCGGATCCGCAAAAACCAGATCAACACTTGCCTCCGGCACTTCCGCCAGGCCTGCAATACAGTCGCGCTGATAAATCTGATTTATTTCCATCGTAAAGTCCCTATCCTGTTTTCGTGCGATTTCACCTTAAACCACAAAATAACATCCGAACAAACATCGAACAACGCCATATATAGTACAACCGGTCTAGGCCTGTTGTCCAATGGCAGGTTTTTCCATTGTCGCAGAATCGAGTGTTTTGTCACGATAATCTTTTACAGACAAGTTATCCACATTCGGGTTGGACAGGCGCGACACGAGACCCGAGCGGCGCGGTAAACGCGCGGTGTCCCAAACCAAGGGGCGTTGTTTCCGATAATTAGGAATACCGGGGCAACGCTACGAATATGAATTCTTTTAATCGCCGTGATTATCTTGCGGGAATTATGATTCGTTCACCGGCGCGAAGCCTGCTGGGACTTGATCCAATGATGCGCCGGTTGGCCTTGTAGATTTTTTTCCACATCGCAGGGTTGTGATAAAACTTCCGGGCGATGCCGGATAAATCTTCGCCGGCACGAACCACATACGTGCGTCCACCGCGGGCGGAAGAAGCATAGGTGCGCCGCCGATGCGAGGTGCGATGTCTTGCAGATAAGGCCACGTGGCCGTGATGCGGAAGACGGATTTTTTGTCCAATGTGCATGCGACGGGGATCCAAGCCCGGGTTGGCCCGTTCCAGCGCGTGAATCATCCGTTCATTGCCGTAAATATGCCGGGAAATGGAAGCCAGTGTATCGCCCTTGCGAACTACGTATACGCCGCTGTGCGGACCCGAAAGCTTCAGCATCCGGCTGCGATGACGACGGACATGCGAAGTCGTACCCGACGATGATCCGGTACTGCCCGTGGTGACTGGGGGAATATACAGCGTGGCATTGGTATTGGTGTTGCCCGCAGTAGTGCCGGAGCCAGTGTTGGCTGCAGAATTTGTGTTGCTGAAGCTATCGTTGGAATTGCCGGCACCTGCTGCAGATGTAGTGAGTGGCAAAGTCGCATTGGAATTATCGGCAGTTGCAGCGACCGGTCCGTTGGAATCGGCGGCAGGTGACGTAGTGGCGGTTTGATCAAGCGCCGGAGCAGGCATGGATGCGGCGGTTTGATCCGTCATGCCGGGCATGGTGGCGGGCATGGATGTAGCGGTTGTAGCCGGCAGGGAAATCAGCCCTGGCTGGGTTTGACTTGTCTGCGTCAGAACCGGTGGCACCGGGCTGGAACCCGGAAGATTCGGCGACTCCACCAGCGCGGGCTGCGCACTGGGCAACGCGTTATTCTCCGCTGTCTTGTTCGATGAATTGTGGAATGCAAAGTAAATGATGACCAGTACGACAATAATCAGTACCGCGACCAGAGCGACCTTAGCGTCGGTGCGCATGGAAATACTCCCGCAGGGTGGTTGCGCATGGCTGGAAAAACCGGAAACCCGTCATATTAGCGCCAGCGGCAACCATTTCCTGACCGGTCCAGACTGATTTGCACGTCGCTGCTTGCGACAACACAATTTCAGCGCCTGATAGATTACTCCAGAGCGGCAAATTCAACAAGGACTATTGGGAAGTTTGTTTTGCCTCTGATTCATCCTGATGGTGATGACGCGCACACGACGCGTGATCAGCATCCGTGCCGGGCGGCGGCACATGGGTTCCCATGGCGGTAACATCACGAATGGATTTGAAGAACGCCACCGCCGCCACGCCAAAAAGCATGACGACCGCCAGGAAAAATCCTACGCCCAAATGGGCCAAATTATGCACTTTGATGCCGGTATTAATCTGAAGATCGCCAACCGCCGGGAAAATCAGGCCAATTAGCCCGACCAGAGCAAATCCAAAACCGCCCCAGGTTAAGACCCGTCCTGACATGAGCCGGGCAATCATGACCCGGGCATTTTCGCTGAATTTTCGTTTGGCCATCCATTGACCAAACAGCCCCCCGACCATCACCTGCATGACCATGGTGCCTAAACCGAAGAACATGCCCGGAACAAATCCGACGTATGCGTTGGGCATGTGCGGAGCCAGGGCGGTATACACCAGAATGGCAAACGCCCCGGTGCCCCAGCCGGCGATAAACCCATGCACCAGCGGCATCCACCAGGGAGCCGCCTGGGGATCTGCACCGCCTTCGGAATGCAGCATGTTATGCGTATGCAGCAGATGCCAGATTTTTCCGCGCCGCAGAATATAAATTCCCGAACCCGCCATGACCGTGCCGACAATAATATAAACCGAGTAGTTGAACCAGTCCGCCCCCATTAACGCCATGACAGGCTTGATGAACAAATAGGCCAGTTCCGAAGCAATGGAACGCTGCACCGTAAAAGCCAGCGAGAACAGCAGCCCTGCCCGCATTCCCCCCTTCCAACTGTAGCTGCCCACACTGTAGCTGAAGGTGATCGGCCAGGTGTGCTCATCAGGGGTAATGCCATGCACCATTCCCAGCAGAAATGCGGTAGCCAGAATCGCTGCCACCGTCATCCCCACACCGCTGGGATTCCACAAATTCATACTCGCCAGAGTCATCCAGGACATACGTCCACCTCGCCAAAAGACCAAACGCATGGGGGGGGGGTCATCGCATTGTTACCACCCGCCATACGCCAGGAAACCGTTGCCTATTAATTCCTCGCCGCTGCGTGACGGCGAGCCAAATGTGATGAAAGCTGCCCGTGCGGCACATGCTGCCCGCAGGTAGCGCACTGATCGGCTTTCTCAAAGCAATCCGCACATAATAATTCACCAGTTTTTTCAAATTCAGTCAGCCGCAACTGGTCCGGCCTGGGCATGGTTTTAACCAGCTTCCGCAATCGCGGCATGACCGGCAACGCCGTGTGACAGCCGGTGCAGGTTGCAAATTCAAGCTGCTTGAGCAGAAGTTCAATTTCATGACTGCGATTGGCCGGAATGGTGCCCTTGCCTTCACACAACGGACATAAATGCCCCAGATAGGCATACACCGCATCGCGAATTAATTCGCTTTTATTTTTTACGCCCCCCAGAAGCTCAGCGAGTGTGGCATCCACCTTAAAGGCCATGACCTGGTCCTTCGGCATTTTGTCGGTGCGCTTATTTTTTTTCATCAGGCATCCTTTCACGCTTCCAAGCCACGCCCCATAAAACCGATTCTGCATATTATACAAAGTATTACCTGCTTTCCGCAAGTCTGTATTACTTTCTTATACGTTCAATCCTGGCGCAACGTTCAGATCTGCGACCGCGAGAATTTAGAATGTGTAGCGAGGTCGTGGGGCAGGGGCCGGTTTGGCCACGCGACTCCACCCTCAAATCCTGGTGGTCCCGCGAATTAGCGGTGCCCGGCGGGGCGCGAAGTTGCCGATCGAGCAGGAATCTGCGGCAGGATCTTAGCGGATACAGCGAGTTTCACATTGGCCATGGATGGGTCAAGGCGAATTGCATGGCGATAAAATTTTTCCGCATACTTCAAATGCCCCGCGAGATAGCTTACATGCGCCAGTTCCATCCACCCAGCCGAAAAATTAGGCTTGAGTTTCAACGCTTCAGCCAGATCCCGCGCCGCCGGCTCATACGCTCGCAAAGCTACCAGACAATTAGCGGCATCCGTCCAGGCGTCAGCGGATCCTGGGTCATGCTGGAGATACCAGCCATAATAATGTAAGGCGTGACGGTAGTGTCCCGTGACCATATATCCCCCCGCCAGATTAAATATCACCGCAATGGCATGGCGGTGCATGGCATTGGCCGCAACAAGTTGCGTCATGGCCGGTCCATATTGCTGCCGCTCCAGCAGCGTAGCTCCATACAGGGCCTTAACGATGAATGACTTCCGATTGTGCTGATAAACATAATGCCAGAGTGAGTAATCTGAATCATAAAGGCGGCTCTGATTAAAACTGATCCACCCTGCTATCACCACCAGAGCCGCGGCAACCCAAATCGGCACAGCGTGCTTCCACGGGCCGGTCTTATCAGTTGCCCAATAAATAAACTCGCCGGCCAAGACCATGGGGCCAATACACGCAAGATACTGATAATGATCCGCAACAAAGCTGTAAAGTTGCGTATAAAAGGTGATAAAGCCCAGCACCGGCCCAATGGTAACAAGATAAAACAGCATCGCGGCCATAGGACCGCGCCCGATGCGATCCTTCATGAACCAGAGACCTGCAAACAAGGCGACCGCCGCGATTGCCCAAATGTATCCAATGCTGTTGCCCAGATGCCATCGCGGATAAATCATCAGTAGCGGGTGAGGCCAAAGTAACTTTATCAGATAAAACCAGAAGGCGTGCCCCGCGACTAAAATCCGTTGTCCAATGGTAAATCGCCAATCGGCCCCGTGCGTACCGACACTGGTATGCTCTACATGAATCGTCACCATGCCGATGATAAGCGCGATGATGAACCAGGGTATGAGCCGAAGAATAATTTCCCGGTCACGCCACCGGTCTTTCCACCAGAGAATCACCAGAATGGCCACCGGCAGTGTGCATACCGCGGTTTTGCTTAGCAAACCGAATAAAAAGCAGAGCGTTGAAACAACATACAGCTGATGATTTTGATAGGGTTTTTCTGAATTAATGCCATCAGGTGTGGCCGGGGTTTTCGGCCCGACATCGATAAATTTTAGAAAACTAAGCAACGCCAGAAAGTAAAAAAAGCCGGACAGCACATTTTTAACTTCCGCCACCCACCCCACCGTTTCAACCTGAATCGGATGAATGGCAAACAGTGCAGCCACCAGCCACGCGGAACGAAATTCCAGTCTCCGCAGAATCAGCCAGAGGAGAATGGCATTGGCGGCCTGAAATAAGACATTCACCAGGTGATAAGGCAGCGTTTGCAGGCCCCAGATATGGTATTCAATGGATAGGAGACTTAAGGTCATGGGATAATATTGCACTTCACCCATGGCCTTGGTGGAAAACCAGAAAATTTCAAAACCCCGCCAGTGGTGGATCAGCGGATTGTTGGTCAACCAGGCAGAGTCATCCCAGAGAAACACGCCCCATCGCAACGGATAATAAACCGCCAGCGTCAGCAAAAGCAAGCCGCCAATGGCCAGAATCGTGCGCCACTTGCTTCGTTCAGCGGCACTCTTTGCGATCGCGGCAGCTTCAGGCGTTGGTGCCGCGGACTTGCTGGGGCTTTTTCGTTTCATTCAATACACTCGATTGTCTTATTTTCCCTGCGTTTGACGTACCGGCGATAAACGCTTCCGCCGCTGCATAAGATCTCTGGCCTTTGCAGACTGTGCAGCCGCCAACTGCGGATGATGCAGCGCCAGCAATGCGTCCGCCAGAGCCTGATGCGTTTGCATCCGCCATGGCTCGGGCACCCCATGCTTGCCGAGCGTATGATGTGCCAGCCGCAGTTGTCGGCCCAAAGCCAGTACCGTCTGAAATTCCCGTGCGGCGGCAGCGGGCTTTCCATGCCGCAGAAGGACCATTCCAAACGCAAAATGCCCCTGCCCGAAATCCGGTGAGGCTTTAAGCGCCCGACGGTAAAACGGAATCGCCTTTTGCCACTGCCCTGTTGCGTCCAGGCTCTCGGCCAAGCCAAACAGAGCCTTGGTATCCTGTGGTTCATATTTTATCGCCGCCCGAAAATGGGGTACCGCACGCTTGGCATGTCCGGCCCGGGCCAGCATGGACGCCAATTCCGTTTGCAGATCCGCCGAGCGCGGCAATAATTGGACGCCGTGCAGAAGATCCTGATACGCCTGCCGCCAATCACCGATTTTTTCATAACAATCTACCAGGTGGGCGATAATCGGAGGCTGCCGCCCAGCCACCGCCAGAGATCGGCGATAATACGGAATGGCTTTGGCATACTGTCCAAGGTGTCTATAGACATCACCCAGATTAGAATTGACAATCAGATTTCCCCCATGCGACAGTTCATTGGCCCGCTGAAAAAGCAGCAGCGCCGCCGCAACATGACCTTTCCCATATTCATGCACGCCCACGCGTTCCATGGCCAGCCAGCAATCCGGACTGTATTTGATATTATGCGTCCAAACGCGCAGGGGCGGAGTGTAAATTTCGCTTTGCGCCCAGGTCATGGTTCCTAAAGTCAGCAACACCAGAACGGAAACCGCCGCCCCCAGCCAACTCCCGATGCCACCGACTTTCGCCGATGCCGCAGCCGACGCTTGCCCGTTGGTCGGCAGACTCAGATCGTCAGCGGTTTTTTCAGATCGCCCGAGGCGGCTGAAAATTCCGGTCGCGGCCTCCGTGACCAGCACAATAATCCCGATGCACGCCAGGTACTGATAATGATCCGCGACAAAAGTGTATTCTTCCGTGTAAAAGGCAATAAAGCCCAGCAGGGGAGAAATCATCAATCCGTAGGCACACACAGCCACAAACGCTCCGCGTCCAATCTTTCTGGAAAATGCCAGGAGGATCAGAGGAATCGCAAAGGCGGTAATCGGAAAAATCCAATCCCATGCGGCCGGATGGCTGATATGCCACCGCGGATAAACCGCCATCATCGGCCAGGGCCAGAAGAGTTTCAACGGATAAAACCACAGGTCTTTACCGGCAATAATAAAATGTTGCGCCAGGGAAAAATGAAAACCGTGCCCCTTGGCTCCCGCCTGCCCATGCTCAATATGAATGGTCATACAAGCCGCCAGTAATCCCAGAATCATCCATGGTACCAGCAGCAGAATATCACGTTTATTGATAAATCCACGCTTCCATACCAGTACAAAAAGCAGCACCACTGGAACAATACACGCATCAGTTTTCGAACACAGCGCCAGAATAAAGGACATTGTTGACAGAGCGTACAATTTCCATTGATGTGGAGTTAATAGTGGCTCTGCAATCGGCCGGTCGCGCGTGAAATCCGCAAAACGTGTCCAGGCCAGAACTGCGGGAAATAAAAACAGAGCCGATAGAAGACTCTTTTGTTCTACCACCCATCCCACAGTTTCCACCTGCACCGGATGAATCGCCCAAATGGACGCCGCAATCCAGGCGCTACGCAGGCCTAAAGCCTTAAGAATCCGCCATAGCAAAACCGCATCGGCCGCCTGCATCACAATATTCACCAGATGATAACCCAACGCGTCGCCGCCCCAGATATGCCATTGGATATTAAAGGCAGTAAAGACCATCGGATAATATTGAATGGAATCATGTGGATTAAACCAGATGTTCCATAGTCCGCGCCAATGATGGGCAAAATGATTATGCACCAGCCAGCCGCCGTCATCCCATATATATCCGGCCGAATGCAAGGGCCAATACACCACCAGCGCCAGCAGAAAGATCGCCACCGCCCCAAGAATATATTTCCCCCTCGGCGTCAAACCGCGTGGCGGCTCGGCAGCGCCGGGAGACACAGGGGAGGGACTATTAGAATCAGAGGATAGCGGTGACAATTCGGCCATAGGGGGTATTTGAACATAACTTGCCCGGCATGGCAAAGAACTTCCGATGCCGGCAACGCCCAAAACGTCTTGAACGCAATCACAACTGAAAATCGTAAATACTGCCAAGCTGTAAAAGCGCCGAAAGTTCATCCAGCGCTTTCCGCGATTCCCGCAACAACGCCGGATCAGCAAGATCAGCAGGAGCCAAAGACTCGCGATAATGCTTTTGCACCCAGTGCGTCAACTGCTTATAAAGCAGCGGCGTAAGACGCACACCTTGATGCATGGCCGCAAGTTCCTTTTTAGTCAGCACGACGCGCAGGCGTAAACAGGCCGGCCCCCCGCCATTGAGCATGGACTGCCGCACATCTACAAATTCCACGCGGTTGAAAAGCTGCTGCTGTTGAAGCAGGTCAATTTGCGCTTTGGCTGCCGGATGGCTGCGGCATTCCTCCGGAGCAATCAGCACCATGTCGCCGCTGGGAAGCGTGACCAGTTGGCTGTTAAAAAAATAGGTCTGCACCGCATCCTTCAGCGATAAGTTCTCCTCGATAATTTCCACGAAGCGCGGCGGAGCGCCGATCAGGCGCTGACAGGTCTTTCGCATCACCGCAATACTCTGCCGATCAAATGCCTGCTGATGATAAATCAATACATCCAGATTCCCCATCGCCACCAGATCAGCATGGAATGCGCCGGCATCGATACTCTCGCCGGCACGCTGGATTCCAATGGCCTGATCTTCGCGAATTAAATGCCGATGCCGCACCGCAATGCCTGCCCCCAGACTTTGCCGGGCCGGAAAATGGTGGAGATATTCCTGCGCCTGATACGGCTGGGCTGAATCAAACGTAAAAATTTCCAGCCCCGGCTCGCCGTGCGACGCCGCGAGGCGCAAATAATTGGCCGCTCCTTCATCGCGTAAAGCCCACGCCGCCGGCAGCGGATCAT
>JAJZGH010000124.1 GCA_021798635.1 Planctomycetota bacterium | reverse complement strand
AACGACGCCGCCGATGAATTGCATTCGCCACATGACTTAAACCCGGCGACCAGCATCGCCTTTTTACGGATGCTGTATTCCGGGCTGCTGGATATGAATCATAGCCTGCAATTAAATGACCCGGATGCGGGGCAGTGGCGACATATCCTCGCGCATTTAAGTCCGTTGCCAATCGTGCCGGCGGCTTCCATTGCCGGCATTGTCCATGCGGTCGGCAACGCGGCGGTGCAAGGCAAATTCGTGATTCGTGACGCCTTGACGGGTTCGCAATGGATCAATCTCGGTCACCTGCTTTCGGCGCATCTGCGGGTTCGCATCAGCGGATCTTCGGCGGGGATGAATTCGCATCAAGTCATTTTTCCCGCCTGGGCGATTGGCTTGGAAAGTCCGAAGAGCGAACTGGCTGCAGCGCTTAATACGGTAAGCTTTCAGAAGACCTGGTATGACTACAACAACACATCCAGTTTTTATCCGGCATGCGCGGCGGTGGGCTATGATCCGAATAAAATCTTATATCATCTTGATATGTTGATCAGTCATTTTTCCTATCCTGATTTTCTTTTTCAAATGGGCGGCGGCGGAACGGAAAATTTTGCCACCGTGCCGACGACGATCTGCGGTATGTTTCTGCAAAGCTATCAGAAGAATATTCTGGTGTTTCCAAACTGGCCGCGAAATCAGAATGCGTCCTTCGGAAATCTTCTGGCATGCGGAGATTTTTTAGTTTCCAGTCGGATGCATCAGGGGCGCGTTGCGTATGTACAAATCATCAGTGAGCGTGGTGGAGAATGCCATCTTGTGAATCCGTGGCCGGGCCGACGGGTAGCGGTGGCGCAGTTGCGCCATCCGGAGAGGACCATCACGGGAAAAACGCTGTCGCTTGCCATGCGTGCCGGCGAAACGCTGCGGCTGACAGCAGTTGGACGCTGATTTTTGATGCAGCGCGGCCAAGATGCCAAGGGAAAATTCGGTGCGGTGTAATTGTGCGCACATGTCAAACACTGAAAAGTTTTCCCTCGCTGGAAAGTTTCCGTCAGTCGGCTTAACATAATAACGGGTTGAATTCATTGAAAGGAAATGATTCATGTCTGAATCCGGGGTTGCTCAAGTTGGTTTGATTGGTCTGGCGGTCATGGGGAAAAATCTGGCTCTGAATATCGCCGATCATGGTTTTGATATTGCGGTTTTCAATCGTACCACCGCGGTAACGCAGGAATTCATCAAGGAAAACCCCAGCACGCCGGGAAAGCTGGTGGGGTGTGATACGCTGAAGGATTTTGTGCTGGCAATAAAAAAACCGCGGGTCATTATCATTCTGGTAAAGGCCGGCGCTGCCGTTGATGGCGTCACGCAGCAGCTCATTGAAGCAGGTGTGGATAAAAATGATATTGTCATTGATGCCGGCAACAGCTTGTGGACTGATACGATTCGCCGTGAAAAACAATATGCGGAAAAGCTCAAATTCTTTGGTTCGGGCGTTTCAGGGGGAGAACTTGGTGCGCGATTCGGTCCATCATTGATGCCCGGTGGCGATCCCGAGTCATGGAAACATCTCAAGCCGATATGGGAAGCCATCGCCGCCAAGGTGGATGCCAAAACCGGCAAACCGATTGCCGGGGCCGAACCCGGCAAACCGGTGAGCGGTGGGGTTCCGTGCACAGCGTATCTGGGGCCTGATGGGGCGGGGCATTATGTTAAAATGGTGCATAACGGCATTGAATATGTGGATATGCAGTTGATCAGCGAGGCGTATTTCCTGCTGCGGCATTTGCTGGACCTTACACCGCCGGAATTAGCGGAAATATTCAGCCAATGGAATCTTACCGAGCTGGATTCTTACCTGATTGAAATTACAGCCGATGTCCTGCAGCAGCGCGACCCGGCCAAGCCAAAAAAATATCTGGTGGACAGCATTCTGGATGCAGCCGGCCAGAAGGGCACCGGTAAGTGGACTTCCACCAGCGCGTTGGATATGGGCGTGCCGGCCAATTCGATTGCCGAGGCGGTTTTTGCCCGCTGCATGAGTGCTTTGAAGGAAGAGCGCGTGGCGGCATCGAAAAAACTTCGCGGGCCCAAGCTGGGCAATAAGAAGCATGGTAAAAAAATGATCGAGGCCATTCGACAGGCACTGTTCTGCTCCAAAATTTGCGCCTATGCTCAGGGCTTTCAGTTAATGTTCCAGGCGCAGCAGGAATATCACTGGAAATTTGATTTCGGAACCATCGCCAGTATCTGGCGGGGCGGGTGCATTATCCGCGCGGGGTTCCTCCAGAAAATCACGGACGCTTATACGCGCGATCCGAAACTGGTTAATCTGTTAATGGACCCTTATTTCCGCAAGCAGATCCAAAACGGCCAGGAACAGTGGCGCGAAATCGTAGCACTGGCGGCGAAAAATGGAATTGCCGCTCCGGCGTTTATGTCGGCGTTGGCTTATTATGATTCCTATCGCACCGCGGTGCTGCCGGCGAGCCTGATTCAAGCTCAAAGAGATTATTTTGGTGCTCATACCTATGAGCGGGTAGATCAACCTCGTGGAAAATTCTTCCATATAGATTGGCCGGACGGGAAACGCCCCCAAATCGGCGCGTAGGCCAGTTGGATGACTCAACCCGCTGGAGAATGTTGTGATTTCCGCCTGATTTGGCGTTAATTCGGCCATGCCCGGAAAAATGGCCACGCCCCCCCGGTGCGCCTGTCTGCGCAGATCCAAAAAACGGCTTGATGGGCGTTGAGGGGCTCGAACCCCCGACCTTACGGGTGTGATCCGTACGCTCTAACCAACTGAGCTAAACGCCCGATCACGGATGTAATATATTACTGGAACACCGCGTGGGGATCAATACCGGGGGGCAATTTGGAAAAGCTGAAAAATTATTAAAGTTATTGGGATAACTTGCCGATAACCCCTTATCGTTGAAGATTATCGGCATCGGACGCCGGGAATTTTCTCTTATGCCGAACGGGCCGTGGCTGGTTTGGTGTGAAGCATATCAAGCGAAAGGAGTCGCGCATGAGCAAACGTGAAATGATGGATGAAATCATCCGCCTGAACCGCTCGGCCGGACGGGCTTTTCTTGAAAAATTTACCGAACAGGAATTGCAGGCGTACCTCGCGAGAATATCGCAGGCCCATACCATTAATTACTTGCCGCAACTCGTGCAGATGCCGCACGCACCGTGCTGGACCTGGGCGTGATACTTCCGTTATTGGGTAACGCGAAGGGCTACCATGGTGGTGTCGTCGGTGCGGCGGTTCAGGCCTACGAAGCGGCGGGTTTCCCAGATCATGTTCTGGCAAATCTGTTCGGCGGTACAGTCGCGGTGGCGCAGCAGCGTTTCACGCACACGTGCCTTGCCGAATTTTTCTCCGCTGAAACTCACTGCGTCACTTAGACCATCGGTGTAAATAAAAATCAGATCCCCGGATTGCAACTGCAAAACTTCTTTGACGTAGCGTTCGGATGGGTCCACGCCCAGCACCATTCCGCCCGCAGAGAGATCCTGGATTTTCCCATCACGCACCAGCAGGGCAGGGTCATGCCCCGCGACGCAGTAGGTCAGTTGTCGGCGGGCATAGTTTAACGTGCCGTACCAGAGGGTAATAAATTCGTTGCTGCGGGTGTCGGCGACCATGGCCCTGTTCACCCGTGCAATAATTTCATCGAGATCATAGATATCATTGGCGTAGGCACGTATGGCGGCCCGGACGGAAGCCATTAACAGGGAAGCGGGCAGGCCCTTGCCCACCACATCTGCCACGGCAATACCCAATGTGGAGGTTCCAAATTCGATGAAGTCGTAAAAATCTCCACCGAGTTCAAAGCATGGGGCGTAGAGCGCTGCAATATCAAACCCGGGCACGACCGGTGCTCCGGCGGGAATCATCCGGCGTTGAACCTCGGCGGCAATCTGAACCTGCCGCTGGAGGCGTTCTTTTTCCACGGTTTCCTGTTGCAGGCGGGCGTTTTCGATGGCGGCGGCGGCCTGTCCCGCAATGGATTGCAGGAGCTTGACTTCGAAATCCGAAAATTCCTTGCGTTCAGCGGTATAAACGCGCAACACGCCGATGGGGCGGTCTTTATAAATCAAGGCAGTGCAGAGCACGGAAACAATTCCCTCCCGGCGACCATCATCGCGGTATATGATACGCTGATCTGTGGCGATATCGGGAATGTAGACGACCTTGCCTTCCAGGGCCTCGCGGTCAATGCCGCTTTGGCGCAGCATGATGGGGCCTTTCTGGAGGTAAGCTTCTGAGAGGTTGTAAACGCTCTTAATGACCATTTCGTCGCGCTGGTCGTCCAGCAGTCGCAACGAGCACGCTTTTACGTTCAGTGCCTCGGTGACGCTCAACGTCACGCGGTCCAGGGTTTGCTGAAGGCCGCGGGCTTCGGTGAGCATATTGGAGATATTGAAAAGTGTGGATAATTCCACGATGCGGCGGCGCAACTGAATTTCCTGCTCGCACAGCCGCGATATGGCATTGGCCAGAAGATATAAAAATTGAACGCCCGCGGTCCGCTGCACCACGGATTCCTGGTTAAGGGTGTCGATAACGGTGCGGACCTGCGCGGGCGGCAATTGCAATTTGGCAGCCAGTTCGTTAATGGCGGCGGTGCGCACCGGTGTGACTTTGGCGGGTTCAATGACAATGCTGCCCAGGCGTTGCCCGCGCACCACGATTGGAGCGGAAAATGGTTGGTCCAATGCGGTGTCGCCCTTGGCAGAGTGTGATGCGGCGATCGCGGCGGAGCGCGTCTGAAAACGCTTGCTCACCGTGGTATGCGTAAGCGGGACGCCCTGCGAATCAAGGATGGTGGCCTTGACGCGCGCCACCGACGCCAGAGAATCCTGAATATCCTGCAACGTGGCCGCATCAATGTAATCAGTCAGGCGCGCAGACGCCTCAATACCGGCCGCAACGGATGAAGCAACCACGGGATTAAGATCCGTGCGCACAGCCTCCTCATCCGCATTCAAGCGGCTTAGATCCTGTGCGTGGGAGGTGTCAAATTGCGTCACGGCTTCCCCGATCGTGCTGGGCCGGCGGCTTTGACAGGAGCCGCCTTGGTCCACGCCTTCTGAAGGATCGCGGGCCATGGGCCGCTGTTTTTCCAGTTGGCCCATTGATGAAGGGTGGATTTAAGTTCCACGCTGCGCCCGGTTTGATAATCGATGTAGGCCAGTAAAAATGCCGCAAGATTGCTTTTCTGTGTGAACATCCGGTGCAGTTGCCGATGGGAGGCCTGCAGGGAGGCGGAAGGCAACAGCGCCTTGAAGTCGTAGCGCAGGGCCGCCAATTCCGGATGGCGTCCAAACACAAATTTCAAATTATACGCGGCACTTTGATAAAGGCCTGCAGCCAGTTCAGCATTGGCTTGTCCGACCAGCGGCAGAGCATTGCCCGGCTGCAATTCGATGGCGCTTTGATAATTTTCAATCGCGGAAACAAAGCGGCCGGTTTTCTGGTCGGCCTGAGCTTGGCGCATTAACTGGCCAAAATTTCCCGGCGTTCCACCCGCCAGGGAACTTAGCGGGGCCACGCTCTGGCCGGCCTGCAATTGACTGGTCAAATTATTGGAAATGCTGCCATCGGCACTGATGCCGGACGGCATGCCGGCTTCCATCGGGCCGTTGGAGGCGTTAAGCGGTTGGCCCTGTCCGATGCCGTTGGATACACCAATCAGGCGTTTAGAGGTAATTGGAGCAATAGGCAGCCCGGTAATCGGGTCGATGGTCAGGGTGGCGTCATGCGATTTGGGTGTTAAATCCGTCTGCGTCATGGCCGGTTTTCCAGGCAACCCCGGCGCTGTAATGCTGGAGGGCTTACCCCCCGCGAGTTCAGTGAGCAACTGTTGATACAGGCCGCCTCCGCCATTAATTTTACCGGGTTGGTTACCGTTATTAACGGCACCGTTAAGCGCTTGGCCCGTGGAGCGAACAGCTTTGATCTGATTCGCGTTTCCATCGATGGCATGAGCACGGGTAGCCTGGCTTGTGCCCACATTAATGGGCGTGAAACTGTTAAACGAATTGTCACTATGCGTTGGATTTTCCCGGCCGGATACTTTACTGCTTTGCGAGGCGAGGCCAAACGGATTGGTGAGCCGCCCGGAAATCGGTTGTTGTATGCTGACTTGCCGTAAGCCGAACAACGGGCTGATTTGTCCCACAACGCCGGCGGTTGTCCCCATGGGAACAGCTGCAGAGCCGGGTGCAGTGTAAGCAGAGACGCCGGTCCCCGGCATAAGCGCTGCGGGATTCTGAGCGTTATAAGGTGATGCATAAGCTGGATTCGTATAAGCTTCACCGTTAATGGCGTACGGCGAATAGGGATTACCCCCCATGCCAACAGGCGTTTGAACTAAAGCGCCTTGAGAACTCATAAGCCCCTGCGAACCCAACGTAGAATTTACGTCAGAGCTGGGCACGCCTGAGCTGATGGCGTTGACGTTATACAGCGGCACCGCTGAGGGCGGAACATTGCTTCCAAAAGATGATTGCCCAATCTGTGGAATGCGGGCAAAGGTTGTGGCCCCATCGGGCAGCGTCACCGGCACCACTTGATAATTCACGCGCGGGACCGAGTTATACATTCCGGTATTGGAGTTGGCGTATCCTACGGCGTTAGGATTCATCGGCACATATCCCGGAATTGGACTGTTGCTGCCGCCGGAACCGACCTGATTATTGGCATCCAGAGCATTGCCGGTTTGTACCATAACCTGCGCCGAAGCCGGCTGTGCACCACTGGCTGAAAGCGCGTAAATTGCTGCCAGCATCAACATGCCGCCCAGACTTAACGGCCCGCGCAAAGATCGCAGGGGGCATGGTCGCCGATCGCTGCCGGCCCTGGATCGTTGCGTTACCACTGAATGTACACGTGCAAGTTTCATGATGGACTCCTCATTTCAGTTATCAGTCTCACCCTCATCATTATACTTCGGCATAGAGGAAAAGTTTCAACAATTGAAACTTAATTTTTCAAATTCCTTTTGTGTTTAACATTGCCCCGCCGGGTGGCCCGCACACAATATATGATAACACCGAACTTGTTTTTCGCAAAAGGATATGTTTTAGGTCATTCCGGCGGTATTATGGGGCGTCAGGAACATTATGCCATAAAAATGATTTCAAGACTGGACGTTCGCAAAATGTTCTGTATAGTATCCAAACAGATGCCTTACGGATTTTCTCAAGGAAGAGGTCGTAATGTTCCGACATAGTATAAAGCAGGGCACCAGGAGCGGTGCTTTAAGTCCCCGGGCGGCCTGGTCAGCGTCAGGTTTCGCGGCGTGTGCAATTTGGAAAGGAGTCCAAGCCTATGATTACCAGCATCTTGAATTGGAAAACATCAGGAGTTGTCGGGCCCAACGCGCGCGGCAACAGCAAGCCCGCACCTCCCGCCGTGGTGCCCATCCCCAATCGCAATGGGATGAAAATTTATCGTATTCAGACCGGCAAACTGCTGGCGAACGGCGATCTTGCGATTGCCAAGTCGCTGCGGCAGATGGAAGTTCCGCTGTGCACACTGGGGCCTGGCGGAGAATATGTGGTGGACTGGTTCCCCCATCGATATCGGCCGCAGACATTGGAAGATCAGGACAGCGCCGGCGACGAAATATTTTCGCCGTTGAAACTTCTATTTCGAGAATTGCGGGACGTCTTTTTAGGAATTCATCCAGGGCGAATTTATCGCAGCGAAGCCCAGCCCGATTTGCTGGAGCCGTGCCCGGCATGTCGGCAGACGAGCCAGTATTCGCCGTGGACCCCAATCTCTTCCTTGATGGCCGCCGCCAAGACCACTGCCCGCCAGGTACGGAAAGCCGGAGCATTTCCGATGCCAGTACTGGCAAAGCTGCCGATGGAATCGGCGAGAAAAATAACGCGCCCGGGGATATCGGCAGCGGCAATAACCGGCTCTGGAACACGCCTTTATATGGAGAACAATCATGACACCAACGCCGAAGCAATTGGCGATTCTTACTGCTATCCGCGACTTTCGGCTGCGGCAGGGCTTTTCGCCGACGATGCAGGAACTGGCCGATCAGCTCGGCGTGTCCAAGGTCACCGTGTTCGAGCACGTTCAGGCCCTGGAACGAAAAAAGCTCATCGTGCGCGAACCGCACAAGGCACGCTCTTTGACTGTGCATCCGGCAGTGAAGCTGCCTGAGCCATGGAATCAACACAGCCAGGCGACTGACTTTCCGATGGCCGGTTCCATCGCGGCGGGCTATCCGATTGAAGCAGTGGAGAATCCCGACACCATCAGTCTTGGAGATATGTTTGCATCACGCTTCGGCACGTTCGCGCTGCGGGTACGCGGCGATTCAATGATAGAGGATCATATTACCGATGGTGATCTGGTCATTGTTGAACAGCGCTCAACGGCGCGCGATGGGGAAACCGTGGTGGCTCTGCTTTCCGACGGGGCGGCCACGCTGAAGCGTATCTACCGCGAAAAGAATCGGGTTCGATTGCAGCCCGCCAATAAATCCATGGCTCCCATTTACGTGGATTCCGATGTGACGATTCAAGGCGTCGTCATTGGCGTGCTTAGGCCGTATGCGCGCTAACGAAGTCGGTCGCCCGGGAACTTACCATTCACCAGAATAAAAGGCCTTAAATGCGGCCAAAAAACGATTTTTCACGAAAAAATGTGAAGCGTTTCGATTGACTTAACCGCATTAAGCCGATATGTTAATGAATCTTGGCACTTTGCGCGGAGAGCTTTCGCGATAAGTGAATAACAAGAGGGTAAAACAGTTGGTTTTCGGCAGTTGATGGAGTGTACATGTCCGTTAAGAAAGTAATCAAAACCAAGCCGGGAAAGTATGCCCCCAAGGCGATCATCAAAGCGAAACCCAAGGCCAAGCCAAAGCTGGGGGCCAAAATTATGAAAGGTACGCAAAAGAAAGTTGCCGCCAGTACGTCGGTGAAGGCACGCATTAAAGCGTCCGCGTATAAAGTTGTCCGCGTGGGCAAGGCCGCATCCCGGCCGGAGCCGTCACGGGCGGCAAAAAGTCGGAACATTCCTGATGCCCGGCAATCCAAGCCCGTGAACAGCAAAGCGATTAACGGCAGTGCTCATCGGCTCAACGGCTCAACCGGCGGTGGGGCAACGAAAATACCGGCAGTCAAACTTTCCAAAACCGAATTGGAGAATTTCCGCACACTGCTGCTGGAAAAGCGTCGAGAAATTCTGGGTGATGTCGGGTCGATGGAAAGCGAAGCCTTCCGAAATCAGGACAATCATTCCAGCAGTCCCATGCACATGGCGGATGTTGGAACTGATAATTTTGAACAGGAATTTACCCTGGGCCTGATTGAAAGCGAACGAGAGCTGCTGAAGGAAATTCAGGAAGCCATCGCCCGGATAGAGGATGGCACGTTTGGCGTGTGCGTCGCGACCGGCAAAATCATCGGCAAAGCCCGGTTGGAAGCCAAGCCATGGGCCAAATACTGTATTGAATATGCCCGAATGCTGGAAAGCGGAATGCTGCCGCGTAATGGCCATGAAAACACGATCGTGGAAATGTCGGATGAAGAAGACGAATAAATAAATATTGTTTGACTGAATTGTTTCGGCTGGACGGCATCATGAATCAACCCATCAGCTCGGTTTCCCACGTGCCTGAACCGTCCGATTCCTCACCGGTTACCGCTGCCCATGCGGTAATTCCATTAGCGAAATCATCTCCGGTTGCGTGGCTGCGATTTGTGTTCCTTGCCGTGTGTGGGCTGACTGCGGATTTATGGACTAAGCATCTGGCGTTTGCCAAGCTGGGTTACGGGCCAGGTTCCCATCATGTGGTTCTGATTCCGGATGTTCTGCAACTGCGTACCACATTGAATCCGGGAGCCGTTTTCGGCGTCGGGCCGGGTTTGGCTCCCCTGTTTATTCTCATCAGTCTTGTGGCAATTGGTTTTGTAGTCTATGTTTTCATGAACACGCAACGCCGCCAATGGGTGATGCATAGCGCGCTGGGGCTGATTCTGGCAGGGGCCATGGGTAATTTGTATGATCGTGCTTTCAATGGCGGCAAAGTGCGGGATTTTATACTTCTGCACTATTGGCCATGGATATTTAATCTTGCGGACGCCATGCTGTGCATCGGTGTACCGCTGCTTGTTGCCTGCTGGCTGTTTCAGGGTGCGCAGATGCACGCTGCGCTGCAGGATTAACGGTCGCAGGCTGCGGAGGCAGGACCGTTATTTGAAAGTCCCAGTTACGAGGTGATGGGTCATTATGGATACAAATTACCCGGTTGAAATTGTTATTGGATTGCTGGTGCTGCTGGGGTTGCTTTATCTGGCCCATCATGAGCGTACCGCGGGAATGCCCGCGTTACGGCAGACGGTCCAGCATGTTGTTCCTATGGCCGTCCATACCAGCAAATAACCCTGAATTTGGAAATGCGGATGAAAAATACGAGTTGGTCTATTTCCGAACTGGTTCAACGCATTGAATTCAAAAAAGCGATTGTCGGCGTCATTGGCCTGGGGTATGTCGGGCTGCCTCTGGTAAAAGCCTTTTCCGATTCCGGTTTTACCACCATCGGTTTTGATGTCGATGATGCCAAAGTTCGGATGTTGAACTCCGGCAAAAGCTACATTCGCCATATTTCTCCGAAAATCATTGGCACACTTGTGCGCGACGGCCATTTCACACCCACCATTGATTTTTCCCGCATGGCCCATTGCGATGCGCTGATTATCTGTGTTCCCACGCCGCTGACTGTTAACCGTGAGCCGGATATGCAGTATGTCTCGGGAACTGCCGAGGCGATCAGCAAATATTTACGCCGCGGGCAACTGATTGTTCTCGAATCCACCACCTATCCAGGCACGACACGCGAAGTTGTATTGCCGGTACTTGAGGCCGGCGGGCTAAAATCCGGAAAGGATTTTCTTCTGGCCTATTCGCCGGAGCGGGAAGATCCGGGCCGCAAGGATTTTCAGACGATCGATATTCCCAAAGTTGTCGGCGGCATGGATGCCGGTGCATTAAAAGCCGCCTGTGCGCTTTACGGTCAAGCCGTTAAAACCGTGGTGCCGGTGGAAAGTTGTGAAATTGCCGAGGCCGGAAAGATACTGGAAAATTGCTACCGCTGTATCAACATTGCGATGATCAATGAATTAAAAATAATTCTTGACCGCATGGGTATTGATGTATGGAAAGTCATCGCCGCCGCGAAAACCAAACCGTTCGGGTTTCAGGCGTTTTATCCCGGTCCGGGCCTGGGCGGCCACTGCATTCCCATTGATCCATTTTATCTAAGCTGGAAAGCCAAACAGTACGATGTTACGGCGCGCTTTATAGAATTAGCCGGCGAGTTGAATACCGCGATGCCATATCATGTAATTAGTAAAGTCGCCGAGGCGCTCAATGATGTGGGACGTGCCATTCGCGGATCCCGCATTCTGGTGTTGGGGCTGGCGTATAAAAAAGATGTGGATGACCTGCGCGAGTCGCCATCGGTTGTGCTTATTGAGCAGTTGAAGCACCGGGGCGCACGCGTGGATTACAATGATCCGTTTATTCCGCGGACCCATCCCCAGCGGCAGCATGATTTGAAGATGAAGTCCGTTGCGCTGACGGCTGCCAATCTCAAGCGGTATGACCTTGTGCTGATCGCGACGGATCACTCGCTTTATGACTGGCGATTTATCGCACAGCACGCCCGGCGTATCGTAGACACACGCAACGCCATGGCGGGTAACCGCCTGGGCCGCGGCAAAATTACCCCGGCCTGAGCCGGCAAAACCTCTGGACGCATTGAATAAAACAGGCCGGATTGCTTCCAACCGCAAATAAACAGGTAATCCCCGTATAATCATTCTGTTGTGACCGTCGCAATTGTGAGGAGTATTGGAATGAATCGCCGGTATCTGCTGCCTTTTAAAACCAAACGCCTGCCGCAAATTCACACCGATATATTGATCATCGGCGGGGGTGTGGCCGGCTTGCGGGCGGCGGCGGCAGCGGCGGCAGAATCACTGGATGTGCTGGTGGTGTCCAAGCATCAGTTGTCGGAATCCAACACGTATTACGCGCAGGGCGGCATTGCCAGCGTGATGCAGGCGGATGACAGTTTTCAGAGTCATATTGAAGATACGCTGACGGTGGCATGTGGGCTGGGTGACAGGCCGGCAGTGGAAACGGTGGTAAGGGAAGGCCCGGCGCGCATTGAAGAGCTGATACGGTGGGGGGCGAATTTTGACCGTGAAACGGACGGCCGGCTGGCCTTTGCCCGCGAGGGAGGGCATTCCTTTGCGCGAATTGTCCACGCCCTGGGCGATGCCACCGGGCGCGAACTGGCCAACTGCCTCATGGGAGTGGTTCGCAG
Source organism: Planctomycetota bacterium (assembly GCA_021798635.1). The sequence continues at coordinate 1,303 of JAJZGH010000124.1, read as the reverse complement.
GCATGAGCAAGTATCGATACTTGAGCATACGTTTGTTCTGGATTTAATAACGCAGGAGAATCGTGTTCTGGGCGCTCTGGCATGGAATCAGCAACGCGGATTATTTGTCATGTTCGGGCGCAAAACCCTGTTGGCCAGCGGCGGAGCCGGAGCTTTATATCGCGAAACAACCAATCCCTCCATCGCCACCGCCGATGGGCACGCCATGGCCTGGCGGGCGGGAGCGACACTTCGAGATATGGAAATGGTACAATTCCATCCCACGACCATTTACATTGCCGGCTCGGCGCGATCGCTGGTCAGTGAAGCGGTGCGGGGTGAAGGAGCCAGACTCATTGATAGAGCCGGGTATCATTTCATGCCGGATTATCACCCGCAGGCGGATTTGGCTCCGCGCGATGTGGTTTCGCGCGGCATTATGGCGCAGATGGCCAAAACCCGCACAACGCATGTATTTCTTGATTGCCGCCACATCAGCGAAGAAGCATTCAAAATACGATTTCCGGGTATTTACCAGGTGTGCATGCAGTTCGGCATTAACCCCTCTCGGCAACCCATACCGGTGCATCCCAGTGCCCATTACATGGTGGGGGGGGTGGCGTGCGACCTTCTGGGACGCACGGATGTTGAAAATTTGTACGCCATCGGTGAGGCCGCCTACAGCGGTCTGCATGGAGCCAATCGCCTTGCCAGCAATTCACTTATTGAAGCGCTGGTTTTTGGTAAGCGAGCCGGCGAGGACGCTGCGGCGGCGTTGGCGGGGCACAGCCGTTCTCTGGAAGTTCCGATCGTCGCAGCGGAAATTGTCCCCAGTGAACGTACGGAATTCGACATTCAGGATGTCTTCGGATCCTTGCGATCTTTAATGTGGCGCAATGTCGGCATTGAACGTGTCGGGCCGCGACTGGACGAGGCACTGGAAATCATTGATTTCTGGTCGCACTATCTGCTGGACAAAGTATTTGATAAGCCCACGGGCTGGGAATTGCAGAACATGCTGCAAATGTCGCGGCTGATTTCGGCGGCTGCAGGTGTGCGGCAGGAAACGCGCGGCGTGCACTACCGCACCGATTATCCCGAACGCGATGACCGCAACTGGAAATGCCACCTGGATTGGCGGGCCATGTCAAAAATCCCGATGAAAATCGCGGTGAATAACGAATCCGCGGACGCCACAGGCAGTGTGCCATGAAAGTAGATAATCCGGCCCCAAAGCTGCGCGACTGAATTTGAGATTCAGTTTTGACTGAGCCTCGGCAGCGCCGAGATAATTTTGTTGCATCGCTCCCAGATTTTAACCGCT
>JAJZGH010000123.1 GCA_021798635.1 Planctomycetota bacterium | reverse complement strand
ACAACCTGATCACCACCGGTGGATCAGATTTTCACGGCACACCCAAGCCGGATATTGCCCTGGGACTCGGGCGGGACAATGTGCGCGTGCCCGTGGAATATATGGATCGGCTGGAACAGGCGTGGAACGCCCGGCGTGCCCGGCAAGGGATGGAGTTGCAAACATGAGTACATCTATCGTTTCTCCAGCGTTTGATGTTGAAAAAATCAACGCGGATTTTCAGACGCGCGACCCCGCGGAGCTTGTGCAATGGGCGGCAGAGACATTTGGAACCGATCTGATTATGACCAGCAGTTTCGGCGCGGAAAGTATGTGCCTGATTCATCTGGCGGTTTCGGTTCGCCCGGATATTCCCATTGTGCTGGTGAATACCGGCTATTTGTTTCCGCAGACACTGGCGTTTATGGAGGCTATGCGGCAACGCTTTCATTTAAACGTGCGCGAATATCACAGCCGCAATGATCCGGTCGTCTGGTTGACCATCAATGGCGAGCCGGATCCGCGCGTGCGCCGGAACGTGGAAGCGTGTTGCGCTGCCAATAAAAATGAAGTCTTTGACCGAGCGATGCAGGAACTGGCCCCGGCCGCGTGGCTCCGGGGAGTGCGGGCTCATCAATCGGATCATCGCGCAACGATGCAAAGTGTGCAGTGGAATAAGCGCGTCAACTGCTGGGCTATTTCACCCCTGCTGGGATGGAGTCATCGTGATATCCATCACTATATGAAGAAACATGAACTTCCCTACCATCCGCTGTGGGAACTGGGATACAATTCCATCGGGTGTAATCCGGAAACCTGCACGCGCCCGGTCGGAACGGATGAAGACCAGCGCAGCGGCCGCTGGGCCGGCCTGGAAAAAAAAGAGTGCGGCATCCATCTGGATCAGGGTGCGGGAATCTAGGAGCCTGTCCGAGTAATCGCAATCCCGGCCATTACTCGGACAGGCTCCTAGCGGGGCAAGAAGTTAGAAGTTAGTTAGGAGTTAGAAGGTTTTGGAAGCGCTGGCGATGCCATTTTGTTTGGCGTTCACGCGCCCTCCCAGCTTTCCCTAATTCCGTCCTCGTCCCACTCCCCCATTTTTACTCATTACTCCTTATTCATTATTCATTTCCCCCGTCCCCTGTAACTGTAAGCTCGCGTCGGGTCCCAAAACAATCCAAAATGCTTACGTTATATGACGTTGCAACACAATATTTTGATTCTCACTTAAGTCCGCGCCTGCGCTACCCGATAACTATGGGTTGAACAGGAGATTCTGGATATGCAGTATAGACATGGGCGATTGCGGGCGTTTACGCTGATAGAATTGTTGGTGGTCATTTCAATTATTGCTTTATTAATCGCCATCCTGCTGCCCAGCTTGGCGCGGGCGAAAGAACTGGCGAACCGTGCGGTATGCGCCGCCAATGTGCGGGGTATTGTGCAATCCATGTTTATTTATGCACAGAGCAATCAGAGTCAATTTCCCAGCGTGTTGCCTCCAGCCAGCACCACTTACCAGAATGGCCCCGGCGCGGCGGCGACAGATTCAGCGGGGAACATTGGCACAATTTTGGAAAGCATGTACGGCAGCAATGCCTGGCAGGAAGGTTCGCCCATGGCATGCATGTGGCTGATGGTGCTAAGCGGGCAAATTACGCCCAAGAGCTTTATATGCCCATCCGATCTTCTGGCGACCGCACCGTCGGATGAATACAGCAGCAGCAGTACCTACTATTCCGATTTTGGAGTTGTCAGGGGAACCGTTTCCAATACCGGTCAGGGCGAAAGCTACTCCATGTCATTTCCCTGGAATAATATGAATGGTGCCTTTATCGCCGGCAGTTGGTGGAATACCAATGCCGCCAGTGCTGAATTGCCCATGGTTTCCGATATGGCGCCGGCAGCCGATACATCCGCCGCCGGTAATGCCGAACGGGACCCCACGCAGGCAATGGCCAATACCTACGGCAACTTTATTTTCAACTCTGGGAATCATAATGGTGATGGCCAGAACGTCGGCTTCGGCGACGCTCACGTGGCCTGGTGTGTGACGCCCTATGTCGGAGAAAACCGCGATAACATATTCACTTATGCTTCCAGCGGCGGCGTCGGCGGCGGTGGAACAGCTCTGACACCCACAGGCACCGCTCCAAGTTCCGTTTTACCTACCATTGCACCGTTTGATACGGTTATGACGCCGGTGCGCGATGTGGCCACAGGTGCTTGGTAAGCCGGGGAAAAATTTCCATCGTACAGTCCCAGGTTTTAAATAAGTTGCCGAACCCCGACTTACCGCCCCTCACAAAGCCGCCGGCTCTGTCGGTGGTGCCGACTCCAATTGCCGCGTAAGCATGGAAAATATTTTAGTACTATCGCTTAAGCCGCCTTGCCGCGCGCCAGAAAGAAATAAAGGATAGATCCCAGCACCCACAGAAAGAGCATGAGGATCACCCAGAGAATTTTAACGCCCACACTGTGGCGGCTGGTCAACAGATCAATAAGCATCCAAAGCCAGAATATAAAGCAGGCCAGAGAAATAAGACCAAAAATCGCACCCATATGTTTCTACTCCAACATTATGCACATAGACCACCACCTTGCCTTAGCCATCGCCGTTTTGCAATCGCTTGGCCGCGGGCTCGACCTACCCGCGTTCCCGGCCGCGGGCCGTCCCCACCACCCAAACTGTCCCCTGTCCCCTGTCCCCTTTAACCTGTAACCTGTAACCTGTAACCTGTAACCCACATCCCCGCTACCGTAGGTCATTTTCATCCAGTAGGACAAAATGCTCTTCCGAAAGCACCATGCTGGCCAACGCCGGATTATCCACATGGATCACCACCGCCGCCGCACGATGCGGATCGGTGATCAAGCCATAGACATAATGTATATCTATTTCCGCGCTTAATAGCGCCTTGCCGATACGCGCCAATCCTTCGCCGGAGGCCGTAGACGGCATTTCCACGGCGACCAGCTCACAGACGGAAAAGCGGTAATCGTTCTGCCGCAGGACATCAGCCGCCATGTCCGCGTCGCTAAATACGAATCGTACAATGGCGCAGTCCACGCCTTGCATAACCGTCAGGGCCAGCGTGCGGACCTCGGAGTGTTCAAAAATTCCCATCAGCGAGGCCAAAGCCCCGACACGATTTTCAACAAATACCGATAATTGACGCACGCACGGGGTATCCCGTCCGCGTTTGGTAATTGGTTTTTCGCGTGTATTCGCCATGGCGAACATCTTAACATGACTTGCGCTGCGATGTAAGAAAAATCCGCCGGAATTTTCCCGCAAGGCGATTACCTACACCCGGCCATAGAGGTATTCATTCAAATGCGTGATAGTGACCTCCTGGTCACTGGCCTGTCGGGCATTCAGATCGCCGATGGAAATCAACCCCAGCAGGCGGCCTTCGGCATCGCAGACCGGCAGATGCCGCACGCGGCGTGACTGCATGATGCTGCTGGCATCTTCGATGGTTGTGTCGGGCGTTACCACGACGACATCGGATGTCATCGCATCGCCAACTTTCACCTGCCGCGGATTTTTCTCTTCCGCCACAACACGGGTGAGAATATCGCGTTCACTTAAAATGCCGATGACGCGATCACCCTCGGTGACCATCAATGAACCAATGCGGTGACGGTTCATTTTTTGTGTGGCTTCCAGAACTGTGGCATCGAGGCTGATGCTGAAGACGTGACTGGACTTGCCCGCCAGAAGGCATGCAACGGTGGCCATAAGTGACCTCCTAAAAAGGAACCAACCAATAAGCTGTCACCTACCAAGGTGGCAACCGGAAATGCAGTTGATTACCCATAACTATATCCCGATGAGATTGCGAAGCAACATTGTGAATAAGATAACAATCTAGTGCTCTCTCGGGTATAATTTCCCCATGACGACAGCCTCCCCAACGGATTTATCCCCACCAGCCAATGATCCAACTGCACGCTCCCGAGCCGCAAGTTTAGTATGCATGACCTGGACCCATTTTCTTAATGATGGGGCCGCGTTTTATCTGCCTGGTATTCTTCCTGCAGTGCTTACGGCCTTGCATCAGCCCCTGGCCATGGTGGGCATCATCATGGCCGCGACGTATATGGGGCAGGCATTACAGCCGGCGGCCGGCATTCTGGCGGACAAAGTGGGGGGGAAAATGTTTATCATTGGCGGCCTTTTTGGCTGTTGCGTGGCCGGAGCCTTGGTGGGGTTATCGCCTAATGTGGGAGTCCTGCTGGTGCTGTTGCTGGTGTCCGGGTTGGGCAGCACAATTTTTCATCCCCAGGCTCTGGCGGCTGTGCGAAGCTTGACGGAACGCCGCCACGGGGCGGGCTTGTCGCTATTTTTAATCGGCGGCGAACTGGGTCGCGGAGCGTGGCCTCTGTTGACCAGTGTGATTGTCGTATATCTGGGGCTGCATAACCTATGGATTATTGCGTTGCCAATGCTGGTGACCTTGCCGTTTATGATCAAGTTGATACCCAGTTTGCCCCCGCGAAGTCAAAGTGCTCCAAAACTTCATTGGCGCGAGCACCGCAAGCCGTTTCTGGTGCTGGTGAGTTTTTCAGCCTTTCGCGGATTGGCCGTTTTTGGAACCATTGTGTTTATTCCCCTGATGTGGAAGCTCCGGGGCGGTGCTCTGGTTTCGGGCGCCTCCATCATCAGCACGCTTTTAATTACCGGTGTGATCGGGCAGGCCACAGGGGGAACCGTTTCGGATCGCTTCGGCCGGCGGCCGGTGCTGGTGGGCAGCAGTATTGTCATGCTGCTTTTATTGCCGCTGGTAGTTGTTGCCGGCGGGCCGTGGCTATGGCTCGTAGCGGCTATTCTGGGCATTGCCATGTTCAGCACGTTTTCTCCGACATTGTTAATTGGGCAGGATATGTTCCCGGAGAACCGGGCCTTGGGTTCAGGCATTGCGCTGGGGCTTTCCAACGCCTTGGGGGCGGCAGGACTTTTGCCGCTGGGCTGGGTGCTGCATCAGTTCGGAATTAACGTGGTATTCGGAATTCTCACCGCCAGTGCGGCGATGATGTTTATCGTGTCTCTGACCTTTACGCCCAAAGTTCATCCGTCCATGCATTAGCTCGCAATTTCATAAAACGGCTACATTTTGGCAGATATTGGCCTTGCCGGATTCGACAGGCTGTTCTATAGTTCGGATCAGTTAATCTTAATGAGACTTGCTCATCAACAGGAGAATCCCCGATGTTTGAACAGCGTATCAAAGAATCTTGCACACGCCTCCAAGGCTGGGTTGCTCTATTTTGTAGTCTGGCGCTGGTGGTATGCGGTTTCTTGCAATCGCCCGAAGCCGATGCAGCAACCAGGACGCAAGTCGTGCAGATCCACCCGGGACAGGTACGCAACACGATTGATCCTAAAGTCTATGGCCAGTTTCTTGAACACATCTATCACTCCGCCGATAACGGCGTATGGGGACAACTTATCTGGAATCCTAGCTTTGAGCAGGGAGTCGGCGGGGGCGGCAGGTACTGGGTGGCCAGCGGAAGCCAGATCAGACAACTTGGGGGCGGCTCTGGCGTGGTCAAGACCTTCGGCCAGGCTGGCTGGTCGAATTACGAGGTGTCATTGGACGCAAAAAAGATCAGCGGCCAGGAGGGTTTTCTTATACTGTTCTATGACCGCAATGCCAAGCACTTTCTCTGGCTGAATCTGGGAGGATGGCGTGATACCCAGGATGCCATCCAGCGGTCACGGGGAAATAACATTCCGGGGGTGGTGGTATCCCAGCCGACGATTCATATCAAAACCGGCGTCTGGTATCACATTCGCCTCCGTTGCCATGGGCCGCACGTACAGGCATGGGTGAACGGCAAGAAAGTCTTTGATCAATCGCTGCATGGCGGTTCAAAGTTTCAGGGAAAGGTCGGTATCGGCACATGGCAGACACAGGCGGCGTTCAAGCATATCCGCATCACCACGATTGCCGGGGGAAAAACCCTTTTCAGCGGGGTGCCAAAAGTTAAGGTTGTAAAAGCGCCACCCTTTAACGTGCGTTTCTGGTCGACTTATGGAAGGGGTCGTGTTGCCCCCACAGAGCAAGACCCGCGCAACAGCGAGCGATGCGTCAAGATTGTTTCGACCGGAAGTCCCACGGGGGTGCAACAAAGCGATGTCTGCCTGAGATACGCAGGAGAGTATCGCGGGTCGTTATGGCTCCGCGGAGCGGCACCCCAGGGCGTTGTGCTCCGGATGGTAGCGGGCAACAAGGTTCTATATCAAAAAAACATCGCGACGGTCACACCTGATTGGGGCCGGGTTGCATTTTCCTTCAGCGTCGCCAAGGCTTTCAAACGAGCGACACTGCAGATTGGTCTAAGTGGCTCTGGGACAGCGTATGTGGATGAAGTGTCGCTGATGTCCCAGCGTGCGATAAATAACGGGGGATTTCGGCCGGACGTTTTGGCGGCGATCAAGGCTCTTAAGCCCACGCTCATTCGCTGGCCCGGTGGGGGCTATACCGACGGATATCAATGGATGCATGGCATTGGGCCGGATGTTGACCGTGTCTCCGAGCGTAATGCCTGGAACGATGATGATCCCAACGATTTTGGCACCGATGAATATATCCACTACTGTCGTCTCGTTGGCGCGTCCCCGGAAATATGCTTCGATACCGGTCCCAGTAATGCCAGTAAGAAGATGCGGGAACATTTCATTCGACAGGCATGCCGATGGCTGGAATATTGCAACAGCCCGGTTACCAATAAATGGGGAGCGCTACGGGCCAAATACGGCCATCCCAAGCCGTATAACGTCAAATACTGGGAAGTCGGCAATGAGGTATGGTTCACCTATAAGGCTCCGCAATACATCAAGGCTCTCGTTGAATTTACCACAGCACTGAAAAAGATTGATCCCAGAATTCGGATTATCGCCTGCGGCAGCGGTGGTCTCAATCTGAAATGGAACCGCGAAATCATCAACGCCGATGCGCGTTATTTTAACTATCTGAGCATTCACCAGTACGTCTGGCCGCCCTATTACATCAACGGCGCGAGAGACTACCTGAATTTCATCCGTAAAACAGGCAACATAATCCGGAAATCCGCCAATCCTAAAATCAAAATGTTCGTATCCGAATGGAATGAAATGACCATTGACTGGAGAACGGGAATCTTTGCCGGGATGATCCTCACCGGCTTCGAGCGGCAGGGTTCCGTGGTGGGCATGGCCTCACCGGCGCTTTTCCTGCGATGGGTGGGGCAAAACAAAAAGGATTGGAACAACGCCTTGATTAATTTCAGCCGACGTTCCTGGTTCCCCGCACCTAATTATGTTGTCATGAAATTCTGGCGCGATCATTTTGCAAAATACCGCGTCGCCGCGACGGCCGTGAAAGGCCTTGAGGCGGACGCCACGGTTTCCGCCAACCACCAGACCGCCTATTACAAAGCGGTGAATCTGACCGATCTCCCGATGCATCTGACCCTGGCAATGGGCAAGGGATTCCCCCTGGGCGCGGTTCATGCCGGAACGGTGGCACCCTCTTCGGATCGTGTTGCCAACACAATGCATCATCCCGCCAGAATTGCTCCCGAGCCGCTGAAAATTGCGGTAAGCGGTCAGCAGGTAACCTTTACGGTTGCCGGACATTCGGCGACAATTGTGACCATGCGGCGTGCCGGAAAATAGATGTAATGGCGGCGTTTATTTCATTGCATCACTGACCGGCGAATTAAATTTGGGAGAACTTCATGACGCGCCAAAGCATTTCCGCGGTTGGTCCCGTTGCCACAGCCACAGGTACGGAACTTCCACCCTCTGATGCCGGGGCCGTTGCAACGCGCCGTGATATGCTTAAATATTCCGGAGCAATTGCGGCCGCAGGCGCGCTCGCTATCAGTGGCATTCCTTTGGAAGCGGCAACGGTATCGCAATCCGGTCAACCCTTTCCCACGGTGCATGGAGCTGCAGCGGTAACCGCCGTCAAACGCCTGGCCAATGGCGCGGAACTGACGCTTACCATCGGCTGCCTTCGTCTGATTGTTTATACCGATCGTGTGATCCGCGTGCTTTATTCGCCGCTGGGCGCGGGCCAGGAGCAGCATGAAAGCCTGGCGGTCATTGCCGCGCCGGCGGCCGTGGCCTGGCAACTCCATGAATCCGTCCGGTACGTGGAAGTTTCCACAGCGCATCTTGCGGCGCGGGTAAACCGCCGCACGGGCGCTGTTGAATTCGTGGACGCGGAGGGAAAGCCGTTTTTGGCGGAAAATCCCGCCGGCGGAAAATTCATGCAGCCAATTACCTTTAAGGATGTGCCCACCTGCCAAGTGCGACAGGAATTTACACTGCACGCGGACGAAGCCCTGTACGGCCTGGGCCAGCATCAGCAGGGCGTCATGAATTATCACGGTAAATCCGTGCAGTTGATGCAGAAAAATCGCCACGTGGCTATTCCGGTTTTGCTCTCCAGTCGCGGTTATGGCATCTTTTGGGATAACCCCGCCATTACAGACGTCAGCGCGGGTGTTGCCGCAGGGACACCCATTCCGGTGGACAATTTGTTTGATGCTTCCGGCAATCCGGGCGGCCTGACTGGTGAATATTACGCGGGAACTGATTTTCAAACGCTTAAGGCGACGCGAGTGGATTCCAGCTTTGATTTCAATTCTCTGACCAACTGGACGCATGGACCGGTGAAGGGAATCGGGGCCGATCATTTTTCCATTCGCTGGCAAGGTGAAATTCTTGCGCCAACAACCGGTGCGTATATTTTTTCCACCACCAGCGATGATGGGGCACGCCTGTGGATCAATGGCCGGCAGATCATTAATGATTGGCGCACGCAGGCCGCAACGGAATCCACGGGGCGGATACACCTGGAAGCAGGAAAAAAATACAGCATTAAAATCGAATATTTTCAGCAGGGCGGGCCGGCTGCCTTTCAGCTTCGCTGGCGGACACCGCCGAAAAATGGCACCCCTGAGAAGCTGATCTGGCAGTCTGCCGTGGGCAACTGGATTGACTACTACGTGATTCGCGGCCCGGAACTTGATGATGTAATTGCCGCTTGGCGGGACATTAGCGGCCCCGCGCCCATGATGGGCAAATGGGTATGGGGGTTCTGGCAATCCAAGGAACATTACAACACCCAGCTTCAGGTGCTGGGTGTGGCTGCGGAATATCGGTCCATGCATATCCCGATGGATGGCATTATTCAGGACTGGTATTACTGGGTGCCTTACCCATGGGGTTCCAATAAATTTGATCCGGTCCGCTATCCGAATCCGGGCGATATGATCGCCGCCCTTCATAAGGAACACCTGCATTTCATGATCAGCGTGTGGGCTAAATTTGCCCCCGGATCAGCCAATTATGCGGAAATGAAAAAAGCCGGCGTGCTGTATCCCCTCACCGGCGGCGGGGCCGCCTGGAATCCTGCGAGCAGTTATTACGACCCATTTAATCCGCTGGGCCGCAAACTGTATTGGCATAATCTTAAAACTCAACTTTTTTCGCTTGGGGTGGACGCTTGGTGGCTGGATGCCTCCGAGCCGGAACTTGGCGGCGACTGGGGACAATTTGCGGATATTAAAACCTACATGGGCTGGGGTGCATTTGTTTACAACGCTTATCCGCTGATGCACACCAAAGCAGTTTATGACGGCCAGCGTGCCACAACGTCACAAAAGCGCGTCATGATTCTTACGCGTTCCGCCTGGGCCGGACAACAGCGCAACAGTGCCATTACCTGGTCTGGTGATACGCAGGGCACCTGGGAGGTGCTGCGCGCGCAGATCGCCGGTGGCATTAACTTTGCCCTTAGCGGCATCCCCTATTGGAACACCGATATTGGCGGTTTTTTCATCCATCAGTCACCCCAGGACCCGGCCTATCAGGAGTTGTTTGTCCGCTGGTTCCAGTTTGGAACGTTTTGCCCGCTCTTCCGTGTGCATGGCACCAATTACCCCAAGGAAATGTGGCGATTCGGGCCGAAAATCATGCCCATGCTGGTGAAGTTTGATCACCTGCGTTACCGGCTGCTACCTTATATTTACAGCGTCTCCTGGATGGTAACGCATCAGGGATACACGATGTTGCGCGGATTGATTATGGATTTCCGCACCGACCCGGCCGTGCATGACATTGGTGATCAGTTCATGTTCGGCCCAGCGGTTCTGGTAAGCCCGGTGCTGGAAGCGGGGGCCAAAGCCCGCGACGTGTATCTGCCCGCAGGCTGCAACTGGTTTGATTTCTGGACCGGTGAAAGCCACAGCGGTCACACGCATATTCATGCTGCCGCGGAACTGGAGTCCATGCCGCTATTTATCCGCAGCGGATCCATTGTGCCGCTCGGGCCGGTGGTGCAGTATGCGGCCCAGCCGGCCGACCCCTTGGAAATCCGAATTTATCCCGGTGCGGATGGGAAGTTCACGCTTTATGAAGATGAAAATGATTCGTATAACTATGAGCGCGGCGTCCACGCAACCATTGATTTCCAGTGGCTGGATCACGCGAGTGAACTGCACATCAGCCGGCGGCACGGACAGTTTCCGGGAATGCTCAAACAACGCACGTTTCATATTGTGCTAGTAAAGCCGGGCCACGGCGGCGGGTTGGCCCCGGCAACCTCCCCGGATAAAGTGATCACGTATACCGGCGCTGCGGTAAAGCTTGCACTGTGACCGGAGGTGCGGTATCGGTTGGCCTTTTGGGGGACGGGCGGATGCCACCGAAGCGGGCAGCCGCCCCCGTCGATCCCGTAGCGTCTTTCGGGGTTCGGGGGTATTTCATAAAACGACTACATTTTGGCAGATATTGTCCTTGCCGGATTTGGCCCACTGTTTTATAGTCCGCATATGTCCCGCATTTTGCCGGGGATGGATTGGTGCAACTGTTTTAACGGCGGCGTATTTCCGGAGACCACATATGACGCAACGCTTGGGGTTGGTATTCCTGTTATGTCTTGGATTGATGGGGATGGCGCGGGCCTCGGCAGCGCCGGAGCCATCCCACTTTTTTCTGAAAAACGGCGACCGTGTCTGCTTTTATGGTGACAGCATCACCGATCAGCGGTTCTATTGCGCCGAGATTGAAACGTATGTACATACCAGATTTCCAAAGCTGCACGTGCGCTTTATTGATTCCGGTGTGGGCGGCGATACCGTACGCGGCGGCTGGGCCGGCCCGGTGGACCTGCGGCTCAAGCGGGATGTATTTGCGTTCAAACCCAATGTGGTCACGATCATGCTGGGCATGAATGACGCCGCGTATAAGCCATTTAACAAGAAAATTTTCAACACTTATAAAACCGGATATGAGCACATTATACGCCAACTCAAGCGGCACTTGCCGGGCGTGCGCATTGTTCTACTGGGAACGACGCCCTATGATGATATTACACATAAGCCGAAATTTCCCGGCGGATATAACGCGGTACTGATACGGTACTGCCAATTCGTAAAGCGGCTGGCGCGGCGGAACCACTTAATGTTCGTTGATTTCAACGCCCCGATGGTCAAGGTGCTCCAAGAGGCGGAAAAAATAAATCCGACTCTGGCAAAGCAGTTTTTCCCCGGCCGCATTCATCCCAGCGCCGCCGGTCAAATGATGATGGCCTTGGCGCTGCTGAAGGCCTGGGGCGCGCCGGCGACGGTGACTAGGGTGGATATTAACGCCGCCACTTCGCATGTTGCACGTGCGGTCAATACCCGTATCAGCGACTTGAAAGCAACCGCTTCCGCCATCGCTTGGACGCAACGCGATGGCTCTTTGCCCGAGCCGGTCCTTGGATTGCATGAAAATTGGCCTCAATTTCCCTCATGGGAGCTATTCCGTACGCCGCAACCTAATCCCAAATACACCAATCCGGCGGCTGCGCTGATTAACAAGTTGTCGGGATTTACCCGGTTACTGGACCAGGAAACGCTTGCGGTTAAAGGGCTGACGGCACCGCGATACAATCTCAAAATTGACGGCCGCGATATTGGAACATTTTCATCAGCGCAGTTGGCAAAGGGAATTAATTTGGCTGACTATTTCACGCCCATGCTTCAGCAGGCGTATCACGTCAGCAACATCGTCTGGGAAGAAATCCAGGCGCATTGCGTGGGGCGCTATGAAGTGCAAACGATGATGGAAAATTTCGATCCATGGTGGACCAAGCCCCACCCGCCCAATTTGCCCGTAACCACGGAAAATGATCCCGCTGCGGGGCCAGCCGTCAGCGCGATCATTAAAGCGATCTATCATCTTGAAACGATTATTGTCAAACGGGAATATTCCGCCAGCCGCCCGAAGGTGCATCGCTATGCACTAAGCGTTGCCCAGTAATGCCGAAACCAGACGACGGTGAAACCGGAAGTCCGGGACTGGCAATCCGGCCGTTACTCGGATAGGACACCAATGAGAGGAGTCGTCTGATGGCTGCTGAAAACCTTCGTGCGGCAGGGGCCAGCCGATTGATCCGCGCTGCGGCCGGCGCGGCCACCGCGCCGGCGCTCGCCGATGTCGGGCCGGCCATCGGCCGGCCGTTCCTAGGGACAACCTGGCAGGGAGTCGCATATCCATCCTTCAGCGGATTTTTTACGCAGCTTACGCCGGAAAATGACGGCAAATGGGGCAGTGTGGAACCGTCGCCCGGAACGTTTAACTGGTCAAATCTTAGCGCCATGTACGCGCTTGCGGCACAGCGCGGTATGTTGGTTAAACAGCATAACATGATCTGGTCGCAGCAGCAGCCATACTGGGTAAATTCCGTCAATGCCACAACGGCGGAACAGAAATGGTTCTCAGCTTATGCAAATGAGTTCTCGCCAAACCTTATGGATGTCGTCAACGAACCACTGGACGGTTCGCCCAGTTACGCTTCAGGCTTGCCGGACGGCGGCACGTCTTCCTCCAGCTACGGTGGATTCGGATGGGTGGTCCAGGCCTATCAATTAGCAAGGACTGATTTTCCCAATGCCACGTTGCTGATTAATGACTATGGAATTTTAGCCAGCGCCACGAAAACAGCGCAATATATGAGTCTGATTAATGTGCTGAAAAGCAAGGGCCTCATAGACGGTATTGGCCTGGAAGCGCATGGCTTGGAAAATGTCAGCAGCGCAACAATTCAAAGCAATCTCAATAAACTCGATACCCTTGATCTGCCCATTTATATTTCGGAATATGACCTGAATCAAACCAGTGACCAAGCTCAATTAACACAAATGCAAACGCAGTTCCCGATTTTTTACACCAATTCCATGGTGCAAGGCGTAACCTTATGGGACTTTGCGTATGGCCACACGTGGCAGCCCAACGCCAATTTACTCTATGCCAATGGCAATCCCCGACCGGCCATGCAATGGCTGGACACGGTTTCCAATACAGTCACCGTGGCCGGTGCTCTATCCCCGGGTGATGGGGGCTACGGAACGCTACAAATTCAGAATTTAGCGCTTGCCAATTCCAGTAAGCTGGATTTTATTCTCAACGTCCCTAACGTGGTTGCCGGCACCGGCGGTAACAGCTTTATAATTACCACGGATGTGACTTTAGGCTCAGGCGTAGCGATTGATATAACACCCGGTGCTGATTTTGGTGCGGGAATTTATTCCCTGCTGAGTTTTTCAGGTGCCCTGTCTAATTCCGCAGATTTAAGTTCCTGGACAGTCAGCGGCCCGGCGGGCTTTAACTATCAGTTGACCGATTCGGCAGGGCTTATTAGTTTAAATGTTGCGGCGGTACCTGAGCCTGCCGCGCTAGGCTTGCTTGCATCGGTCATCGGGTCATTCCTTTTGCTCGCCCGGCCGCGAAGCGTGGAAAATAT
>JAJZGH010000122.1 GCA_021798635.1 Planctomycetota bacterium | reverse complement strand
CCACCGCCAGGGTGCCACCGCCAGTGCTGCGGATGTTCCCGGCACCAACGACCCACCTATCTGGATCAGCACACCCCTCGCTACTTCGCCCTCGCAACCTGTCAGGCGGCGCTTGCCATTCGACCATCGCGGTGCATACGATAACCTTTGTGTTGCAATAAGGAGTTTGAAATGCACACTCGATCTTTAGGAAAAAATGGCCCGCACGTTTCAGCCATCGGCCTGGGATGTATGGGAATGAGCGAATTTTACGGCCCCGCTGATGATGCCCAATCCGTCGTGGTCATTCATGAATATCTGGCCGCCGGTGGCAACTTTCTTGATACCGCGGATATGTACGGCGTAGGGCATAATGAAACACTGGTGGGCAAGGCTATAAAAGACCGCAGAGATAAAGTGTTCCTCGCCACCAAGTTTGGCAATGTGCGCGGGCCTAAAGGGGAATTCCTCGGCGTGTGCGGCACGCCGGAATACGTGAAGAAAGCTTGTGACGCCAGCCTGCAGCGACTCGGCGTGGATCATATTGATTTGTACTACCAGCACCGCGTGGATACCACTACCGCGATTGAAGATACCGTAGGTGCCATGGCCGAATTGGTCCAAGCCGGCAAGGTAAAATATCTGGGCTTGTCCGAAGCGGGCGGCCAAACGATTCGCCGCGCCGCGAAAGTTCATAAAATATCAGCTCTGCAGAGCGAATACTCCCTTTGGACACGCGACCCGGAAGATGGTGTATTGCAGGTTTGCCGGGATTTGGGAATCGCCTTCGTGGCGTATAGTCCGTTGGGGCGCGGATTTTTAACCGGTCAGATAAAAAAGCCCGAAGATTTGGCCGTCAATGACAATCGCCGAAATCACCCGCGATTTCAAACTGAAAACTTTCAAAAAAATCTGGAACTCGTCAAAAAAGTGCAGGAACTGGCGGCAGAAAAACAATGCACCCCCAGCCAACTGGCGTTAGCCTGGGTGCTTTCCCGCGGTAGCGATGTCATCCCCATCCCCGGCACCCGCCGCAGCAAATATCTGCATGAAAATCTCGCCGCCCAGAACGTCATTCTGACCGCCGCCGATGTCAGCCGCCTCAACGCCGCCGCCCCCAAAGGTGCCACCGCCGGCCTGCGCTACCCGGCCCCCATGATGGAGCGCCTGGGAAAATAACAGAATAACTTTTTGCACCGGAAACCGGAATCGTGAAAAGACCGCGGCTTGCCCGCCCTCTCATAGATCATTGTTAACTCTGTCGGCTGCACGACGGACGAGCGCGACGGCGACAATAGGTAGCCGATTTTACAACACGCTCTCAGGCGGTATCTCGCCCCATTCGCGCAACCAACGTGCGCCAATTTCGGCACGACCAGGCAAGGGAGGGTGGAAGTTTCGGTACGGCAGTTCCGCTTAAGCACCTTTCGGCCAGCGAGCGCGCAGCGTCCGCCACCAAACGATCGTGTTTTCGCTTGGGCGCGGATTTTGACTCATCGGTTGCGCCGTTTAGCAAAAACTCGATCCAGTTTTCGAGGCGGTCTTTGGCGAACACGAAAACAACCTGATCAAACTGGTCTTTGGTAATTCCAGCTTGCTCTGCGGCCCGCCAGAACACTTCCTTTAACTGATCACCGTCCTTCATATCGTGATCCAGATCGGCCCAGACCATCAGTGTGGTGTGGCCACCCATCTCCAAACAACTCCTTAACTCGCCGGGCATGCGTTGGATCAGGGTTGTTCTTCCTCCAAGACTCACTGTGCGCACGATGTTGCTGCCGTCCCCATGTCGGACCCAGGCAGGATTAAGCGCCTTCATAAGACGCGTGATGAATATCGGATCAATGCTACGTCTGGCCTCGCCCTCATGCAGGCAAACGATTTGCGTGCGGCTAGCCACGGACCCACCCTCTGGCGACAGCCTCGCCGGCGCTGATGCCATCGGGAACCTTCAGGGGGCCGATGCGCGTTGGCGATGTATGGTTATCGCGCCACAGATACCGGCCGAAATCCTCCCCCGCGCTGCTCAAGATTTCGGGATGGTGTGAAATGAGAATGGCCTGATGGTCTTGATCCAACAATTCCCTGATGGAATGCACCCAAGGCTGAAGCTCGGGCAAGCCAACGAAGTTGTCTGGCTCGTCGATCAACACCGTCTGCACAGCCCCGGTTGCCAGAGCAGCGCGCACCATGTACAGGCCCAGCAGCGCCTTTTCTCCGTCAGAAAGCTGGTCGAAAAAAAACAAGCCTGCATCGATACCGTTCGAGCTTTCGAATCGGAGTTGCAGAGCCTTGCTATTCAGGCCCACATTCTCCAATCGAAATGCCTTAAAATCCGGCCAAACCTCATGCAATGAGTCGCGTAGCTTGTCTGTCCACTCCTGCTCCGCTGACAACACGCGATACCACGACGTCAGGTTGCCCATGTGTACGTCAGGACGTTTCGCCTCGGCTTTACTTTCACGTTCCATGCCGCGTGGATTGGGGCGCAGGATCAGGAGCTTGGCCATTGCCTCCTGGAGAATGGCCAAGTCACCCATGCTACCGCTGGGTTGGATGGATGCCAGCGCGGATTGCCGCCAGTCCAACGGGAAGCCGGTTTCGGTGCCGTCTGACCTGCGGAATCGCACCCCTTTCAGATCCCGCTCGAAAAGGTTTTTATTGTCACAGATAGCCTGCTCTTTTATGATTCGTGGTTTCTCGAAGTTGGCTGTCTGTTCAATGTGAATCACGTACTCGAAGGCGTGCCCTTCGGCCGTCAGACTCAGCTCAAACTCCTGAATCGTGCTCTCCGCCGAACCAGCCTGCCATTTGGTGAACTCCAACTGCGCAATGTCCCGGTCGCCCTCACCTCCGAGAATTCCATCGCCCGTCGCAAGATTTCGAATCAGGCGCAGGGCGTCAAAGACTGAGCTTTTTCCTGCTCCATTAGGCCCGCACAGCACGCCGAACGAGTTAAATTCCGCCTCGAAGGCCAGCAGGCAACGGAAATTATGGGCGTAAAGTCGAGTTATCATAGTTTAATTGTAGTCCAGTTGTGGGTCACGTCAATCTTGCTTCACGCATTGATTTTTAATGTCTCCCACCGGTCGGCGATGCGGCGGTGGCGGTAGCGTTGGTGGCCTTCGGGGTTCAAGTACAGGGCATCAATGGATTCAATGCGGCCTATCAGCACGGCAAAATTTGCCGGCGGATCAGCGTCGTCAGTATTCTCCGCCGCGCCGACACTTGCAGGCCCATGCCGCCGCATGGCCACCGGTCGCCCCGGTTGCGGGCCGGTAAATAAATTCCGCGATTTTGCGCTATAGCCCTGCCATAGCTTTTGCCAGATCATAAAATCACGCTTGGAATGTTCCACCCCATCCTGCGTGATGACACGCCACCTCACCAGCAGCCGCAACTGCGTCGCAAGCGCAGGCAGCCACAGGCATAATTCGCTTTTCCGATGCGCCTGCAACTGGGCCACTTTAGCACTGCGGCTATCGGCGCTGGTTTGCAACGTCATGGTGCGGATATCAAACGCCCGCACCACCACCATGCGCACACAGGCGATATTCTTCCCCTGCAAAGAAGAGAGTGCCGCAAACAGCGGCGGATGTACTAATTCCCGCTGAATAATGAGTCCCACTCCTGCCGGAGACATGATTAATTGTCCTGAATTTCGCGCCAGTTGCGATGTTTTTCGATGTTGCCGCTGGGTCATAATGGAATTGCTCCCTCGCTGGTAATTGCGAAAACTGCGGCACCGGCGCCGTCCTCGGCAGGATTTTTTCCAAGCAATCACCGCGGATTTCTCGGAAAGACTGCCAAAACGGTTTGACCGCCGGGCCATAATCCCATACTTTATAGTGCTTGGCTGAAGTTGCCAAACGAGATATTGGACATTCAAGGAGTGTGATTATGCCAAAACCACGTCGCCGTCGTAAGATCGGCAGTAAGAAACGTCATGCCAAATGGAAGGCACGGCACCATCAGCAGTAATCCCTGCTTACCGGAACTGAGTTATGCAGAATATCATTCGCGGAAAAGTTTTTGTGCTTGGCGATAATATTGATACAGATCAAATTATCCCCGCCAAATTTCTAAGCTATAACCCCTCGGACCCGGAAGAACGCAAATACTTCGGCATGTACGCGATGGATGGCGTGCCGGCCGGTCAAAGTGGTCTGCCGGACGGTACGATCCGCTTTGTGCGCCCCAATGAATTTAAAACCGATTTTGCCATCGTCTTGGGCGGCAAAAACTTCGGTTGCGGTTCATCCCGGGAGCATGCCCCTCTGGCCATTGCCGAAGCCGGCGCTCGCGTCGTGCTGGCGGAATTTTACGCGCGCATCTTTTTCCGCAACTGCGTCAACGGAGGCTACCTGGTCCCCTGCGAAACCGTTGATCGCCTGGTGGAAATCACCCAAACCGGTGATGAACTGATTGTCGATATTGATAACTCTCTGGTGACGAATGTCACCCGGAACACGACTCATAAACTTAAGCCGCTGGGCGATGTTAAACCCATCATTGATGCCGGTGGCGTATTCCAGTACGCCCGCGAGGCCGGAATGCTTAAATCGATGTAATGCCGGGCCAGCCGCGTGGCCAGTGCGCGTTATACATGGTGTGCTTCACTCGCAATTTGTAGGCGCAAGAGAGCACCGTGGTGATAACACGGTGGTTGGTTAGCGGCACGAGATCAACCACCGAATTAATCATCCGTTGCTCATAGAAGGCGCATCGCGTACGAGAGCACCGTGATAGCACTATGAACTTTTTTCCAGTCAGGTATGTTGTTGCCATGAAAATATTACTCATTGGTTCCGGCGGACGTGAACACGCTCTGGCGTGGAAAATTAAATCCAGCCCGCTTTGCGACACGCTGCTGATCGCGCCAGGCAACCCCGGAATGGCCGCCTTGGGCGAATTGATTCCCATTAAAGCCGACGCCATCGCCGAGTTGGTGGCCCTGGCAGTTACACGTCAAGTAGATCTGGTCGTAGTAGGCCCGGAAGATCCGCTGACGTTAGGGCTGGTCGATGCATTGGCGGAGAAAAAAATCCGGGCGTTCGGCCCGCGCCGCCAAGCCGCACAATTGGAAGGAGACAAAAGCTTTTCCAAAAAAATCATGCGTGAAGCCCTGATCCCCACAGCCGAGGGCCGCAGTTTTAATAACATGCGATCCGCGTTGTCGTATGTGGAAACCCGCACAGAGCCGCTGGTGGTCAAAGCCGCCGGGCTGGCCCGCGGCAAAGGGGTTATTGTCTGCCGCGATCCGGTGGAGGCCATGGATGCGGTCCGCGATATGATGGAGAAAAAAATCTTCGGTGCCGCGGGACAAACTGTGGTCATTGAAGAACGCCTCGATGGCCCGGAAATATCCCTTCTGGCTTTTGTGGACGGCCAAAGTGCGTACATTATGGAATCCGCCCAAGATCATAAACGCATCGGCGACAAGGATACCGGCCCCAACACCGGCGGCATGGGGGCTTTCAGCCCGGCACCGCTGCTGACCGATGAACTGCTGGTGCGGGTCCAGCGGGAAATTATTGTCCCACTGCTTGATACGCTCAAACGCAATGAAATTGAATATTGCGGGATCCTGTACATCGGCCTGATGCTAACCCCCGGTGGCCCCAAAACGCTGGAATTTAATTGCCGATTTGGCGACCCCGAAGCACAACCGCTGCTGATGCGGCTGGAAACGGATATCGTGGAAGTCATGCTGGCCTGTATTGATGGAAAACTCGATGGCATTACGTTGGCTTGGAAACCACAAACCGCCGTCTGCGTGGTGCTGGCCAGCGAGGGCTACGGTTGGAAACCCGATGATCAGGTTATTCGCGGCGTACCCATTACGGGCATTGAGCAAGCCGCCGCCATGCCGGACGTGCAAATATTCCACGCCGGCACCGCCATGAAAGACGGCCGGTTGGTGACCAGCGGCGGGCGCGTCTTGGGCGTATGCGCCTTGGGGGATGGCCTTGCCGACTCGCAAAAAAAAGCCTACGCCGCCGCCGCAAAAATTCATTTTCCGGGCATGCAACTGCGGCATGACATCGGCGGGATTAATTAGAAAACCAGCATGTGTGCGGCCTGATCAAAGTAGAATCTCGGCACGCGGTATACAATCAGCAGCGGCCTGAAAAATAGACTGTATATTACGCGGATAAACGCCAGGCTTCCATGCTTCGAGACCTCTACACGCATTACGCGAGTAGGCTCTTGGACAGGCTCCTAGTTATTTATCCGGATTGTAGGAATAAAGGGAGCAGTGCGTTCGCTTTACCGGCTTCGGGATTCTTCCAAGTGCCGCGCGTTTCCCTTCCATTGACCGAGATCCTCAAATACGCATTGGGCCCTTTCCACCTCGGCCTCAATCTCAGCGTGCATCCGCGATTCTGATTCCGCATACAGGGGGGACTCAAGAATCAGCGGAACCGACGCCGGAATGGAAGCGGCAATCTTTTTAAACGCCAGGGAAGCTGCCAAATTCAGCCGCTCGTGCCTGCTGCGGGAGTTCACATCACTCACATGGACTTGGGCAAGCCGGTTCGTAAAACTCCACAGCATATCCGCTGCAACTCCCATGGTGGGATCTACTTGCCGGGAGTGTGCCACGTCCAGGCAAAAAGACGCCTCCGGCAACTCTTTAAAAATTTCCGAAAGCTCTCGGGCGGTCCGACCGATCGGCTTGCGTTTATCCATATTTTCCACACACAGCAGGCTCCCGAATTGGCGCCATTGCCTGAAATCATAAATCGCATCCGGATGCGCCACGACATGGAGCTTTTTTTTAATCGCCGGGATCAAGGCTTCGATGATGGCGGGTTCTAATCCAGCGGTGTAGGCGCTGGGCGCGTGTATGGAAACGTAATCAAAGTCATCCATGCCGGTACTCCGGAGAAATTGCATAAGCCCGGGCAATTCCTCGTAGCGCAGCGCGGAGAGTTCAACTCTGCGCAGGCCGGCTTTCCTAATTAAATCTAACCCCCGGGAGAAATCGCCGAGGGCCAATGCCCCAGTTGAAAACCCGATAGAACGCATTAAAACACCCCGTATTCTTTGGTAAGTTCAGCAAACGGATCGCTGAATAAAAGTGCAATCAAGCCTTCCTGAAAGCCGTTCCCGATTGCCCGAACTTCATCAAAAACAGGGCAGTTTTTGGAGCCGTCGCTGCGAAGGCTCTCCAATTTACCCCTCTTTTCGGGATCATTCATAACCTTAAGGAATAGGTCGTACTGCGAGAATATCTTATTTCCAATTTCCGCCCCTCCATCATCCAGATCGGTGCACGCATCGGCCACGACTTCAAGAGGTGTCGTCTGGAAGTTGTTCTGGAGATACTTTAAAATAGGGCCGTCGGTCGACTCACTCCCGTCGGCCTCTGCTGATCGCTTCGAATTGAAGCATAGCAACATGCCGGCGGTAAAAATCAATTTTCGTGACATCCGAAGCTTCGCGTTTCGCAATCCCCACCCTTTTCCAGCCCGTTCGCGTTGCTTACTGGCAAAATCAACCGCGACCGTTCGCCAAAATCGAATGATGTCATTGAGCAGGAATCTCGGCACCTTAGAGGAAGATGGATCTTCCTCAAGATATCGGGACAGAACGCCTGAGGTAACCCTGTCAAATGCTTGGACGTGGTCACCCAGCGGCACCGACTCCAGAAGCAAAAGGATTCGTTGAGTGGTATTGCGATTGGTGTCGCTTTGGCCGCCGATCTGATGGATGATCTCGTGACTGAAAGACAGATTTCCAAAAACACCGGTCCGCCCAGGCTCGCGAAAATTAACCTCTTCCAGCTTTTCATTAATCGCCTGCGCGATTTTGAGATGCTGTGGATTTGCCTCTCCGTCAATAAGCAGGGTCCAATCGACATCGCTGCCACTGGTCCATTCCTCCCGTGCCAAGGAGCCAAAAACCACAAAGCTGAGGTCTTCATTGCCCAGGGGCTCGCCATTTTGCAGCATGCTATTTAGCTTTTCTCTGTTCTCCCGGGCCGCTTTTGCAGCGCCCAGAATATTCGCCCAGTCGGCCCGAGTTTTGTTCATGATTTCGCGAAATTTACTACTTTCATCGAAGTGGCTTTTCATGATTTCTCCGAGGCCTCTTCGCCATGCGAGGGTGCATAAACACTAGCGCAAGGATACCCGTTGGCTACGCCGCGATCAAGCATCGGAACCCGGACCCGGATCGGTTCAGTGCGTTAAAAGTGTG
This sequence comes from Planctomycetota bacterium, assembly GCA_021798635.1. The sequence goes on along the minus strand of JAJZGH010000122.1, from coordinate 5,585 downwards.
GCCGGGGCCTGACGGAGGTTCCGAAATCTCCGTGCTTGGAAAACTGTCGCAAATTGGCGTCGCGCCTGATGCGGAAGGCATATTCTGACCACTCGGACGTGGGCAGCCCTCTGCTCTTACTTCGCCACAGGGCCAATGCGCGGCACCGAGAGCCTATGCCTGCGGCTCCTTTGCGTTATAATTTCCTTGGCTATTTAGTATCGCGGAGAATTTCATGCGTTTAACATCACGGGCTTTACAGGAAAAGTTTTATCGGCCGGCTACGCTTATGGCGATGCTGTTTGCCGCAGTGCTCGGTGCCAACACCATACGGGGTGCCAATGCCGAGGCCGCCTTGCGCGCCAACGTGAATCCCAATACCGGCGTTTATCGCTTACAAAGCATTTCTCCGGCATGGACGTTTTCCGGTTCTGTCCCGGCACCGTTGCAGGGGTTGCGTCACACCGCCGGCAAGGACCGCCTGGGAACGTATAAACAGGTGAGTTTTGACTGGCTTTATAAAGGTAAACTGGTTTCCGGTGCCATTCGCACTTATACCGCTTGTCCGGTGGCGCAGTTTATTGTTACCTTTCAGCAGGCCACGTCGCATTGCCACATTCAATTTCCGGATTTCGCTTCTGAACCCCATGGTCTGCACATTCTCAGTTATCGTAATAATTCCTTCGCGCCACCGCAGTTTTCCGCGGGACAGTCCGGCACGCCGTGGCTGCTTTTTGACCGTCACTACAATGCCGCAATTATTTCTCCCGCCCGACACTTCATCATCATGACCATGCGCGGCAACGGCGTAACCCATACACTGGTACGCCTGAACCGGCAGGTGGCCACTGTACCGGCAAAATTTCAGATTCGCAGCATTATGGTCATGACGCATGGAATTAATCATGCGTACGACGTGTGGGGACCGGCGTTGACAACACTCGGCGGCAAAACGCGGCCCGGAAATCAGTCCGCTCCGGTGCTGCGGTATCTCGGATACTGGACGGATAACGGCGCTACCTATTACTACCATTTCAATCGCAAACTGGGTTATGCCGGCACCGTGTTGGCGGAAACGCGGCATTTGCAGGCGCGGAATATTCCCATTCATTATCTCGAATTGGACAGTTGGTGGTATCGCAAAGATTCCACCAATTATCTGGGTAAAAAAGCCCGCTCAATGCTGCCGAAATATCAGCACCAGGACTGGGACAAATTCGGCGGGATCACGCATTACACGGCCAGTCGGCATTTATTTCCCAAAGGCCTGGAAGCATTTGATCAACAGGTGGGTTTGCCGCTGGTGGTGCATGGGCGCTGGATCAGCAGAAAAAGTCCCTATCATAAGCAGTATAAAATCAGCGGCATCGCGCCGGTGGATGCGCGCTATTGGAATCACATCGCACGTTATCTGCATGACAATGGTGTGGAAACCTATTTGCAGGATTGGCAAAGTATCATCGCCAGAAATTCACATTTTTTCTCAAGCTTAACCGCAGGACATGATTTTTATCATGGCATGGCCGCCGGAATGGCGGCGCATGGCGTGTCGGTCATGTACTGTATGCCCCTACCATGTGAATTGCTGGAATCATCGGAATTAAATAATGTCGTAGCGACACGGGTCAGCGCCGACATATTCATCCGCCCAAGATTTTACGCCTGCTTATTTACCTCGCGCTTGGCCGGGGCGCTGGGCCTGTGGCCTTGGGATGATGTGTGCATGTCCTGGAGGACCGACAATGTATTGTTGCAGAATCTTTCCGCGGGCGTGGTAGGGTTTGGTGATCCAATCAACCGGGAAAACCGCACCAATCTGATGCGGACCTGCCGCAGTGATGGCGTGATCATTAAGCCGGACGTGCCCATTGTGCCCATTGATTCCGCCTATCTCGATGGGGCCTTGCATATCGCCGCGCCCGTCATTGCCCGCACGTATACCAATCAGGATGGCGTGAAAACCGCGTATGTGTTTGCGTTTGCCCCCAAACCGCGGGATAAAAAATCCGTCAAGTTCTCCGCGCGTGATATTGGCCTGCACGGAGCTATGTATGTATATAATTATTTTACCGGTGCTTCAACGCTGGTTCCCGCAGGCCGTCAATTTACCGGTGCGTTAGGGACTAATGCCGCATCGTATTATGTATGTGCTTCACCGGGAGCCGCGGGCATTGCGTTCATGGGACAACGCGGAAAATTTGTCGGTGTCGGCCGGGAAAGAATTCCCGCCCTGGCCAATCTGCCTGGTGCTTTGATGGCATCTGTCGCCTTTGCGCCTGGGGAGGATGTTGTAACGCTGCACGGTTTCGCCGCGTACAAACCTGCGGTAGCTGTGCATGGTGGGATGGCCGGTGCGGTATTGTATAACACCTCTACGCAGCAGTTTGTTGTACGCGTTTCACCCTCCATTACCGCGCCGCTGCGGGAACTCGACGGCAGCGTGGTCAAAGAAATTAATGTGGTTTTCAGTCGGCCCAAATAACACGGAAATGAGATTGCTATGACATCGACATCCAAAGATTCCGGCCGCCCGCTGCTTTCAAGTTCCGGTCATGACATCAGCACGCTGACCGAAAGCCGGATCAATGAATTGGCTGAAAAATTAACGCCCGAAGAACGCCGCATCATGCTGGATCATGGCACGGAACCGCCATTCTGCGGAGGGTTGCTGCACAATAAGGGGGATGGGGTGTATGTTTGCCGACTCTGTGCTTTGCCGCTGTTTAAGTCGCAGGCGAAGTTTGAATCGCATACCGGCTGGCCGAGTTTTTATGAGCCGTTTGATCCCGACCACGTGCACAATATTGTCGACGAAAGCTACGGCATGATTCGCACCGAAATCCGATGCCGCCGCTGCGGCAGCCATCTCGGCCACGTATTTGACGACGGCCCGGCCCCGACCGGAAAACGTTTTTGCCTTAATTCCGTGGCGCTGGAATTTAAACCGTTGGATTCCCGGCCCGATGTGCCGCCATCCGATGGGTGACAGGACATATCAATATTTTTACGGGAGTTTCCATCCATGCATAAAAAATTACGAAAAGTTGTGGTCTATGTTATCCTCCTGATACTGGTGCTGGTTGTGGCCGTCTGGTTTTCCATTGACGGCATTCTTCGCAGCCAAATCCAAAGCCGGGCGACGGCGGCCCTGGGAACTCAAACCACTCTGGCGGCGGCAAATGTGAGCCTTCTTGGCGGCACCCTGGCCCTGCAAGGCCTGACTGTCGATAACCTCAAGGGATATCCCGATCCGCACCTGCTGACCATGCAATCCTGCAACGCACAAGTCAGCCTGCACAGCCTGCTGACAAACACCGTGGTAATTAAGCTAATCAAAATCTCAGGCTTGCATATCTCCATGGATCAGAACGGATTGTCCAACAATCTCATGGCGGAAATAAACCATTTGAATAATCAGCAGAGCTCGGCGGGAACAGCCACTGCGACCAAAGGCTCCGGTGGGAAAGCTCTGGCCATTACCCAGGTCGTGCTGCTTAATACCGTCGTACGCCTGGACACCTCCCTGCTGCCGGGACAAAAGGGCGTCCCCATTGTCATCACAATTCCTCAGATGCTGCTTAACCAACCGACCAATCCGAATGGCCGGCCGTTGCGCCTGGCCGGCCTGATGGAACAGATTTTGGTGCAGGTTGCCAAGAGTCTGGCGAATAATCCGGCCATCCCAGCTTCGGTTCGCACCACGTTGGGGACAGCCATAACCTTCATCGGATCGGGTGCCGGCACACTGATTCATGGTGCCGGCGGGGCGGTTACAGGTGCTGTAAATTCCCTTGGCCATTTGTTTGGCGGCGGCAATAAAGCCGGCAACGGGGCCACGAAGTGATGGCCGCCGCGATCAGTCAAGCTGCCGTGGCCGTCTCCAGCGTTCCTTGGCCGGATGTGCTGATTTTCGCCTTAACTTATTTTGGCCTGGCACTGGGCGATATTCCCTTTACCCGTCTGGATCGCTCCAGCATCGCTATTTTGGGCGCCGTGGCCGTGTTGCTGTTCCATCGTATGAGCCTGCATGGGGCGATGGCTGGTGTGGATTTTCCCACGTTGATACTGCTGATCAGCATGATGATCATTTCCGCGCAACTGCGCCTGGCTGGTTTTTATGACGCAGTGGTGCGGCGCATTGTCGCCGCAGCCCATAAACCCTGGCGACTGCTGGCGGGGTTGATTGGGTTTTCCGCCCTGTTGTCAGCGCTGTTTGCCAATGATGTGATCTGTCTGATCTTTACGCCCGTGCTGTGTCTGGCCCTGCAACGTGCCCGGCGCGATCCAGTGCCCTATCTGATGGCGTTGGCCACGGCATCCAACATCGGCTCGGCGTGCACGCTGATCGGAAATCCGCAGAACATGCTGATTGGCGAATCCGCCCATCTTCATTTCGCTGCTTACTTTATCACCGTCCTACCGCTGATATTACTGTGTCTGGTTCTGAATTTCTTCGCCATTGCCGTTATTTATCGTACCCAACTTTTCGATGATATTGAACCGCCCGCCGCTTCTGAATCCGCCCATGAACACCATCAACGGCCCGAGATGCAATGGAATTTAATCATAAAGGCACTGGTCGTCATGGGAATTCTCTTGGCCGTTATGCTGGCGGGTTCGGTTCTTCACATCAGCCGACCGGTGGCCGCCATGGCTGCGGCAGGCATTATTCTGATATCACGCAAAACCCGCCCCGCGGATTTATTTGCTATGGTGGACTGGAATCTGATACTGCTTTTTATCGGCCTGTTCATTGTCATCGCTGATGTGCAAAGCCACCATCTTCTATCCCCGGTGCTGCATACCCTGGCCCGCATGGGCATAGAATTAAAATCTCACCTGCCTCTGGCCGTGGTAACATTGGTATTGTCCAACCTCGTCAGCAATGTGCCGGCGGTATTATTGATTAAACCAGCCATTCCGCTGGCCGCTACCCACACCTGGTATCTGCTGGCGGTCGTCAGCACGCTGGCCGGCAATCTCACTCTTCTAGGCTCCATTGCCAATTTAATCGTCGCCCAACAGGCCCAGTCATTCGCCGTAAATTTAAGATTCCGCGAATACCTGAAAGCCGGCGTCCCCCTGACCCTCGCCTGCGTAAGTCTGGCCGTGCTCTATTTCAAAATAATATAAGCCGCATAAATATTAATGGATCGGCTTATTCTTAATGCCTGCCCACGTCAGGTTAAATCTGGCCAGGTATTTTCGCAGTCGATCGGCATCATTTGCCACGCTTTTGCTCTGGCGCGAAACGGCGAACAACTCCCGGCCCGCCCGGGAAATATTGTCGCAGCGCTCGCACACAGCCAGAACCGCAGCGAGTTGCACCCTGTCAAAAAGGTCAAGTGCCTTTGTTTCCGATCTCGACAAATAGCGATCAAGTTCAGATTGCTTCGGTTCCTCTCGCGTGCTCTCCCATGAGCTTATCAGATTGGCCACCTCAGCATGTACCAACTCAAGAGAAATTCTGGCCCCGCCGGCCAGCGTGGCCATGCGCGTCAGACATGCGTTAAGGTCGCGAAAATTTCTTTTCCATACTGCTGACCGTGACGTGGCAAATGCGAGAAAAGCCTCCCGCGCTTCGCGGTTAAAAGTAATCTGCTTAC
>JAJZGH010000383.1 GCA_021798635.1 Planctomycetota bacterium | reverse complement strand
CAACATCTATAAAAGCGGGTATGAGCATATTATCCGCGAATTGAAGCGGCACTTACCGGGCGTGCGGATTGTTCTGCTGGGAACAACGCCCTATGACGATATTACACATAAGCCGAAATTTCCCGGTGGATATAACGCGGTGCTGGTACGGTATTGCCAGTTCCTAAAGCGGCTGGCGCAGCGGAATCATTTAATGTATGTTGATTTCAACGCACCGATGGTGAAAGTGCTTCAGAAGGCGGAAAAAATAAATCCGGCATTGGCCAAACAATTTTTCCCCGGGCGCATTCATCCCAGCGCGGCAGGTCAAATGATGATGGCCCTGGCGCTGTTGAAGGCCTGGGGCGCGCCGGCGACAGTGACACGGGTGGAAATTAACGCCGCCACCTCGCATGTCACACAGGCGGTCAATACCGGTATCAGCGATCTAAAAGCAACCGCCGCCGGCGTTACCTGGAAGCAACGCGACGGCTCGTTGCCGGAGCCGGTGCTCGGATTACATGAAAACTGGGCGCAATTTCCGTCGTGGGAATTATTCCGTACTCCGCAAGCCAATCCCAAATATACCAATCCGGTGGCGGCTCTGATTAATAAGCTGTCGGGATTCACCCGGAAATTGGATCAGGAAACTCTTGCGGTTAAGGGGCTGCCGCAACCGCGATACGTGTTGAAAATTGACGGCTGGGACATTGGAACCTTTTCATCAGCGCAGCTGGCAAAAGGGATTAATTTGGCCGATTACTTCACGCCCATGCTTCGGCAGGCGTATCACGTCAGCAACATTGTCTGGGAAGAAATTCAGGCGCATTGCGTGGGGCGTTATGAAGTACAAACCATGATGGAAAATTTCGATCCCTGGTGGACCAAGCCCCACCCGCCGAATTTGCCGGTGACCACGGAAAATGATCCTGCCGCCGGCCCGGCCGTCAGTGCTATCGTGAAAGCGATCTATCATCTTGAAACGGTTATTGTCAAACGGGAATATTCTTCCGCCCGCCCACAGGTGCATACCTATGCACTAACGGTTGCCCGGTAAGGCGGAACTTTAGCGGCGTTGAACTGGAAGTTCGGTGCTCGTAACCCGGCGAGTACCCGGACAGGCCCTTGGCGAGAGGAGTTGTGTGATGGGTGTAAAAACAAGTCGTATTGCGGCACGTCGCAATAGGCTGTGCGCATCGGTGGGTGGGGCCCTTGTTCTGGTAATTGCGGATGCCGGTGCGGCCATTGGCCAGCCGTTTCTGGGGACAACTTGGCAGGGGGTCGCCTACCCATCCTTCGGCGGATTTTTTACGCAACTTACGCCCGAAAATGACGGCAAATGGGGCAGTGTGCAGCCTTCCCCCGGCACGTTTAACTGGTCCAATCTCAGCCCCATGTATGCAGTAGCGGCCCAGCGCGGCATGTTGATCAAGCAGCATAATATGATCTGGGCGCAGCAGCAGCCGTTCTGGGTTAATTCGGCCAATGCCGCCACGGCGGAACAGAACTGGTTCTCAGCGTATGCCGGCAAGTTTTCACCCAATTTGATCGACGTCGTCAACGAACCCCTGGACGGGCCGCCCGGTTATGCCTCTGGTTTGCCGGACGGCGGAACGTCTTCCTCCAGTTACGGCGGATTCGGGTGGGTGGTGCAGGCCTATCAATTGGCAAGAACTGATTTTCCCAACGCCACGTTGCTGATTAACGATTATGGAATTTTGGCCAGTGCCGCGAAAACGGCGCAATATATGAATCTGATCGACGTGCTTAAGAGCAAAGACCTCATTGATGGTATCGGCCTGGAAGCGCACGGATTGGAAAATGTCAGTAGCGCCACCATTCAAACCAACCTTAATACACTCGACACGCTTGATCTACCCATCTATATTTCCGAATATGATCTGAACCAGAGCAGTGATCAGGCGCAATTAACGCAAATGGAAACGCAGTTCCCGATTTTTTACACCAATTCCATGGTGCAAGGCATAACCTTGTGGGACTTTGTGGCCGGCCACACCTGGCAGCCCAACGCCAATTTGCTGTACGCCAATGGCAATCCCCGCCCGGCCATGCAATGGCTGGAAAAGTATATGAATCCGGGCGGTACGGTCATTGACAGTGGTGCCATACAGACGGTTTCATCGTCGGCGGCGTTGGGAACCGGAATGATCGCCCTTGATTTTGGCGGCGGCACATTGCGGTACGGCGCAGCCGGTGTGAATATAGCCAATGCACTGCAGCTTAATGACACTAATGCATACATGGATATAAACGGCCGAGCCGGAGCACGATATTCCGGCAATATCACCGGCGGCGGATCGCTGACGATTGAAAATACGGGAAATTCCAACAACAATACGCTGGTGATGACCGGAGCGGATAATGCCTTTGGCACTACGACACTGGACGGTGGTGTTCACGTGATGCTGGATTCAGTTGCGGGTATCAGCGAATCAGGCGTGATCACCGGCGCGGTGACCGTGAATGCCGGGGCGGCTTTCGGGGGAACCGGTACGGTTTCCAATACCGTCACCGTAGTTGGTGCGCTATCACCGGGTGATGGTGAAAGCGGTACGCTGACGATTCAGAATTTAGTTCTTCTCAACGCCGGCAAGCTCGATTTTATTCTCAACGCGCCGAACTCGGGTGCCGGTGGCGGCGGTAACAGCTTTATATTCACCACGTATGTGACTTTGGGTGCGGGTGTATCGGTTGATATAACGCCCGGCACCGATTTTGGTGCGGGCGTATATTCGTTGCTGAGTTTTTCCGATTCCATATCCAATTCCGCAAATCTAACTTCTTGGACCGTGAACGGCCGGGCAGGCTTTAACTATCAGTTGACCGATCCGGCGGGGATGATTAGTTTAAATGTGACGGCGGTGCCCGAGCCGGCCGCGCTCGGGCTTTTTTCGTCGCTCGTTGGGGCATTACTTTTGTCTGGCAGGCGGCGAAGCGTACTAAGTATTACGTGATGGAAGCCAGTGTGGGCCGCAGCTGGTCCGGCGGATGACAATTTACAGCTACCATGTTGCACTCTACCGTGGGAAGGCCGCTGTGTAATGAAAACAAAAAAGCTGATACGCACATTGACGGCGGCAAACCTGCCGCTTCCCCTGGCGCTGCCTACGCATCTTACCCGAACCCCGGCGCGGCGTATTTTGCTTTTAATGGGCTGGTACTCCATCGCCATTCACCGCGGCGTGGCG
>JAJZGH010000382.1 GCA_021798635.1 Planctomycetota bacterium | reverse complement strand
CGCCTTGGGCAGTTCGCAACCCCGCCGGTGCTGGCGCAGGATATTGTCCGCTGTTTAGCGGCGTTACTCCCCGGTGATGCGTTTCCTGTTCTTCTCGCCGACCCCTCGGTTGGCTCGGGCAGTTTTTTCTCCGCTGCTCTCTCGGTTTTTGGCCGGGAAAATATCGCGAGGGCCACTGGAATTGAAATCGATAATGCATTTTGCCAAGCCGCCCACAAACTTTGGGCATCCGCAGGCCTGACGGTCGTTTGCGGCGATTTTACGCGGATAATTAGCGGTCTGGATTGTCCGGCGGCACCAAACGTCATCTTAGCCAATCCGCCCTATGTGCGTCATCACCATATGGATCGACAGGAAAAACATCGTCTTCAATCCTTGGTTTTCCAGCGACTGAACGTCCGGGTCAGCGGTTTGGCCGGCTTATATGTTTATTTCCTGCTATTGGCGGCATCCTGGATGCAAGAGGGCGGTTACGCCGCGTGGCTGGTTCCGTCGGAATTTATGGACGTTAATTACGGAATGGCATTGAAAAATTTCCTGGCCCACAGGTTAACATTGCTGCGGGTGCACCGCTTTGATCCCCGTGACTCTCAATTTGATGATGCAATGGTCTCTTCGGCTGTCCTGATTTTCAAAAAAACACCCCCTACGGCCGGCCATGCGGTCATATTCACGCTCGGCGGTTCGCTTGAAAGGCCCGCGCTTACGCAAACGATCAGCCAGAGTTCTCTGCTGAATTCAGAAAAATGGACCGCTTATCCACAGCCGCCCGGCAATAAGCGCATCGCCCATGGGGGTAGCGGAGCGACCACGCTTGGTGATCTCTTCAAAATTACCCGTGGCATTGCAACCGGAGGAAACAAGTTTTTTGTTCTCGAGCGACGGGAGGCCCACAAACGCGGAATCCCCGATCAGTTTCTTCGCCCCATTTTGCCCAGCCCACGGCAACTGCAATCTGCGGTCGTAGAGGCCCACGACGATGGTTATCCCCGATTGTCCCGGCAATGGTGCCTCCTTAATTGTAATTTCTCGGAGCCGCTTATTGAATCGCGATACCCTGCCCTATGGGCGTATTTGTCGAGTGCGGAATCCGTTGAAATTAAACAGGGATATCTGGTTGGCAAGCGTACTCCGTGGTACGCCCAGGAGCGGCGCGACGCCGCCCCATTTCTCTGTACTTATATGGGGCGCGGCAACGATGAAAAAAGGCCGTTCCGATTCATCTGGAATCAATCGCACGCGATTGCCACCAATCTTTACCTCATGCTTTATCCACGCCGCCGCATGGCAGCGTTGTTACGGGGGCACCCGGAATTGGCGGCCGAAGTATTCAAGATTCTTAGCGGCATAAGCGGCCATGAGCTACGGTCCCATGGCAGAGTCTATGGCGACGGTCTATATAAGATAGAGCCAAAGGAACTGGCGAGGATTTCCGGTGATGTATTTATCCAACAATGGCCGGAACTCGCGGCAGGCGTCGAGCAGCAGGCTTCACTATCGGGGTTTTTCTAGAAAACGCCCTCTCTTTACGGACACGGTCATACCCATCGCCCGCTCCATGATCGAAGCCGGTTCCGGCACCCAGTTTGATCCGGACATCGTAGCGATGTTCCTGAAAATCCAGGACGCCTTCGTCGAAGTAAAAGAACGCTTCGCCGAATGCCCGCAAATTATCACGTGACAGGCGAAAATATTCACTCATCTTGGTAATTAATGGCAATTTTCTGCTTGACTCGCAGGGGGGTATACTATCGAATGTTGTTAAACAACGCTCTGGGACGGGGGCCGTCTTAAATGCCGCAGAGCAGGACAGTGAATTGCCACTCAGGGAGATTGTGAACCGGGAATGCACATAGCCGCTGGTTGGCACCGCGCCCGCCGCTGCCTCGTGAAAAAGGGGACTTCCGTGCGCTGGGATGGCGCTGGGGCCTGCCGAAGAGGCCGCTCGTATCAGCTAAGGAGTTAGCCAACTATGACTAAACTGTCCAAGAAGCGCTCAATGTTTCCGGCGTTCTTGGCTGGCGTGGCCGTGGCCATGTTACTGGTGACAGGGCTGCAAAATGGAGCGGCCGTTGCTACCGCCGCATCCCGCCTGCCCTTGGCGGCGCGCGTTCAGGACATCCTGGGCATTTCGCGAGGAAAGGCTTCGTACCTGCCCGCGCTTTCCAAGCTCACCGGTGCTATCCAAGGCCACCTGGGATCGCTTCACGCTCAGATGCAGGCGGTATTCGGGAGGCACGGCAAGGAGGTGCGGCAACTGGTCTCCGCGCTGAATACGGGGGCTAACCCGGTCGCGCTTAGGGATGCGATTATGCGGTCGGTCAACCTTGAGGGACGATATGCGCTGCCGCATGAGGGGCGCTGGGCCTACGGTTCGCTGATTGACCGTCTGCGCGTCGCTGAATGTCTCCAATCCCGCGCCCTGCATTTTCGCGCGAATAAACACCCGGGACGCGCGGCGCAATATGCCCGGGCGGCGTTGCTTCTTTCCGCCCAGGAGGATATCCAAATCGGCACCATGGCCTGCCTGAACCTGTGGGTTTCTTCGGGCAGCACGCCATTCAAATTTTCTGCTGCGGCAATCAGGCAGCGGCGTCGGCTCCGGTCATGCCTGGGAATAACTCAAGCCAGGGAAAACCGCATGGATCGCATCTATATTTCCGCCAGGGCGCGGCCCCAAAAATACGGCTTTACGCTCCAAAGGTTCTTCGACATTAGCACGCAGGCCGCAAAGCTCGACACGCCGATTGCGTTGCCAACAGCAATGAACATTGTGCGTCTGCTCAAGAGGTCAATAGCGGGGGCACCGAATTTGCGTTGGCGCTACATGATACTCCGGTATGTAATCGGCGTTCGCCAGCAGTTAGCAAGGTCAGGACACCGGCGGGTGTCAGAACAAATTAAATCGGTTTTACAAGGGTGGGCCGGAAAAATTCAGCACGACCCGGAAATACACCGACGCCAGCGCTCGGCTTTGCTGCGTTGGATCAAGGAGGCGTCGCTGTGAATGGCGTCCCATCCATGGACCTTTCCGCGCATGGCCATGGAGATCGATTGCGATTTTCTCCCTACGGACGCTGTTCAGCTTGGTGTTCACTGCCACTGCGACGCGCAAATGGTTCTACCCCCGGCTAAGGCGTGACGCTGTATGGGAACTTGCCGTTTGCGGGCATTCACTCGCCTGTACACAGGCGAG
>JAJZGH010000381.1 GCA_021798635.1 Planctomycetota bacterium | reverse complement strand
TTTCCTCAATGCCATTGCCGGAACGCCCTTGGCGGGTCAGGCCAAATTAGCGCCCATGGAATGCCTGAAAATTGTCAGCATCTGCCGCTTTATTTATCCAACCGTCGAATTAAAAGTCGCCGGCGGGCGCGAAGTGTGCCTGCGTGATCTGCAAAGCTGGATATTTTTCGCCGGTGCCGACAGCACCATGATCGGCAATTATCTCACCACCTATGGCCGCAGTCCGGAAATGGACCATCAGATGGTGCACGACCTGGGCCTGAAGTGGCGCAATTATGAACATGGGCCGGTGGAACCCAGTAGCCCGGAACCAAAAATTTCACGGGTAAGTCGGACGGGTCGCTATAACATTCCCATTATGTACGAAGGTGATGTGGAATTGGACTCACAGGCCGCCGCCACAGCCCTGAAATAATGTCGCACTCGAGGCAAAGCCAGGGCCGTGGAATGGCGGCCCGCCGGCACATCACCGATAGCCATCCCGCTGAATAAGAATTCGGTGGCAACCACAACTCCACCGGCTACGCCGGTGGTGGAACACCGGTTGGGCGCACCGCCCGCTGTTTCTGATTTTTGCTGATAAGGGTTTTCCATGCCACTGGTGAGAGACAATATTATCCAAATGGCAGGGTACGTTCCAGGGGAACAACCGGGCGATATTTCCGTTATAAAACTCAACACCAATGAAAACCCTTACCCCCCGTCGCCACGCGTTCTGGAAGCGGTGCGGCAGATAACCGCCGAACAACTGCGACGGTATCCCAGCCCGGATGCCCGAATGTTTCGCGAAGCCGCTGCGAAAGTCCATGGCATTTCTCCGGACATGATTTTATGCACCAATGGCGGTGATGAATTGCTGTCATTGGTATTCCGCGCCTGCGTGAGCAATGACGATCCAGTAGCGTTTTTAGATCCCAGCTATTCGCTGTATCCAGTATTGGCCGCCATGCAGGATGCCGGAAAAATTATTCTCCCCTACCGCATTAACGGCACGCAGTGGGAATTGCCGCCGGAGATTTTTAAGCTCAACGCCAAACTGCTGTTAATTGTTAATCCTAATGCTCCCTCCGGCACCCTGGCTGATCTGCCCACGCTGGAGCGCATTATCCGGGGCTTTCCCGGCGTGGTGCTGGTGGATGAAGCCTATGTCGATTTTGCCCCCGCCAGTGCCCTGCCGCTGGTTCGGGACCATGACAACGTCATTCTTTTACGCAGTATGTCCAAGGGCTATGGCTTGGCGGGAATGCGGTTTGGTTACGGCATTGCGCAGCCGTCGCTTCTGGCGGAACTACATAAGGTCCGCGACAGTTATCCCTGTGATGCGGTGGCCATTGCCGCCGCAACCGCCGCCATAATGGATCAGGCGTATGCGGCGGGAACATGGGAAAAAATAAAACATCAGCGGGCGCACGTCTCCGCCGCTCTGCGATCCATGGGCTTTACCTTGCCGGAGAGTTCCAGCAACTTTGTTCTGGCCCATGTGCCCGCGCATGTCCAAGCGGGCGATTTATACCAGCGGCTGAAAGCGGCCAACATTCTGGTGCGCTACTTTAATCTTCCGGGTTTAACGGATAAACTGCGCATTACGGTTGGCACCGCCGAACAGAACGCTGCGTTATTAACGGCCCTGAAAACCTTGACCGCGGCACATTAAGGCTATCGCAAACCGCGAAATGGTTTGGGATAGGCTGCTACCGACGGGCGAACATTGGAGTTAAAGTTATGCCACACGATATGCCAAAAGAAACCAGCACATCTGCGCGCACGCGCCAACTCAGCCGCAAGACGCGTGAAACGCAAATCAGCGTTTCCGTAAATCTCGATGGCTGCGGCGAGGCTACGGTTTCCACGGGCGTGGGCTTTTTTGATCACATGCTGGATCATCTGGCCCGGCACGGCATGTTGGACCTTGCCGTGAAGGCCACAGGTGATCTGCACATTGATGCGCATCATACGGTGGAAGATGTATCGCTGGTATTAGGCTCGGCCATTCAGCAGGCGCTGGGCGATAAGCGCGGCATATACCGCTACGGCTGGGCCAGCGTGCCGATGGAAGATACGCTGGCCAATGTGGCGCTGGATTTATCAGGGCGTCCCGCGTTTGTTTTTAATGCACGGTTTCCCACACCGAAAATTGGTGAATTTGATGTGGAACTCGTGCATGAATCCCTGCGGTCGCTGGCCAATACGGCGGGTATGAATTTACATGTCAATGTACCATACGGCACCAACAGCCACCATATTGCCGAGGCCATTTTTAAGGCTCTGGCCAAATCCCTGCGGCAAGCCGTGGCGCTGGATCCGCGGTCGCATGATATTCCCAGCACCAAAGGGATTTTATAAAAAAATCACCGTCCCGCTATGGCGGGACGGTGATGGGTAAAAACTTGCAGAATGCGGTCTCGCGAACGGCAATTCCCTGGAGCATCGTGTATGCAATGCGGTGGCGATGTCGTGTCAGTAGGCCAACCACCGGATTAACGATCCGGTGCTCTCGGCAAATCGCATCACAACTTCATCCGCCGACGAATCGCCAGCCCGCCCACAACCAGCAAACCGCCAACAACCGACAGCGGTCCGGAACCGGGAAGGGTGACAGCGGAGGGGGTGCCAGCTAACGTCGTAGTAAAGCTCACGTCGTAGGGCCCGGCACCGGATCCGGTCGACTTAAGGATACCCTCAGTTGTGAGTGAGTACGCAGCCGGCAGAGATATAGGCGAGGTTGTCCCGGAAGCTGAAGTGCTCAATTCGGTCGGGCCAAAAAATCCCGATGCGACAGTGGACGCGGAAGAAGTGACATAAACATTTGACGGCAGGCCAGCTCCATTGGGCACGCCCAAAAGGTTATTTCCTGGATCAACATATCCGATTGCATCGAACGAGTCACCGTGGGTCGCCGCTCCGCCAGTTGCAACGCTATAAGATCCCGACGCCTTCAGCGTCGCGCCGCTTCCCACCGCCGCAAACGACGTATCGCTGACAATAAAGCCCCATTCCGAAAAGCTATCGGTCAGGCCGCTGATCGCCAATTCCAAACTCGCGCCACCAGAGGTCTGCGAGACCGTTGCCGTTATGCCGCTCCATGTGGCCGCCCCAAAACTACCGGAACCCGCCGTATAGGCTCCGGACCCTTGCGAGCTCAACGCAGTGGTACCGTACGACGTTGCAGGAACCGCCCCCCCGGCACCAAACTCCTCCAATGTCAGTGTAGTGGACGCACTCGCG
>JAJZGH010000380.1 GCA_021798635.1 Planctomycetota bacterium | reverse complement strand
CGCGATCACGCATGGATAAGAAAGTCAGAGTATCCGGGAACGCCTACAAATTAGGATTGACGGAAGGCCGGGGGTTGTGGGCGCGTGGCAATATTTCCGCTCCACCGACTGCGGACGCATACCGATCCACAGACTGCCGTTGACGGAATCTGGAAGACGATAATTCACAGGAGGTAGTGGAGGCAGGGGGAGGATTAACGTGGGGAGATTTACACCTTATTACCGGCTCATGGCCCCGACGCCCGGAGTGTTTGTTCGAATCCCCGCGTCGCGGTGGGTGGCATAACTGCCGGGGGAACGCGGGGCAGGCCGGGGATGTCAAACGTCATGCGGGCGGCAGGAGCTTTAGGCAGTAATTGTGCCAGTAGTTCCGCTTTGGAGCACACGCGCAGGTGCCGATAAAGGCTTTTAATGTACTGATGCACCGTATGACGGCTAAGCGCCAGGCGGGCGGCGATATGCTTTTCGGCATGGCCGGCCAAAAGCAGTTGCAGCGTTTGCCGGAGGCGCGGGCTTAGAGTTGCCGGTAAGGGATCGGCACGAGCATTATGCACATCGCGCTGGAGCATGATCACCAATTCATCATGAAATAACTCCACGATGCGCTGATGCCGAAGGGACAGGGGCGGCTCGCCCCAGCCGCGGAGGAGGTAGATGATATGGTCCCGATTCATCCACGGCAAAGGCCGCAGGGAGACGATGAAACTGTCCACACCGCTGGTGCGGCGAAAACGTTGGACATGTTCGGAGCGATACCACTGTGCTGATGACATAAATTGATCGCGAAATTTCGTCAGCGGTTCACCGACGTGCGGATAAATAACCTGCCAGGTTGGATCATCGGAGATATCGAGGCGGGAAAAATAGTCCTGCCATGCTTTGCGTTCCTGATCGCCGCGCCAGCCAAAATCCACGGGATTAGTAGGCCTCATGCGATCCAGGGTATAGGGCAATTCCATTTCGCCGGTAAGGCCCACGTGTGCCCCCAGCAGCGCCGTGAGGCCGGAGAGCAAATGCAGCCGCCAGGCCGCCGGATCGGCCCGCCGTTCACGGATTTCCCCTAGCAGCCCAAATATCTGCCGCACGTCTGCAAGGCCAATGATCTGGGATTTACTCATCTAGTCTCCTGCCAAGCTTGCGCCGACGCGCGCGTTTCGTACAGCCGTACCAGCAGTTCGGACCGGGTGTTGACAGCAAAGCGCCGGTGCAGTTCCTTCACGTATCCATGGATGGTGTTGCAACTGCAACCCAACTCAGCTGCTACTTGCTTCTCAGCCAGGCCGGTCCCGAGCAGGTCAAGGGTTTGGCGAAGTCGCGGAGAAAGCTGCATCATCGCGCCAACCCCAGCGCGGGGTAAGGTATCGACAGGCGTGATGCGGGCCAATTCCTGGTGGAACAACTGAACCACTCGGCGATGCCGGTGCTGGAAAGGGCGGTTATTACTCTGGCGCAGCACCACGAGCCACTGGTGGCGGGAAGGATTCATGAATCGGCGGTATGAGATTATAAAATTATCGGTATAGGAGTCTTTACATGTAATAGGGACAGGGCCGCTGATACACCAGGGGCGGTCATCGCACGCCTGCCTGCACGCAAGCGTCCGAGCATCGCTGATCAGCCGAATAATTTCCGTCCGACCTGGATGAGCGTTTGGATTATCGCGGAGGCAACTCGCCAGAACGTTTTCACGCTGTTTTTCGGGGGTACACTTGACGACAGCCACCACGGATCGCGCCAAATCCACCGCCCCGGCGTCAAAGGTTTGCACGCAGATGCCGACCTGTCCGCCGATCAAACCGCACAGACCCGACAACATACGCTGTTTCCATAATGCCGGTTGTAAGCCCAGATCACGTACGTCATTGAGAAGACGAAATATGCCGCAGACATCGGCGAGGCGCAGCGGCTCAGACTTTTCCATGACCGACTCCTCGTTGATCTGATCAAACTCTCATGCCCCTCCGGGTATACCATCTTGAGAGCCAGAGCGTGCACGAACCACACGGCACCCCAAGCTAAACGAACCCGTTGCGTCGCCCGACTCGCTGCACCAAATTAGCTGAACAAAAACACAATATACCGGGAAATTCAGGCAAAAGTCAAATTTTCTCGATCTGGATGGATAATCGGGCGCGGCGGTATTTTTCGATAAATGGAAGTCTCGGAAGATGGAAGCCCGGTGTTTATCCGCGCAGTCCGCGGTCTTTTTATGCTGCCCTGATCGGGGCTTGAGAATGCGCTCCCATGGGGCGGAGCTTCACCCACGCAGGATGAAAAAAGGCTATATTGTATCGCTTGTGCGAATGTCTGGCGATTTTTCAGCGCAGTCATAGACGGTTTCACTGATCCCCGCCGGATTAGGCAGGAGGGTGAACGCGGATGATGGTTTTAGCTCCTCAGAAGTTCTTGCATTCGGGCTATGTCACGGCGGCTTGGACGTATCGGGCGGATTCAATGGCCTGATCGGCCTTTTCCAACAACCGCGCAATTACCACCTCGCGGACCAACTGATCGTTCACATCAGGACTTCTTCTGCCTGAATGCGGGCATGGATCGGCAGAGCCTGCAAACCACCGCGTTCCCATTCGTCGATTCCGGCAACTATGACGCTGAGAACCACATTGAGTTCCAGTTCAACGTCGAAAAGAGCGCCGACGATTTCAGCCCTGCCCGAAAAATTGCCCGGCGGCCGGCTACCGGCTACGATGATCCATAGCGGGCGATCCGTGGGACGAAAGGCGGTGAATTATGACGGAAGTTAAAATTGCCGACGGTAAACTGGTGATTTCTGTGGTCGGCTGGGATAAAATCTGGTCACTCAAAAGCAGCTTGGAAATTCCCCTCGAGCATGTTACCGGTGTGCATCCTTCGCATGAACATGTGCGTGGTATCCGGGCACCGGGCACGTATATTCCCGGCGTGATCACTGCGGGGACATTTCACGTGGATGGGGATAAGGTTTTCTGGGATGTACACGACCCGGCGAAAGCCATCTCCGTGAGTTTGCGGCACGACCGTTATGCGCAATTGATTATTGAGGTAGCCGACCCGGCGGCCACGCTGCGGCTCATCGAAGAAGCTATTCACACAGCGCCGCCGGCACCGCCAACAGTATGAACTGCTTCCTCGCTTTCTGCGGATATTGGGTGATGGGAGGTATTGGCCGGTCGCCGATGAAGCGGTGTGGGAAATACTGTAACGCAGGCCTCCCGCCTGCTGGTATCGTATC
>JAJZGH010000121.1 GCA_021798635.1 Planctomycetota bacterium | reverse complement strand
CTGCTGTTCCTGCGACGCAACTACTTTCGGCTTATGAGCGGGCGGCGCGGCGTTCGCAGGAGGCGCGTGGGCCGGCAACGGTTTCGGCTTGGAACCCTGCTCGTGATCATTCCCCTGCCCAACTTTCCCCTTGGCAGCCGGGTGTAGAGGCGGATGCACATTCGCATTCGGATTCTGCGCCGGCTGGGTCTGCGGCGGATGATAGACCGGTTTGGGCGGGTCTTTCTTCGTATCGTGCCCGCTGGGGTCCAGATTATTGATCGGATCGTTGCCAGCATAACGGAACAGGCTGCTGTCACCGCCGGATTCTTTCGTTGGATCCTCGGAGAGGAACCGTCCCGTAGCCGCATCGTAATACCTTCCATTATTGCCTGATCCCAGCAGGTACAGCGCAATCTCCCGATCCAAATAATACTGTTTCTTTCCGCCAGCAGGGCTGCGCCAGCATTCAGCATCTCGCATCGTGCATCTGGCATGGCGCGGAAGCGCTGCGCGGTGCGTGATGTCGGCGCGGAAATTCCGCAGGCCGGAGCGCAGAAAGCGCCGTCGGAATTGGATTTCGGAGATTGTCTCAGCCTTGGCAACCATGCTCGACTTTTCGCCTTTCAAATATCCGCCCATTTTCGGCAAAGCCACTCTTTTGCCCTGGCCGAATTTGCTCTACTTTCAATTCTCTAAATTCACCTGATCTCGGCGAAGCCGACGCCATAATTCCATATCATACGAACATTCGACAACCGCCAAATCATCCCTTATCATGAATATTGGCGCCTTCACAATCGGCTGGGCCACTACAGCCGGAGCGTAGAAAGCGCCGTCGGGATTTAAGTGCTGAGCGTGGGCCAGCCGCGACGACCATCAACTAATCCCTTTCTTGGGCAGGTAATCATAGCATTTCAGCACCACTTGCTTAGGGGAAATTCCCTCAACACCTTCGCGCCAATGAATGATTTTCATCCAACGGACAGCCGTTGTGTATAGCCCTTTTCGCAGCCAAGTGGCAACGCCGATGTTCAGGTCCGGCCGCCGGAGGAATTTTTCCGCGGTAGCCATAATCTCCGCTTCGGTGTATTGCTGTCCCAGACGCTGCCGACAGATTGCATAGCACATCTGCGCTTCGCCGCGAATTGCCGAGAGAGATTTCGGCGGTTTAAGACCGGCCGTCGCGGCAAAGCGATCCAAAGCGATCTGGTAAGCACCGGCGTCGACGTACTCCGCGAGTGCCAACGATACCTCGGACTTCACGCGCCACTCCTTGTGCGTGTTATATTCTCGCTCCTGCAACTCTACCGCGAGCTTGGAGGATTCGTGATCCTGCTTCCCCTCCAGCAGCCACTTGCACATCGCCAGGTCGTTATACTGCATAGCCGCAGGACTGCGCGTTTTATCGTGGTAGCTCCCGTCCCTTTCCCCGTCCATCGCCGCCGTAAGCCATTGGCGAGCCTTTTCCAGCAGTTGCCGCGCCGGATCGTCGTAGCCGACCAGAAGACATTCAATGGCCATCCCAATATCGGAGGAAGCAACGGATGCCAGTGCCCCCGATTCTTTGAACGCAGCGAAGGCGCGCCCCAAACGCCACCTGTATCCCACGTTTCCGTCGAGCACCTCCCTTATTTGAATTGGGTTCGGCGTTTCCATATATTTATCTTCCGATCACAGAATTTTTCGCCTTGCCGTCCCCAACAGTCCGCGTCTGGATTCGCTTGTTTTCCAAATTATCCAGGGCCTTTTGCTTTATTGCCGGCGGCAACGACTTATCATCTCTGATTATTCCCTCTGCCTGACTGATCGCGTAAGCGCGGGCGCGCGGGTTCGTGAACGTCGGCGATTCCTGAATCCTTGTGCTCTTGCTGCGGAACTTCGAGTCCCAGAACGAGACATCGCCGGTCTTGCGGTTTACCGAAAGCGTGTCGGTGCCGTGCGACCCGATCGGCTCACCCCAGTGCATCACCTGCTCGTTGGGAAGGCTATGGACGGTTTTGGCCAAGTCGGCTTCAGCCCCGGCAGCGTTGACGTGGGCTGCAATCTTGGGGTTAAACCGTCGCACACCGCGCACATCTGCGGCCGCACGGGGCAAAGGTGGCTTGCCTTCCAGATCCAGATCTTTGGCGGCACCGGCGATAGTCAATCCTATTTGCCCGGCTCCGCCGATAATATCCTGTGCCCGCTGCATACCCGTGAGGTTCTGGTCGGTTACGGTATTTACGCCATAGACACCCTGTAACACCTGACCGGTTCCAAGGCTCGAGTTTACGTCGTATGATAAGCCGACCCCCAGCGTGCCCAGCGTAGAGCCGTGGTTCTCGAGGTTCTGGGCCATCACCGCAGCCGTGGATTTCACAGCCGAATGGTAGGTTTCCACCGGATGCTCAACGCTGTGAACCGCACCGGTTCCGGCATTAAGCAGCGGCGTTCCGGACTGCCAGTAGGCATTGGACGCAAAACTCTTCCACCACAATCCCGCTGATCCACCGGCAAATGGCTGGCCGCCGCCAACGGCCAGTGGATGGGGGTCCTCGCGGTGCAGAGCGGCAGCGACTTTACCAAGCAACGTGGAATTGCCAAAAAGACCCGCGCCCTGCTGGTCCTTCGATGCAGGCCCGGCCAGCCATTGGCCGGGCTTGGGGGCCTCACCTTTCAAAACGCCTTCCCGGGCTGCGTCCGTTTGCCGGATAATGTTTTGCTCAGCACCTTTTCGTGCGTCCGATTGTGCCTGCCCGTGGCCAGGTGCCGGCGTGATGGAATGCACATTCGCATTCGGTCCCTGGCCGGGCTGTGTCTGCGGCGGATGATAAACTGGCTTCGGCGGGTCGGTCACAAGGCTGTGCCCGCTGGGATCAAGATTGTTGATCGGATCGTTGCCGGTATAACGGAACAGGTTGCTATCCCCGCCGGCCTCTTTGGTCGGATCCTCACTTAAGAACCTGCCCGTAGTCGCATCGTAATACCGGCCATTGTTGCCGCTGCCCAGAAGGTACAGCGCGATCTCCTGATCCAAGTAATATTGTTTCTTTCCGCCAGCGAGCATGTTGCTGGTAAAATCCAACGGCAGACTTTCCCAATCCTCCGCCGTCCATGGGCCGCCATCAATGCTTACCGCACTGACCTGCCCGAACGCCAGATATTTATACTGTGCGGCCACCGTGCCGGTTTCATCGAGGAGAGCATTCGTATTCGCCTGGGCGTCATATTGATGAATGTACTGCCCATCTTCACCGATTAAATCCCCGAACTCATCGGTGGTGTCTGAAGCATACGTCTGGCTGATCGCTCCGCCGACGGTGTCGGTTTCACATAGCAGACGTTTGTAATCATAAAGGAAGCCTGTAACCGATCCATCGGTACCCTGCTTAACCGCTCTCTGCTGATCGGCGTTGCGCTCAATGATCACTGGGCACTGATCAATGAACAAATCATCGAAATCCCTAGATTTTTGGTCCGTGGTGATTGATCCGTGATCAGTGAATTCCGCCACAGCGGCGGCGGAGGAAATGGATGACGTGCATTGGCGTTGGGCAGACAGGATGTCTGCGGTCCGGTGCTGCCGCCGGCGGCGTCGGTCGGGACGCGTGGATTCCGAAACCATGTCGTCCGTTGCGACCAAATACAGCTCCTGCTACGTACTTTGGCACCGATTATACATCGGGTAAAATTGGCTGCAAACGATTGCCATCAGCCGGTAATTCCCGGCGATCTGATGCTACACTGACAAATTGGCTGGACTGTGGGATAATCGGGTTTGGGCGGGGTGGTAGTTCCGGGGCGGCTGGCTCGCGGAATTTTGGTTAGCAGGCAGAACAGGGCGGCGCAGATTTTGTGAGTACGCAAGGCAGTACCAGATCGACGGAACAGCAGATTCATGCCGCGCTTGATTCGGCTTATCGCAATAAAACTCCGCTGGGTACGCTGTGGAGTCTGTTTCAGAATTACCGGCCACGCATGGTTCTGGTTATTATCGCCTTTGCCATCAAGCAATCGCCGGTCTGGGCCTTGCCCATTGTCACGGGTAACATTATTACTGCCGTTACCCAAATTGACTTTCACCGCCGTGGCGGCCACGCGTATGCAAATGGGCCGCTGATTCGGTTTATGATTATCAATGCGGCAATCATGTTTGTGCTCATTGGGCAGAATATTCCCATGCACACGCTGTATGCCAAACTGCTGTCATCGGTGGTGCGACAGGTGCAACTGGTGCTGCGATCCGCGCTGGTGGTGCGGTTGCAGCAACTTTCCATGAGTTTTCATGACAATATGCTGGCGGGGCGGCTGCAAAGCAAAGTGTTGCGCGACGTGGAGGCGGTGCAGCAATTGTCCAGCCTGCTGATTGATACGCTTCTTTCAGGGGCGCTGGTGCTGGTGGCGGCATTTGTTGTGACCATCACGCGAAGCCCCACGACGCTTCTGTTTTTTGTTGTTACCGTGCCGGCGGCAGTGGGCCTGACGCGACTGTTCGGCGGGGTCATGCGCCAACGCAATGAGGCCTTTCGCATAGAGCTGGAAAAAATGTCCGGCGAAGTATCTGAAATGATTGAGATGATTCCCGTGGCCCGCGCCCATGCGGTTGAACAATCAGAGGTGGACCGGGTGAATCGGCGGCTGGTGCGCATCCGGCGGGTGGGGCAGGAACTGGATACCACCAGCAATCTTTTTGGCTCATCCGGATGGGCGACATTCCAATTTTTTCAGATGTTGTGCCTGGTGTTTAATGTCTGGCAATGCTATCACGGATGGATCACCGTGGGCGATGTGGTGATGTATCAGGGCTTTTTTGCCATGGTGGTGGGGTCGGTGCAATCCATGGTGGCCACGATTCCCCAACTGGCCATCGGGATAGAATCGATAAGGTCTATCGGCGAGGTGCTGGAATCTCCGGATATTGAACGCAATGACGGTAAATTGACGGTTTCTTCGGTGCGCGGGCACATTGAATTTCAGAGTGTTTGTTATAAATATCCGGGTACCAGCAGGCAGGCGGTGGAGAATTTTTCACTGGATGTGGCAGGGGGGGAAACCATTGCGGTGGTGGGGCAATCCGGATCGGGCAAGTCCACGCTGATGAATTTGATTATCGGGTTCCGCAGACCCACGGCGGGCAGAATTCTGGTGGATGGTATTGACATGGAGGCTATTAACCTGCAAACCCTGCGTCGTTTTTTGGCGGTTGTGCCGCAACAGGTGGTACTTTTCAGCGGCACGGTACGGGAAAATATTGCCTACGGCCTGGAGCATGTCACGCAGGAGCAATTAAATAGTGTGCTGGAAATGGCGAATTGCACAGAGTTTATCCGCGAAATGCCCAAAGGTATCGATACGCCGCTGGGTAACCGGGGCGGCAAACTTTCCGGTGGGCAGCGGCAAAGAATCGCGATTGCCCGGGCGATGCTGCGTGACCCGCACATTATTATTCTCGATGAAGCGACCAGCGCTTTGGATTTGGCGTCCGAGCATCTGGTGCAGCAGGCGATTTCACGGTTGGTGAAAGGCCGCACTACTTTTATCGTCGCGCATCGGTTGTCCACCATTCGCGATGCGCATCGCGTGGCGGTGATGGATCGTGGTCGGTTGGCGGAAGTTGGAACTTACGCGGATCTGTTAGCTCAAGGCGACTCCGCGTTTGCGCGTCTACATGCTTTGCAGGTTTAGGTTGTTACCGTTTGCTGTGGGCCTTATGATTATGTTTCAGGGTGCGGCTTGCAGGATATTTTTGACGTAGGGTATCAGACCGCAGGTCATGGCATGGGCCAAAATTCGGAGAATTTTTATGATCGCGTGGATTGCTCTGATCATCGCTGGGATATTTGAAGTTATCTGGGCTATTGGGTTGAAATATTCGCATGGCCTTACAGAGATTGTCCCCGCTACGGTCACACTCATTGGAATGATCGGAAGTATGGCGCTATTGGCGGTGGCGGTAAAAGCCATTCCGGTGGGGACAGCCTACGCCGTATGGGTCGGTATCGGAACAGTTGGCACGGTACTACTGGGGATTATGTTATTTAAAGAACCCGTCACCGTGTTGCGTCTGGGTTTTATTATTCTGATTCTTCTAGGTGTCATTGGTTTAAAGCTCACTGGGCCATCATAACTGAACTCCGCTGTTGCGCAGGCAGGCAGGGGCATCCGCCGGCCGATGGTGGACCGCCCGCAATGGGGCGATGCAAACCGGGGATTCCAAAACGGAGGCGGAGGGATTCGAACCCCCGGTGGACTTGCGCCCACACCGGTTTTCAAAACCGGCGCGTTAAACCGCTCTGCCACGCCTCCCAATGTCAACTTGTCTGAAGATATGGAATATCACATTCCAATCTTCAACTCTCTCTTTATTGAGCTTAAACAGTACCGCATTCAATTTACCGGGTCAAATGTTTCATATTGTCCTTACTTTCATATTTATTCCGCATTGACACAATGGCGGCAGCAAATTACGATTCAAAATTCGATAACGCTTGATGCCGGTGTCAGACGGAATTGTCGCAGCATCAGGACGGGAATAGTGGAATGTCGGCATCGACTGGATATCCGATAACTTCACTACTCGACCCGACACGGAAACAAACAAGTGAGCGGAACATCGTGTTCCGATGGCATAATCCCAAAATGTTTTACATTCAGGAGGATTACCTATGCGGCGGTTTCCAAAATTAACGTTGATCGTGGCGGCCCTGACATTGACATTAGGGCTGTCTGGTTGCGGCAAAGGGGGCAATAACGCCAGCCAATCCGGCACTCCGGCCAATGCGCCGGCCGGCACCACCCCGGCCACGGCAACTAAACATGTGCATGTATACCCCAAAGGCACGCCCATTAAGCTGGCCTTTGTCAGTAACAATGTCGCAAATTATTGGAACTTCGCGCACGCCGGGGTTCGAGCTTTTGAAAAGAAAACCGGCATTCAGGTAACGTTCCGCGAACCGGCAAAAGGGACGGTCGCCGAACAAAATCAGATCATTGAAGACCTTGTAACCGAAGGGTATAACGGCATTGCCATCAGCGTTATTGCCCCCAATGACCAGATACGCACGCTGGATTCGGCGGCGCGATCCTCGAATTTAATCTGCGTTGATTCCGATGCCCCGAAGTCCAGCCGACTGATGTATATCGGCACCATGAATTACAACGCCGGGCTGTTAATGGGTAAGGAAATTGTCAAACTGCTGCCCAAGGGCGGGCAGGTGGCGATTTTTGTCGGCAATCTTGCCGCCCGTAACGCCTCCCGGCGACTGCAGGGAATTGAACATGTTATCAAAGGGCATGGCATTACCATCGTGGCCAAAAAAGAGGACAATCAGGACTACGCACGGGCTAGATCCAATGCGGAAAATGTCATCAGCGCCTTTCCACATTTGAGCCTCATGTGTGGTCTGTATTCTTATAACGGTGCCCTGGCCGCGGCCGCCGTGAAGGCCGCGGGAGACAAAGGTAAGATTAAAGTCATCGCCTTTGACCAGGATCCTGATACGCTTCAGGATATTAAAAGCGGGCTGATCAACGCCACGGTCGTGCAGAATCCATTCATGGAAGGGTACCTTTCATGTAAATATCTGCGAAACATTTGCGCTAACGGCATGAAAGCCGTGCCGACACCGGCCAATGTGGATACGGGTGTACACATTGTAGACGCCGGAAATCTGGCCGCCTATAAGAAAAAACTCGCGAAGATGATGGCCTCGAAATAAGCATTATTTTATCTGGTCACACAGGATCACCGCATGGCCGACGATTACATCCTGCGAATGCGCGGCGTGACAAAACGTTTCCCAGGTGTTACAGCTTTGGAGCGTGTGGACCTGGAACTCCGCAGCGGCGAGGTTCTGGCCCTGATGGGGGAAAATGGCGCCGGGAAAAGCACGCTAATGAAAATTCTAGGCGGGGCACAGCCGCCCGATGAAGGCACGCTCCTTGTCGATGGCAAGGAAGTGGCGTTTCGCAATGTTTCGGATTCCCGCCGCCACGGCATTGTGCTGGTGCATCAAGAATTGATGATGGCGTCAAATCTGGACGTGGCCGGCAATATTTTTCTGGGCAGCGAGAAAAGCCATTGGGGGATGTTGCGGCGGCGCGCCATGCGATCCGCATCGGAATCAGTCTTGCGCCGCGTAGGGCTTTTATGCTCACCGGCAACGCTGGTCAGCACGCTGACGCCGGGCCAAATGCAAATGGTGGAAATTGCCAAGGCGCTTTCTCATAAAGCCCGAATTCTGATTCTGGATGAACCCACGAGTTCGCTGACGGTTACCGAATCCGAACAACTCTTTAAAATCATCGGCGATCTTCGCAGAGACGGTATCGCTATTATTTATATTTCTCACCGCATGGAGGAAGTGCAACGCCTGGCAGACCGGGTGATTGTTCTCCGTGACGGCAAGCGCGTGGGTGAATTGCAACGCACCGAAATAACTCAGAACAAAATTGTCTCGATGATGGTGGGGCGGGAACTCACAAATTGGTATCCGCCGTTGCGGCCCGCCACGGAATATCGCACGGTTTTGAAAGTGGAGAATCTGATCGTGCCCGGTGCACCCTGCGCCGTGAGCTTTGAAGCTGGAGCGGGTGAAATTGTCGGCTTTGCGGGGCTGGTCGGCTCCGGTCGAACTGAACTAATGCATGCGATCTTTGGAGCCACACCGCCGCTGGGAGGTACCATCGTCGTGGAGTCAAAAGCCTTCACGCCACGCCGCCCTCGTGATGCCATTAACCGCGGTATTTATCTGGCCCCGGAAGACCGCAAACATCATGGCCTGGTGCTACCGATGACGATTGCACAAAATATCTCCATGCCGGATATCCATAATTATAAGCCGCGTGCGTGGCTGCAACGCGGGCGTGAACTGACCGTCGCGAAGAAGCAACTGGAGTCTTTGCGGATTAAGGCTCCGGGTGTGAAATGTCGCGTGGGCAGCCTGTCGGGGGGAAATCAACAGAAAGTTGTGCTGGGTAAATGGCTGGCCATGCGCCCCAAAATCTTGATTCTGGACGAACCGACGCGCGGGGTGGACGTGGGGGCCAAGGCCGAAATTTACCGGGAGATGATGGAATTGGCCCAGCAGGGGATTACCATTTTGATGGTCAGTTCCGAAATGGAAGAAGTATTGGGCATGAGCGATCGAATTATTGTCATGCGCGAAAGACGCATGGAAGGCATTTTGCCACGCCGACAGGCCACGCAGGAACGCATCGCGGCCCTGATGACCGGGGCCGGGAAAATTGATAAAAGCATTGGAGTCTGATGAGACGTGAGTTAGGTATTCTTTGTGCCGTGGTGGTGATGTGCGGGTTTTTATTCTGGAGTAATCATGACTTCGGAAAAGCCGCCAACATTCTCAATGTGTCGCGCCAGGCGGCCATGCTGGGTATATTTGCCATCGGCAGCAGTTTTGTCATTATCACCGGCGGCATTGATCTGTCCGTGGGGGCGATCATCGGTTTAACGGGGGTGCTGATCGCCAAAATTTCGTCGCCATCGGTACATTGCCTGAATCATCCGCTGTGGGTCGGTATCAGCATTGCTCTGGCGGTGGCATTGCTGATTGGGTTAATTCAGGGATTGCTGATATCCAAATTAAAACTTCAGCCGTTTATTGTCACGCTCGCGGGAATGTTGCTGGTGCGGGGAACCGCACAAATTATTACCCATGGCGGAACGCTGGGCCTGGGAACTTCGCCCCTGATTAACCTTTCCACCGAAGGGCTGTTTCATTATGGCTATCATGCCATTTTAGCCTATCCGGTTCTCATTTTTCTCGGCGTGATTATTATCTTCGCGTATCTGCTGCACGCCACCGTTTTTGGCCGATATGTATTTGCCATCGGTGGCAATCGGGACGCGGCGCAATATTCCGGTATTCCGGTGGACCGGGTGGAGACTCTTACCTATGTGATTTCGGCGGGGCTGGCTGGTGTCGCGGGCATATGCTATGCATCTTACATTGGACAAATGACCTACAACGTGGGTAATGGTTATGAACTTAATGCCATTGCCGCCGCGGTTATCGGGGGCGTTTCGTTGCGGGGGGGTGAAGGCAGCGTGCTGGGGGCCATCATAGGATCAGTGATGATGGAATTGATTCAAAACGGCATTATTCTTTTCAAGTGGGTATATCACTCGGCGGGACATCGGGAGGTATTCCGTTTAAGTTCCAACTGGACGTACTTTATTACCGGTGCGGTAATCCTTCTGGCGGTGTTAATTGATCAATTGGCCAATATTTTTAATAAGCGCAAGCGCTTAAGGCGCCAGGCGCAAATTGCGGCTGCCAAGGTGTAAGCGGCGGGGCGGAACGATCCATTACTTCGCCACGCGATGCTCATGGTTGTTAATATGGTCCATGCAGTAGCATGGTGTGCCGGCGCAGCGATTGCAATAGCGGAATTCCATCTGCGGATTACTTTTTTCAGTAACTCCGCAGGTCGTGCAACGGTGAAAGGGCGCATCGACCGCGGTGGCCGCTTTCTGCACCATTTTGCGGTGCCCGTAGCGAATGCGATTGATAATATCCCGGTGAAAGAATATCAAAAAATTAAGCACAGCCGCGAAGACAATAGCGCGTTGCGACCAGGGACCCGCCAGGAACATCCAAGCGTAAAAAGCCCACATCAGCCATCCCAGATACTTCACCTTTACTGGCAAAATAAATGCGACGTAAATAACAAAATCCGGATATAAAAACGCAAAGGCCAGAAAAACCGAGCCAAACAGGTAGAGGCTTCCCACCGCACTGCCCGGCACCAGCAAGGCTGCCGCCACGGTGGCCATCCAGCCGATCAACAGGAAAAGATTGTAATGCAGTGATCCCCACGTATTTTCCAGCGTATTGCCGAGCAGGAAAAAGAAATAAATATCCAGAAACAGCCAGATCGGACTGTACGATGGCGGAATCAAGACAAATGAAATCACCCTCCACCATTGCCCGGCCCACACCATGGGCGCATCGAGATACATGCGGCTAATGATGTTCGGATGGGAGAAGTGCAATACAAAAAACAACACCTGCCCGATGATAATCCATATTGTCAGATGCGGAATCGCGAAGCGGGAAAGTTTGCGTTCCAGTTTGTCTTTAAATCCCATGCGTATACGCCCTTAAGCCAAATAGCGGAATTCTAAGGCGGCGAGGGGTGAAAAGCACATGTTGCAACAGAATTTCAATCACCGGGCTATCATCACGGCCCTCTATGATCGCAACGCACCCGCGGAGCACCGGATGGTTAATCCGGCGGTTGATCCGGTGCCGCCAATCAACCACCGGGTTATCACCACGGTGCTCGGAGGCGCTGTTCCGCCAAGATGCTAAAAATCACACCATCGCAACCGGGCAATTACTCGTGCGGGCTTCTGACTCCTTTTGCGGAGACGGGAAGTTTTTGGTGATATTCGTTACACTTAATACTGGTCCGGCGATGGTATCACAGCGCTGGATGAAAGTTCAACGCACGAATGTGACAGAACCGGTAGAATGTCCGGATAATGATGGAACGACAGGTAATGAAGAGTTCGGCTATGCAACAGACAATGGATGTCGAAGCAAAACTGCGGGATGCGGACAAACTTATTGCCCGTTATAGCGGTTCAAGTAATCCGGAACGCCAATTAAAGCTGGCACGAACCATTTTTACAAAAGGGGCGCTGCTGCTGCAGATCCGGAAGTTCGAACCAGCCTTGGCCGCGTTCGATTTTTTGCTGCAAACTTTTCAGGACAATAAAGAAGCCTCTATCCAGCCACAAATTGCCAAGACTCTATTAGACCGGGCGGCGGTGCTGGATATTCTGGGGCGGCGGGATGATGCTCTGGCCGGTTATGCCCGTGTTGTTGAGCGGTTCGGCGATGCATCCAATGAGGCGGCCCGAGCGTATGTGGCCTCCGCGATGTTTAACAGGGCTTCGCTGTTAACGCGGCTGAATCGCGGTCCTGAAGCGCTGGCCGCGCTGAATGCTTGCCTTGATGACAGTCAAATTAAATTGCCAGATCGGCTACTGGCCAAAGCGTTATGGATGAAAATTGAACTCCTGGAAGATTCGGGACGGGATAACGAATCCTTGGCGGCCTGCCAGAGGATCATGGAACTGTTTGCGGACAAAAAAGACATTGTGGACCAAAACCGGCTCTGCGAGATCATGCTCGAACGGGTAAACCTTTTAATTGCGCTGGATCGCGGGCCGGAAGTTATCAGCGCTTATCAGGAAGCCGAACAAAAATTCGGCCCCGTGGCAGAAGACGTCATGGGGACGCAGACCGCGGGTTATCTGGTAAAAAAACTCAAGGAGCATCTGAGCCTGAACCGGATGATCGAAGCGCTGGGCTTGGCCGAGAAAGCGCTGGAAGCCTTTGGTACGTTTGTTGATCCACCCTGGTTTGACGTGGCGCAGACGGCGGGCAAAACGCGACTGGTGGCGCTATGCCGTCTCCGACGGGTGGAACCGTGTATCGCGGCGTATGATGTGGTGGTGGAGCAATATGCGGATGTGCTTGACCCGGCCACGCGCGGGGAAGTGGCGGCGATGTTGCTGGATCAAAGCACTGAGTTGGCGGCCCGGAGGGAATATGCCGCCGCCGATAAAATCAGTGATCAGATTGTTCAACGCTTCAAACCGGCGGATGATCCGGATTTAGCGGCGGTTGCGGCACGGGCGATGTTCAATAAAATCGCGCTGAAGGCGTTTATGGGAAACGGCGATGATGTCATGCCGGCCTGTGACGCATTTATTGATCGCTTTCGCTACAGCACGCATCCGGTTATTTGTGAGATGTTGTTCCATGCCTGGAGCCGAAAAGCCGCACTGCTGGATTCCCAAAATCAGGACGCCGACGCGATTCAAGCGTATGATGCCGCGATCAAGGCCGCAAACACACTGTCTCTTCCCCCGTTGCCGGTCGCCACGATCATGGCAGGCAAAGCGGCGTGTCTATCACGGTTGGGGCGGCGGGCGGCGCAGCTTGAAGCGTATGATGAATTAATTTCCGCCTATGGAGATAATTCCTCTCCCGGAATCAGAACGGTGGTGGCTCCGGCTCTGCTGGCGCGGGCCTTTATGTTGCGGGAGGATGAAAAATTAGAACCCGCTATGGCGTCCTGTGGGCAGTTTATTGCCATGGTAGAGCGTTCCACACCTGCCGCCATGATTGTGCCTCTGGCCCGGGCCATGTTTTTACGCGGCGAACTGCTGGAAAAACTCGGTCGCGATGATGAGGCAGCAAAAGCGTATGGCGCTCTGGCGGGGCGGTTTGACTTTAACGGTGAAACCGAAGCACGAAAATGTATCCCCGTAGCCTTATTTAACCAGGCGGCTTTGCTGGAAAAAGCCCAGCAGCATGAGCAAGCTATCGCCGTTCTCGATGCCCTGCTGGATCGCGCCCGTGGAGAGCCGGATTTAATGCCGCCGCGGCTTTTGGCGCAAAGCATGTTGAACCGGGCGGTGATTTTCGAGCACTTGCAAAATGCCGAGGCCGCTTTGGCTGCCTACCAGCAAGTGCTGACGAATTTCAGCACTGCCCGCGACCCGGTCATCGGCGGACTGGTCCAGCAGGCGTTGCTAAAGAAGGACGAATTATTACAGCAGCGCGCTAAAATTCAGGAAGCTGTGCCGGCTGATCAGGCAATAATCGAATCTGCGGCACCGGAAGATTTACAAGTTAGTCAGCAGGGCACAGCGCCCGAGAGTCAGTCCGAAAGAACTTTGCAGGGAACGCAGGGTACCCAACACCAGCGTGACTTGTTAACGGCGGATGAACCAGGCACCGCGGAATCGCAGGCCGCACTGCAGCCGGATGGCGCGCAAGCGGCAACAACCGCTGAAGCGCCGTTGCAACAATCGGATGTCGCAGTGTCTAATGCCAATAATTTCGGTGACGGAAATCTGGTTTTGCCCCCCGATTCGCCGGCGGTCCAATCGGGCAACGATGTAGACGGCGCAACCGAGGCAGCGCAGAGCACCGTGGGGGATGGCACAACCGCGAATCATCTGCTTCCCGCCGCCCCAGCGGCATCCATGTCGGGGGAAGCTCAAGAATCCGTCAGCCGGAGCGACAAAGCCATCGGAGAAGGGGCAGCAGGCAGCCCCATGGTTCCCCGCA
>JAJZGH010000120.1 GCA_021798635.1 Planctomycetota bacterium | reverse complement strand
CGCCAGCCGGAAAAGTCCGCGACTGGTCCACAGCGTATCCCAGTCCCACAACTGTGTGGAATAGGCTTTCCCCGCCAGGCTCGGTGAGACACTGGGATGGCGCAGGATTCCTTGCGCGGGTCGAAGGAGCTGCGACGCAACTTTATGGAAGTACGCCACCAACTTCTGCGCAGCGGCTTTGCGAGCCGCGGGTGATAACGGTGCTCGGCGGGCGGCGGCGGGCTGACCCACCGGAACGCCGGCACCCGGTGCCCCATCACTCTGTTGTACGGCATCACCCAAGGCGGCAACGCCGGTTATGGCCATACTCGCCAGAAAATTCCGCCTTGAAAAATTGTTCATTTCAACGCTCTCTTAAGGTAACGTGTGGATTATAATTTAGAATCCGATCCAGCAGTAAGAAGGCGACCGATACAACAATATCCGTTCATAAACTCAACGCGCGCCTTGCGGTAGCATATGCGGACTTTGCCCAAGCCGTCCAGTTCCAGGCTCGCACCTTTTCCCCGCTTCTTATATTTCTTGCGCGACTCGCAGATACCAACCGCTGCATCTTCCGTTCCTAATCTTAATTTTCCGCAATTAACGCAATCAGCGATGAAAAAGTCGCGCAGCAATATTAGCCGCCCGAGGGTGAAATTCATAGTGGGTGTCGATCACTTCCCGGCCATATTTCATCATGGCCCACGCAAGGAAAACGACGCGCCATCACAGACACAGTGCCCCCTGCCGGAGAAGAGCTGACTTGCGACTTGTCCGGCCCGCAGGCGTGGCAATATTTTCGGGCGAGCGGCGAAATCGACGGCATATATGCCGGCGCGAAGAGAAGGGTTTGTCCCGGAAACTCGCACGGCCAAACGCCTGCCCGGAGTTATTGCCACGCCCTGGCCCGCGCCTCCTGCTTCTCCGGGATGACAAAACTGCTGGGGTCCGTTATCTTTTAGGTTCTTGAGGATTGGATGTTTCATAAGAGGAGTTTGAAAATGTCAGATAACAATGTTCCGCCGATTCAACCGCAAACGCAGCCCCCCACCGCGGGTGATTCCGCCGGGCAGCAGATGCAATTGCAAATCCGTGAAGAGAACATGAACACGGTATTTAGCAATATCTTCCGGTTAAGCGCCACGCAGGAAGATTTATTTCTGGATTTTGCCATCAATATGCAGCATCATGACAAGCCCAATACGGTGGTCATGGATGTCAATACCCGCGTGGCAATGAGCTTTTTTGCCGCCAAGCGTCTGGCGCTGGCGTTAAGCCAGGCGGTGCAACGATATGAACAGGTTTATGGTCCCATTCAGCTTGATCCGCGACAACGCGGCGCACGGTAATAGACCGGCGGGAAAGTAGCGGCCTGATGGATACGCAAGCGGCGCACTATGCCGGGCGATTGTGGCTTCAAACGGATGCGGCTTTCGGTGTGCGCGAAGTGCCGTTAGTGCTTCCCAAGTCTGCGGCCCCGGTGCCGGGAAAAAGTGTCGCCCGAAAAGACCAAAATGTAGCCCCGAGGGCGCAGGTTGCGCAACGCCCGGCAACGCTGATTCCCCGTGCGCCCAAAATGGATGAAGGGCCGCCGCCCGAGGTGCGCAGGACGGTCGCGTCCAAGACGGACAGCCGGACGGCCCAGCACCAAGGAGTTGATATTGCTCGCTCTGTAAAACTTCCACCCATCCCGGACGGGGATATTGCTGCCTTGGCACCGATCAGTGATGCGGACAAACCGCGGTTGTTAGCGGAATTGCAGCAGGAGACAGCGACTGCGCTGGCCCCCTATATTTCCGACATTGCCACCCAGGTCGTTTTTGGAAGCGGCGATCCGGCCGCAAAGTTGATGTTTGTCGGCGAGGGACCGGGCGTAGAGGAAGATAAAACGGGCGTGCCCTTTGTGGGCCGGTCCGGGCAGCTTTTGGACAAGATGATTATTGCCATGGGATTAAGCCGGCAAACGGTGTACATCGGCAACGTAGTCAAACTGCGTGCGGCCGACCCTGATCCGGATTCCGGACGATTGCGAGACCGGCCGCCGACACCGGCGGAAGTGGCCTTAAACATTCCCTGGCTGCATAAACAAATTGAAATAATCCGCCCGCAGGTCATTGTCACGCTAGGCGCACCGGCGCTGAAATATCTTACGGGGACTGTAGAGGGAATCAGCCGCCAGCGCGGCACGTGGATGACCTATCGGGGCGTGCCATTAATGCCAACCTATCATCCGTCATTTCTTTTGCGGGCGTATACGCCCGAGAACCGCGCCAAAGTATGGGGAGATTTGCAGCAGGTCATGGCGAAACTGGGCTTAAAGCCGACAATCCAAAAATAGATCATCGTTCCATGGCGACTGAACCCCTTACTTTGCCGGCTTTTTGACCGTAAAATCAGCCGATTCCCAACCGCCGCCCAATGCTTTGTACAGCGCCACCAAATCTGTGCATACGGCGGACTGGCTTTGCACCAGAGCATCCTGGGAGGTGTAGAGAGCCTGTTGAGCAGTAAGCACGTTGAGAAAATCAGTCAGGCCGTTTTCATATAGTTGTGTGGAATAATTTACTGCTTTCTGATTCTGCGCCACGGCCTCAACGAGCAATTTTTCATGCTGTTGCTCGCGGGTGTAGGCGGCTAAGGCGCTGTTGACATCATCCAGCGCCTGCAGGACGGTTTGGCGATAATTAAGAAAGGCCTGAATCCGGATGGCCTTCTGCTCATTGATGTTGGATTGCACTTGCCCCCAATTCAAAATGGACCAGGAGACGTTGGGACCGATGCCATAGGTCAAACTGCTGGCATCAAACCATTTGGCAGCATCGGATGCGGCAAAGCCAAGGTTTCCATTGATGGTGAACTGCGGAAATAAATTACCTTCGGCAACACCCACATTAGCCGTGGCCGCGGCATATTGCTGTTCGGCTTGGCGTACATCGGGGCGGCGCAGCAACAGTTCACTGGGCAACCCGATGGGGACTACGGGCGGTATGGATGGAATGGGGCGGGGAACGGCTAACTGTTTTTCTAAAGCCTGCGGCGGTTGGCCGATTAAAATGCTGAGGGCATAGAAAAGTTGCTTTTCCTGGATACGCAGTTCGGGCAATTGGCTTTCGGTGGTGGCCAACTGGGCACTGGCATTGGCCAAAGCCAATGAGGTACTTAAGCCCCCGCCAATCTGTTGCTGCAAAATTGCCACTGTGTGTCGCTGGGTTTTGAGATTGGCAACGGTCACGGCGATCTGCCGCTGCACGCCCCGCAGGGTCATGTAATCGTCGGCCAGTTCGCTTAATAATGTCAGCCAGACGCCCCGCTGATTTTCAATAGCGGCACGGTAATTGGCATTGTCGGCCTGTATGCCCCGGCGAACCTGGCCGAAGAAATCCAGTTCCCACGTGGCGTCAAAACCAGCTTGATATAAATTGGATCCGGAGTGACGAAAATTACCGCTGTGCTGATAAGATCCGACACCTGTTACAAATGGCCCAAGATTAGCGGAAGCGGCGTCGCGAATTTCACGCGATTCAATGATCTGCTGTGTCGCTTCCTGCAGGGTTAGATTGTCGCGGGCGGCGCGGTTGATAAGAAGGGTTAACTCCGGATCATGGAAATTTTTCCACCACTGGGCAAGGTGCGCCGGGGAATTGGTGACTTTGCTTATTGTCGCGGGCATTGTTGCCGGGGCGGTTGTGGGGGAATGCAGTTTCGCGGATTTGGCCCAATGGGCCGGCATCGTGGTTTTGGGCGCACGGATAGAGGGTCCTACCATGCAACCCGTAAGAGCAGCGCACACAGTGGCTATGGTGATGGAAGCCAGAGGCATATTTAATCGCATGATGATTCTCCAATCGCGGTTTTTATTTACTCGTACCGCAGAGCTTCAATGGGGTCCAGGCGGGACGCCTTCCAAGCCGGGTAATAACCAAAGACCAGTCCTACTACCACAGACACGGCAACCGACGCCACCATGGCCGGGGCGGACATTTGAATCGGCCAATGTAACAGGGATTTAACTGCCATGGAAAGCGCCTGCCCGAACAATATTCCCAGCGCCCCGCCGAAAAGACACAGCACAATGGCCTCGAGAATAAACTGGCTTAATATATCGGCGGGGCGTGCTCCAATGGCCATTCGCAAGCCGATTTCACGGGTGCGTTCGGTAACCGATACCAGCATGATATTCATAATCCCCACGCCGCCGACCATCAGCGATATGAGCGCTACGCCGGTAAGCAGATTGGTCATCAACTGCGATGTATGGCCCAGCGCATTAGAGATTTCCGTCATGTTGCGGATATTAAAATCGCTGGGGGTACCGGGTTGCAGGTGATGGCGTTGGCGCAACAAAGCGGTAATTTCAGTGATGGCCTGCGGAATCTGGGAACTTGACGGGACAGAAACCAGAATGGCATTCACATTGGGAAAACTCACGGGTTGTGGTAAGTCCTGCTGTTCGGTGGCGGAAGGGACGGGGTAAAGGTTCTGCGAAGTCTCCGGATAGAGTTGCCCGGTCGAAAAGGTGCTCGACGCTGCCGCCGTGCTTTGATTCTGGTTCTGCAACGCCGAACCTGACACGCGGTATTTCATTGTGGTCCATGGCATGATGATAATATCATCCTGATCCATACCCATCATGTTGGCACCCTTTTTTGTTAACACCCCGATGACCCGCAGGGGCACGTTATTGACGAGAATGGTTTTCCCCAGCGGTTTGCCGCTGGGAAATAACTCTTTAACATCCGTCTGCCCCAGAATGCATACTTCATTAGCGCCGTCGACATCATCGTTGCCGAAAGCTCGGCCTTCCGCCAGCGGCCAATCGCGTATTTTCAGATAGGCGGGAGTGGTGCCAATCAGAAATTGGGGCACCCAGTTCATCCCGCCACGTACGACCTGCATGCGAGCATTTACGGATGGGGCGGCCGCGGAGATAGAAGGACAGTCCCGCGCGATGGCCGCGGCATCGGCGGAAGTGAGCGTTACCGAACTTCCGCCCCCAAAACTCACGCCCGCGCTGACCGCCTGTCCGGGAAATATCAGCAACTCGTTGGCCCCCATATTAGCAATGGTTTGCTTGATGGCCGCCGAGGATCCCTCACCAATTTGCACCATCGCGATCACGGCGGCGATGCCGATGATAATACCCAATGTGGTCAGGGCAGACCGCAAAGGATTGCGGCGCAACGCCCGTAAGGCGGTCTTGAGTGTTGTTGTTATTTTCAACATGGCGTCACCTCTTTACATCGTTTGCGGCAGGGCCGGCGGCGACGGCCGCGATCTGGCTCTGGGCACCACCATCAGCAATCAGCCCATCGCTAATCCGGATGACTCTTCGGGAATGACCGGCGACGGTGGCGTCATGCGTGACCAGCAGGATTGTAATATCTTTTTCCGCATTGAGCTTCTGGAACATGCGCAGCACTTCCTCGCTGGTGTGCGAATCAAGATTTCCGGTGGGTTCATCAGCCAGAAGTAAACGCGGATTATTCACCAGCGACCGGGCGATGGCCACACGCTGCTGCTGGCCGCCGGAAAGCTGGGATGGCTCATGGTCCATGCGGTCTCCCAGGCCGACCTGATCCAGCAATTCCATCGCCCGCTGACGATGCTGTCGGGCGGACAGGCCATCTTCGGCATACGTGGTCGGCAGGAGGACATTTTCCAAGGCGGACGTGCGGGCCAGTAAATTGAAGTTCTGAAAGACAAATCCAATTTTGCGGTTACGGACCGCAGCCCGCTGATTAACCGACATGCGGGAAATTTCCTGGCCATCAAATAAATATTCGCCGGAGGTCGGCCGGTCCAGACACCCCAGAATATTCATCAGGGTGGTTTTACCGGATCCAGAAGCTCCCATGAGCGTCACCATTTCACCGGGCATAATGCTCAACGAGACGCCTTTGAGCACCTGAACATCCGAATTGCCCAGGTGATAGGTTTTGATGATGTTGCTGACTTTTATCAGTTCCATGGCGTTACATGCTCCGGTTGAAGGCTGCTGGTACGGTGCCCATGTTATCTTCAGCCGCCTTTTTTATGCTTAAAAGGCTGTGGAATAAATGGATTGGTCGCTCCGCCTGTGTGGCTGCTGGGATTCGCGCGTTCACCGGTGACCACCAGCATCCCGGGTTTAATGTCCGGGGAAGTAATTTGTGTGTCATAGTTGTTGGCCAGCCCCACGGTAACTGAAATCGGCCTAACAAACCTTCCCGATTCCACCCAAATGGTGCCCTGATCAGGTGATGCGGCGGCGGCTGCGTGATGGGCTGAGGGAAGAATCTCTGATTGCAGAGGCACCCAGCGCAGGGCGGCGTTGGGGACCATCATGACGTTATTTTTTTTAGCCACGAGGAAATCGGTCTGCGCGGTGAGATATGGCAGGAGTTTTCCGCCGGGGTTGTCCGTATCCACGACCACGGTGTAAGTGACTACATTTTGCACCATGGTGGCGTTCAGGCGGACCTGATGTACCACGCCGTGAAATACCTTGCCGGGAAATGCGTCGACGGTAAACGTGGCTGCATCACCGACTTTAATGCGACCGATATCCGCTTCATTAACGGAAGCCCACACCTGAATCTTTTCCAAACTTTTGGCCAGCAGAAACAGACTGGGCGTACTGAAGCTTGAGGCAACCGTCTGACCGATGTCCACCCGGCGATCAATCACCACGCCTTTTACCGGTGACGTGATCGTGCAATAGCCAAGCGTTATTTTCGCGTTAGTCAAAGAGGCCTGTGCGGCATCTACCGCTTTTTGCGCCTGCACCAGTGAGGCCTGCCCCAAGGTCACATTGGCCCTGGCCTGGTCATACGTGGATTTATACGCATCATATTGGGTAATAGCCAAAGCGGTTCCGGTGGCTCCGAGTTTTTCCGCCCGCAGCCAATCTGCACGGGCATCGACATACGCAGCCTGGTATTGCTCAAGCCGGGCTTTGGCCACTTCTACATTCGCTACCGCTTCTTCAACTGCCGCTTTGGCCACCGCCACCTGCGCCTGATAATTGGCAGGATCAATCAGCGCCAGAACCGTCCCTTTGTTCACCGGCGAGTCGTAATCAACAGTGTGGCCATTGGCATCTTTACCGAAGGCAATAACGGTTCCGTTAACCTGGGCACCAACATCCACAACATCGCGCGGTTCTAAGGTACCGGTGGCGCTAACGGTAGCAGCCAAAGATCCCTGCTTGACCGGTGCAGTCTGATAGATAACCTGCTTCGCCGAGGCGGTTCCGAAGTGTTCCCAAGCCCAGTAACCAAGGACTGCCACAATCAGCAGAATTACAATGATGGTCAACGCGTTTTTCATTTTCGCACTCCGGAATCCTGTACCTGAAGTCACATGAACATAACTGTTCGGTGGCCTTAAGCCACGGGCCGGGCACCCGGTCGAAATAATGGCCGCAGGGTTTCCGCTGCGCAGAGTAAAAATCCCCGCTCCATGGGTGTCAACGGTTGGAATATCTGAATGAAGTGAGCTTCCGCGGCGCGCTGGACGCTTTGCAGCACGGCAATGCCCGCAGGCGTCAAAGATAAGAGTGATCGACGCCGATCGCGACGGTCTTCCTTCCGCTGCAGCAAGCCGGCCCGGGACAATTCATCGGCAACCTTGGACGCTGAAGGTAGCGTCAGGCCCATAACTTCGGCGGCATCGGAAATCGAGAGTTCAGGAGACAGGGCTACAGCCATCATCATGCGGAATTGGCCCACGCGTAAATCACCGCCTTCGGCCGTGCGTAAATGCCGCCGCAGCGACCCCATCATGTGGGGGATCAGGGACACAAAGGCTTTGGCCAGCGTAGCGGCCTGTACCGTCGATTCGGCGACGGAGGGCCGGGCGGGCACGGAACCGTTTAGTTTCTTTTTCAAAGCACTTCGCATGATCATCTCTTTGGGTACCGCGTCCTTCGGCCGCTTGGAAGCGGCTCAAGAACAGTATAACGCACAATTTGCGACCGGATAGCATGTTCACGCCCGTTACAGCCGCGGATTATTCTCATAGGCTACCACGCATCAAAAATTTAATAGTTGCATAATCGAAGTATTTTTTTTGACTGCCATGCTATAATCAACTGCTATGAAAGAAGAAAAAAGGCCGAAACCGACGGCCGACCCAAAAGATACAGCATTTTCCGCAATTCCCCAACCGCATCGCGGAAACTACCGCGGCAGCGTGGCACTGCTGATCCTGTTCCGTATAGCCCGTAGCATCGCCGGCGGGATGATGATTGTCGCATTACCCTATCTGGTGCTTAACACCCTGCACGAAAGTTCCCTGGCGCTGGGCGCAATTTATGTTGTGGGCGTTATGTCCACGGCGATTCTGGCCGTGGGAGCCGGTCATATATCAGATAGATGGGATCACAAAGGGGCGTTGCTGGTCACTGGGGCGATGGTTCCGGTCAGTGCGTTGATGGTATACGTCAACCAAAGTTTTCCGATGTTGCTGGCGGCGTCGGTTATCGGCGGATTCGCGGCCACTGGCTCCCTGGTGGGCGGCGGGGTCGGTGGCGCGGCCCAACCCGTGCAGAGTTCCGTGATCGCCCGACTTTCCACCGCTGAGAATCGGACCACTTATTACTCCGTGCTGGCCTTTCTAAGTGGCATCGCCGGCGCGGGCGGGGCGATGCTGGTCCATTATTTTTCAACGCGCAATACCTTCCTGGCGGCGGCCATTATTTCAGCGGTCGGCACAGTATTACTTTTCTTTATGACCGTTCCGGAATATGTGGCCACAGCACGCGTGCAGCGAGCGCAATCGAACCGGGCTATTCGGCATTTTAGTATTACTGGTGCACTCAACGGATTTAGCCAGGGGTTAATTACGCCGTTTCTAATTCCATTTTTCGTGCTGGTTTACCACATGTCAAAATCGCGCATGGCCGTTTACACCGCGATTGGCAGCATTCTAGGCTCGGTGGCGCTCTTGGCGGCGCCCGCTCTGGAACGGCGACTGGGCTTTGTCCGAAGCATCACCTTTACCCGGGCCCTGGGCACGGCTTTGCT
The DNA here is from genome assembly GCA_021798635.1 of Planctomycetota bacterium. The sequence goes on along the minus strand of JAJZGH010000120.1, from coordinate 5,220 downwards.
GGTGGTTATGGCGGTGTGGCACAACCTTTGGCTGGGCGTGGCTATTTATCTTGTAACGCCGGCCTTGCGAATTGCCGCGCTGCCCGCCCAACAATCCGCAATTATTAATCGGGTGGAAGGCCAAAGCATGGGCCATGCCCTGGCGATGAATCAGGTAACGCGGCTGTCGGGCGCATCCGCTGCCATGATCTGCACGGGTGTGTTATTTGATCTTTCAGAAATAGAGATGCCCTTCTTTTTATTTGCCGGAGTCATGACCGTTAATATTTACCTGTACTACCGCTTCTTCGGGCATGACGGACAAAATGGGGCCGCCGAGCCGGCCGTCGCAAGAGCCTCAACGGCCCAGGAACCCTCGCCGCCGATGTGACGACCGCTGCACCATCGCGAAGGTGAATCCCATAGCTCAATGCGGCAGCGTTGAGTTCGCCGCGGGATAAGATTTAATCGCACGATACGCTTTCGCCCGGCGCGATTGGCTTATATCTGAACAGCGTCCAGCGGGCTGATCGAGACGACGTGCTGGCGCTGCACGGCTACAATATCACGGTTGGAATGCACACCCAGTTCTCGGGTACGGGCGATGTAAAACTCCTTGGTGGAGGAACTATCGGTTGAATCATGGACATCCGCCTCAATGAGAATCAGGACATGTCCATGAATTTCGCTTAAAGTGCCGATATAGATAAAAGGCCCCATGGTGTCGAGAATAACGACACGGTTAAGCCACGCGGCCAGGGGGTCGGCCAGCGGGGAGGCTTCAACCGGTTGCAGAGGTGCTGTATTCATTGACACTTTCCTTGTGAGTCGAGCACGTCAAGATTATAGTGCTTTGCGGCAAAAAGGAAGTCCCGGCGACGGGACGTCGGGAAACAGGTGGCCCGATTGGAAACATCAACGGCTCCGGGCGTGCAAACCCGGGCAAGGAGAAAGGAATCCTGGCCATGAAATACTCCATCCGATTTCCTCTTTTTACAGCGGCAGCAGGTATAGTCAGTACCATGACCTTCATGTGTGCCGCATCGGCCAACGCGCAGGAAACCCCCGCGATGGCCACGCAAATTCAGCAGCGTGAGGCGGCGATTAAGCCGACTGATGCCGCCGGCCACCAGCGCATGGCGCAATATTTGTTCAACAACCACCTGTACGCGCAGGCCCTGCAGCAGGTCAACGAAGCACTTAAAATAAAACCCAACTTTCAGAATGCACAATTGCTGAAGAATCTCATTGAATCTCAATTAAAGCGGCAATCCGGGGCAGGAAATGTCAACACAGCCGTACAGCAAGGCAATTCCGCGAAACGCTCAACACCGGCACCCACGGCCGGCGGCCAAAGACTCCTGACGATGAAGGATGTTTACAAGATTCGATTCTGGCAGCTACAGCGCCATGAAACCGCCCCGATTGAGGGAACCATTCTGCACCCGCGTAAAACGCTTCCGGCGTTCTGGCGCAATGATATTTTGCGCAATCCTGTCTTTCAAAGCCGCACGCTCACACTGCAGGATTATCAGCAATTTATCAGCCCGAATAATTTCAAACGACAGATTTATCTGATCCGTCGGCTGGGTACACAAAAGTATTGGGACAAGGTTCAAATTAAAAGCGATCCCCAGGTGCTGAAAATATTCCGCACGGATATTCAGCCCATTGTGTTGCAAAGCTGCGGAACCGTGGGCTGCCACCGCGGACAAAACGCACCAGGCTTCCGGATATATGGGGATCAGGGCAGCAACAATACCCTGAAAACCTACACCAATTTTCTCACCCTTACACGGTTCAGCTACAAGCACATGCCCCTGATTAGTTTAGATAATCCCCGCATGTCTCTGCTGCTGCAATATCTGCAACCCAGAGAACTCCAAGCGTATGCCCATCCAGGGAAAAAAGGCCCCATGCCACTTAGATTTGGCGAAAGCAAAATCATCGACTGGATTGAATCTTTGCGATTTCCGCCGCACAGCTATGGCATTACGCGGCCTACCGCAAAAACACAGCCGGCGGCTACCCATCGAACGTCGAGGTAAACGTTATTCATCAACATTAATTTCGGGGAATCGCATTTTCTTTGACTTTATGAAATGAGCTTATTCCGGGCTTGAAAACTACTTTATCTTCCACAACGACAAGTTCTTCGTTGAGAAAGTATTTCACCGCTTTACCCAAGGTATGGGCTTCAAGTTCCAAACCGCGCTGGCGGACATCCTCGGCCTGATCCACACCGACATTAATATGGAAAACATCCTGCAGGATGATGGGGCCTTTGTCGAGTTCCTCGGTGACAAAATGAGCGGTACATCCTGTAACGCGCATGCCGCTTTCAAAGGCCTGCCGATAGGGATTGGCGCCGGGGAAATAGGGCAGTAAGGACGGGTGAATATTAATGATTTTAGAGCGGAAGGCCGCGATGATTTCCGGCGAAAGTATCTGCATGTAGCGGGCCAGAATAATCAGATCCGGCTCCAGCGACCTAAGTTTTTCAAAAAGCCATTGCCGATGCCGCGTTTTTGCTGATTCATCAGGGCCTGAGAGCGTAAAGGCAAATGGCAGTTCGGCGGCACGGGCCACATCCTCCAGCGTCGGATGATTGGCCAGAACTGAAACGATTTGGCCGTTGAGTTCATTTTGACGATTCAGGTCCAGCAGTTTTTGCAGGCAATGCGGTTCTTTGCTCACCAGCACGACGACGCGCTTGGCCTTACGAGTCTGGCGGAGTGTAATACGGGCTTCCATGCCGATCTGCCGCCCCAAATCCAATAATCCGGTTATCAGTTGATCCAGGGAAATGGCCATATCATGCAGATCCACCAGCATATCCATGACAAATATGCCGCGGACCACACGCTGTTCCATATCCTCAATGTTTATCCCGTTGGCAGCCACATAGGTGGCAAATTTTGCCACCACGCCTTTTTGATCTCTACCCTGTACCGATATGACCGCCAGCACCTTGGGATTTTCCGACATATTTCATTCCTTCCATTTCAATGCCCCTGCATCATAGCATGGGCTAACGCGGCCGCACCGATTATGCCGGCATCATTGCCGAGTTCCGCAGCACGGATTTCGACCACAGGCGGATCCATGTTCCAATAATTTTCATCAAAATGCCGCCGGACGGGCTGTAAAAGAAACTCGCCCGCCGCAGCCATACCGCCGCCTAGAATGATCATCTGCGGATCCAGCCAATGCACGGCACTTATACAGGCCACAGCCAGATAGCGGCAAGTCTGATTCCAGATTTCCAAAGCCAGCTCATCGCCCCGCCGGGCATGATCTTCTACATCCCGTGCGGTAAGTTCCCCGAATTGATTCAGCGCATCACGCAGGCTGGAGGTAACTTCCGGGTCATGCAGGGCCTGGACAGCCCGCTGACCCACGCGGCTGGCCGCCGTGTACATTTCCAGGCACCCCTTTTGCCCGCAGCCACACAATACTCCGTCCGGCACGACGATCGCATGACCCAGTTCCCCCGCCATATCGGTGTGGCCGCGAATCAGACGCCCATCGACGATAATGCCGCCGCCCACACCAGTGCCCAGGGTAATCATCATCATATTGCGTACATTTAGGCTTTTTCCCGCCCCGGCAAAAAATTCCCCATAGGCGGCGGCACGTGCGTCATTTTCCAGAACTGCCGGTTTACCCAACGCCGCCGAAATACGATCTCTTAATGGAACATTTTCCCAGCCGGGCAAATTAGCGCTGCGGATGACGATACCTTTTTCAGTGGACAGCGGGCCGGGAGAATCAATACCCACCGCAGCGATGACATCCAGTGTCAGGCCTGCCGATCGAACCGCTTGCCCAGCGGCGGCGATCATATTGGCGATCACTGCGTCCGGACCGCGACCCGTGGGCAGGCTGGTTTTGGCGATTACTTTACCCGCGCTATCCAGCACACCGGCTTTGATGTTGGTTCCGCCCAGATCCAGACCAATATACAAGGCATCATCCACCGCAGATCCTGCTTTCAAAAAAAGTCAAAAGTTGGAAGCGAGAATCCATGATTTTCCCTTCCGATGACAAAAACCCGCCACGCCTAACCAAGCATGTCAACGCTTACGCGGAACCGAATGGCCAAGGTTCCCCCTACCCTGTCGGCAGGGAGCTTGACGGAGCGATTAGCCGAATTTTTGCGTCCGGTTTTTAACGTTGCGGAGCGACCGTCTGAATCGCAATGGTTTCCGGGGCCAGGCCTTTGGCTCTAGCGGTCACGTGAATGACTCCCGCCGTGCGATCGGCCTGCACCAACACCATGCAATAGCCATAAAACGCCTTGTGGGAATGTGCCTGATTAAGCTCATGACACGCCGGATCACCATTTCCCGAGCCGACAATTCTGCCCGGCCCGGTAATGGTGAAGTGCACCAGATTCATGGCATTGGTAACCACGTGGCCATTCGCGTCCATCACGGATACCGCAATAGGAGCAATATCTTCACCATTGGCCCGTATTTTTGGCCATTGATTTACCAGCCGCAAGCCGACCGCGGGGCCGGTGGTGCGTTGGGTCCAGGTGGCCACGAGTTTTCCATGGTCATACCCGCGCGCGACAAGCTTGCCGGGCTGGTAGGGAACCTGCCAGTCCAGATACCAATATTTGGGCATTTTCTTTTGACCGATTTTTTTGCCATTAAGAAATAGTGCCACCGTGTCGCAATTAGCGTAGCAGCGAACCAGCACGTTCTTCCCGATCATGGATTTGGGCAAATTCCATTGCGGGCAGATATAAACCAGCGACTTTTTGCCCCACCAGGCTTTGTAGTAATAGGCATCGGGCTTAGGAAAGCCACAGATGTCCAATACCCCAAAATGAGAATTTACATCCGGCCAGCCGTCAGGCGTGGTTTCGCCGCGGTAATCAAAACCGGTCCAGTTAAAGCCGCCCTCCACAAATTTTTGTGTGGCAATAGGCTTCCAGGTATCCCAAGCGTATTGCGACCAGTTTGTGTGCATGGTGTATTGGCTCACCAGCCCCTTGCTTTTATTGCTTACCACTACGCCGCGATCGCTGCAAGTGCTGCCGATTTCACTGCCGAAAATAGGCAGGTTCGGCAGCAGTTTATGCATCCACGCATAAGCCCCGGGGTGGTAATTGATGCCCTGCAAATTTTCCACATGAGTAAAGCCATGCGGATAACCACCATTCATGGCACAGGTAATCGGCCGGGTGCGGTCATATTTATGGACTTCATGCATCAACGCGCGGAAAACTTT
>JAJZGH010000119.1 GCA_021798635.1 Planctomycetota bacterium | reverse complement strand
TACCAGATTCCACACGGTGACTGGCAGCCGGATCCGCGGCAAAATCCAACCACGCTTTTTAACGGCATGATTCATCCATTGATTCCTTATGCTATTGGCGGCGTGATCTGGTACCAGGGGGAAAATAATGTATCTTCCCATGATCATCTCTATTACTATCATCTCAAGGCGCTAATTGGTTCCTGGCGAAAATTGTGGCGGCAGGGAAACTTTCCTTTTTATATCGTGCAGATTGCCCCGTATAATTATGGCCACGACGGGCCGATGGAGCCGGTGATCTGGCAGGCAGAAGAAAAAGCGGCCCGGCGAATTCCAAATTGCGGTATCGCGTCAACCATGGATATCGGTAATATTCATAATATCCATCCTGCTAATAAGCAAGCGGTCGGCAATCGCTTGGCCGCCATCGCCTTGGCGAAGATATTTCATTCTGGAAAAACCTATTCGGGGCCGGTGTTTCAATCGGCGGAGTTTGATGGGAATCAGGTTGTCATTCACTTTACAGATGTGGGCGGCGGACTGCTTTCGCGCGATGGAAAACCGTTGAATTGGTTCCAGCTCTCCGGCCGAAACGGGACATTTGTTAACGCCAGGGCGCAAATAGTTGGAAGAACTGTGGTGGTGCGATCCCCGAAAATCAGCACTCCCACAGCAGTCCAGTTTGCTTTCAGCGACATTGCCGTACCGAACCTGATGAACAAAGAATCTCTGCCGGCACTCCCATTTGAGGCACGTAAACCGTAAGGTCAGGTGATGGTGGATAATGTGTTAAACGTGTCAGCTCAACTTAGCCGTTACTGCGAAGGGCTCCGAGCGGCGCGGCGGCGCATCAGGCCCAGGCCGAAAAGCAATCCACCGCAGAGGGCCAAGGTTGATGGCTCAGGAACCGCCATGTCATAACCCACGGCTTGCAGTGCAATCCCCTCTGGCGATGTCGGGCTGACGCTGGCCGCCCCTTGCGAGCTTGATGTAAATGCCAATTGAACATAGTTACCCGTAGTGCCTTCGCTGCTCCAGTCGCCGAAGTCGCCTCCGGTCTGGCTATTGGTACCGGGGTTCTGGTTGAAATTCACCAAATTTACCGTGCCGCCGTCAATGGAGAAATAGGACGTGGCGGTGGAGCTGTTGGTATAGCTTGGCGTATGGAGCGCGGAGTAACGAAACAGATCCATCGGGCCATAGGCGGTGGCCGAGGTTGTGGAACTCGTCAGAGTTGATCCGCCGCCACCGATGCCGAGAACTTCATCGACTTCATGTTGAATGACACGACCGGGACTGAAATTTCCACCGCCGCCGAAACCGGAAAGGTCCGCCGCATTAAGCGTGATCACGCCATCAATCGTTCCCGAACTTCCGACATAGCTTCCGTTGGTATTGTAGCCACCCGTGTAGGCGGACGAGCCGGTAAGAGCCCGCATATCCGGTGCCGTGGCGTCAATGTTTTTCGCCCCGTTGCTGTCATTGCCATATTGCAGATTATTGTAAGCGGTCAGTTCGATGGCGTTGCTATTTTGGATCGCATTGGTCTGCATGGCGGAAGTGTAGGTGCTGTACGACGGAGTATAAATAGTGCTGTTGCTTTGACCAAGATACGAAGCGCTGGAAGTAGTCGGGGTAACGGCAAAATCGATGCTTACATTGACGTTATTAAGGATGTTCTGGTTATAAAATGTCAGCGCGCTATTGATATCCGAGGCGATGGTGCTGTAGCTGGCGCTTCCGGTAATGGAGCTTTCAAAATGTGGCGTGATGGTCATAGCGCCCACTGAACTGTTGATGGCACCTGCGGCCATCAACATCATCGCGGATGCCGCCAAAAGTTTGTGCCCGCTGGTTGTTCCAAAATTGCCCGATGGTGAGATAAGCATACTCTACCCTTTCCGCTCGTAAAACATTGCCAAAAAAAGTTGAAGCGACAAGCTTCAATTAAGGTTAAGACTAGTCCGAATAACGATACTGTCAAGGAAATTTTGTCCGGAATTGTAATATAGGACTTTTACCCCTGGAACGACATGCCGTTTTATGCAATAAAAGTACGCGATGCTGAAAATATCATTTCGGCTGCGGGGTGAGGGACCGCGCGGGCGCTACTCTTCGCCAAAGCGGCCGTTGACAAGACTTTCCAGTGCGTCCAGAGCTTTACCGGCGTCTTCTCCGTCGGCTTCAAGCTTCAGGCCGGTGCCTTCGGTGGCGGCGAGCATCATCATGTGCATGATGCTTTTGCCATCCACGCATTGATCCCCCTTCCAGACGCGGATATTGCTCCTGAATTGATTGGCAACATCCACAAACTGCATAGCCGGGCGGGCATGCAGTCCGAGTCGGTTTGAAATTTTTACTTGTCTGTCCATGATTCGGCGGCACCCACATATTGAGCGAGTTTAGTAACAGTAATCTGGTCCCAAGGGATAAAAGTGCGTCAGCGAGCCATACCGGCTTGATCAGCCTCTTCGATTAATTCGATAATTTCCTCACGCGAAGACGCCTGCCGCAGAAAGCGCCGAAAGTTGTCCTGCTGAAGATTGCGGAAAATATTTTCCATGGCATGCAGATGGCCATCGGGATTATCTGGCGGGGAAAGTAACAGCACCACACTGAATACCGGGGCCTGATCCAACGCTGAAAAATCGATCCCGGCGGCACTGCGACCAATGGTTCCGATACGTTTTTTTACACAGGCGAGTTTGCCGTGTGGCACCGCCACGCCCTTGCCAAATCCCGTGCTGCCGTGCCGTTCACGGTCCAAGATGGCTTTACAGATGGTGTCCACATCCGCCGTGGAAAATGCTCCGGTGGCGGCTAAAGCTTCTACGAGTTCCCTGATCACCCCGTCGCGGCTGGTTGCCTTGAGTTCCGGGACGATAGCGTCCTTCACGATAAATTCACCGAGTTTCATGGGTTGGTTATCTCACACATACAATCGCCGATAATCCCAGCTTAATTTAATATCCTTGCCCGCAGGGCATTATAGCCACCGAGCTTGCCGGGGCTAACCGGGATGTTTACGATTTCGGAATCGGTCTTTATGTTCCGTAAGCTGACGTTCAATCTTGTGGGCGGCCTGATCGATGCAGGCATACAGGTCGTCGCCCTCCTGTGTTGCGACAAACATGTTGCGGTGTTCAGCGCTGACGATAAATTCCACCCGCTTATGTTTGGCTTCTGTGCCGTCAAGGATGATTTCAATTTCCTTGATGAGGTCATAATATTTCAACATCTTATTGGCCTTCGCCTCCGCATGTTCGCGAATCGCCGGGGTCACTTCAAGATGACGGCACGTGAGGGTGATGATCACTTATCCAAACTCCTAGCAGTCTCGGCCCGTATCAGCGGTCTTGCTGTGGCGAGAACCCTATCTAAATTATCGGCTTATTGTGTGACCGTCAACCAACAGAAATCTCGCCCAGCGGGAGACTTGCAATCAAATCCGCACTGCGTATACTTAATAACTTGCGAAATTCGCAGGCGGACAACTGGTTCGCCTTTGATTATCCTGGAGATGTGTCATGGCGCATAAAAAAGGTCAAGGTTCCACTCAAAACGGGCGGGACAGTAATCCGAAATACCTGGGCGTAAAAGCGTATGCCGGGGAAGTCGTTACCACCGGTTCGATTATTATTCGGCAACGCGGAACAAAGTATCGCGCGGGCAAGAATGTCGGTTTGGCGCGCGACGACAGCCTTTTTGCTTTAGCTCCGGGCCGGGTGCATTTTGCTTCCAACTTAAAAGTTTCGGTGGAACCCCTTGAGCAGCCCGCCACAACGGCCGCCAATTAACAAGCCATCGTTGCTGCTTAATGCTTTTTCAAAACTTGCGTCCGGCAACTCCTTATGTGCTGCGCTAAAAATAGGTTGGTCTATCCGATAGGCCAACGTCGTCCGCCCAGCGAAAATATTTTGGGAGTTTGCAATGAAGCTCAGCTTGACGCCCCGCATTTTTGGTCTACTCGCATTTTTGGCGCTTAGCGGCGTGTTGCCCAGCTGTACCCATGTGGCGGGCACGGCCACGTGGCAAGGTACCAGTTTTCCAGCAGCGGGGGCAGAATTATCCGTCGGGCCTCCGGGCAGCACCTTTACCCGGCACTATTATCCTGTGAATACCAAGGGGCATTTCAGTTTCTGGATATCCTCATTGGATAAGGCCAATATCTGGCTCTGGTCCGGGCAGGGCAGCCCGAATCTGGACGCTGTGCAAATAGACCCCACGCAAGTTAGCGATCACATGACTGTTGCGGTGCCGAAACGTCTCGTCCCGCAGCAGTGATCGCAGGCGGAAAATTCCGCAGTTTTTAATTGCACCCGGAGCCTGTCTGGGTCATGCTTGCCCAGAGGGATTTAGATTTTTTTCCTCTGCCAGCGCCCACGCGCGTAGACCACCGCGTTGAATATTCCTCGGTAATTCAGATCAACCCATATTGCCACCCATACCGCAATCAGGTTATCCCCGTGGATTCCATGCGTCGCCATCCAATATAGCCCAATGGCCAGCACCGCCCACCGCACCACCAGAATGCCTGAAACCGTGCATATCATCGGTAGTACGGTTTCACCTGCGCCTTTGAGCGCGCCGGAAAATACAATCGCCAGCGCAAATGCCGGCTGCGCCAAGCCCGCCAGGACCAAGGGCCAAAAGCCGGCCTTAATTACCGGTGGGGAATTAACAATTAACGAGAGCATAAATCCCGGGCAGAATATCATCGGCAACGCCAGAACCGTCATGGTAACAAGCGCCAGTGTGTTGGCGATTTTGCCTGCCTGTTTTGCCGCTTCCGGCTTGCCGGCCCCAAGATATTGCCCCACAAGGGTAGAGGCAGCAATACCAAAGCCGAAGCCGGGGAGAAAAGAAATCGATTCAATACGCAAAACGGCGTTATGTGCCGCCAGCAGATAACCGTTAGGATCATTTTTGGAATTGATGACAAAAATAACAATTAAAAACTGCCCACCCCACAGCAAGATACCCTCCACCCAGCTGGGAATGCCGATTTTCAGCACGCGCATCAGAATATGGGGGATAATTCGTAAATGTCGCAGGCGTAAGTTAATGGGGCTTAAGCCGGTAAACAAAACCACCGCCGCACAGATCCCGCCCGTGAGATAAGCCAGCAGTGTGCCAAACGCATCACCGCGAATTCCCCAGGCCGGCAGGCCAAAGTACCCATAGGCAAAAGCGGTGGACGCCACCAGGTTTACCAGCATGACCATGAACATGATGGCCATGGGCCGCACCGTATCTCCAGCGCCGCGGATGCACGCCATACCGATCTGCGCGGTGGTCTGCAGGCTGATGGTGATGACCATAATTTGCAGATATTGCCGGGCAAAATGTGCTGATATTCCGCTAAGGCCGCAGCCATAGGAAATCTGCCGGGCAAAAACATATAGCAATACGGATAGCAGGGTGCTGGCAATAAATGCCGAACTCACAGATGTGCCGGCAACTCTCTGGGCCATGCGGGACCGGCGTGATCCAAACGCCCGCGCCACAATGGCGGTTGCCCCTACGCCCAGCGCCGCAGTCATCAATCCCGCAAACCATTGCAGATAGGTCATAATGCCCACGGCCGCCGAGGCCGCCGCAATGGTATTAGCGGTCCCCGGCAAATGCCCGGCAACTACGGTGTCAGTCAGGCCAATGACCGCAGCCAGTATCTGCTCGACAATCGCCGGGCTGGCCAGCTTCAGGACCAGCGCCGCGCTGGGCTGATGGTCGACAAAATCCATCCGCCGGCTGCGTGTTTTAGTCGCCGGCGGCTCGAGATCCTGCGGAGCCATACTGGCGGCTTCGGATTCTTCCCATTCCGGATAATCGGTGGTGGATTTCAGTTTATTTCTCCGTCAGGCTTTTTCGAGATGAGGCCGGACTTTTCGCCTTGCCGCGCTTGGACTCTGTTTGCCGTGCCGCAGGCGATTCAGGCTCGGCTTTTCTAACGGCCAATGCCAGAAGTTCCTGCGCCTGGGCCAGGGATGTGGGAGTAATATTTTTCCCGGTAATCATTTCCGCCAGTTCCTCCAGACGCACTTGGCCCGAAAGAGCGCTCACGGAAGTAAAACTTTCCCCATCGCGCACAACTTTTTTAATACTGATATGTCGATCCGCATACGCCGCTATCTGCGGCAAATGCGTGATACACAGAACTTGGTGCCGCCCTGCGATATCGCGTAATTTTTCACCGATGATCGTCCCCATCCGTCCGCCGACATTGGCGTCAATTTCATCAAATACCAGCACGCTGACCCGGTCGGAGGCCGCCAAAATAGACTTCACCGCCAGCATCACGCGCGATAGTTCTCCGCCACTGGCGATTTTGCGCAAGGGCCGCCCTGGCTGCCCTGGATTGGGTGCCAGCATAAATTCCACCGTCTCCATTCCGCTGGGCGAAGCAAATGGATCATCCGGATAGCCCTTTGTTTCGCCTGCGGCCGGCACGGGCAAAAATTCGATGTGAAACCGGGCCTCCTTCATTCCCAAATCAGCCAATTGCTGATGCACTCCAGGTGTAACAATCTGCGCGGCATTTCTTCGCCCCTGCGATAGTTTGGCCCCAACAGCTAATAACTGCTTCTCCAACTCTGCAATGCGTGCATCGCAATCGACCGAGTTTTGATCGGCGGATTTCAATTGCGTCAACTGCTCTTTGATGCTTTCCTGATACTCCAGTAACTGGTCCAAGCCGCCGCCGTGGCCGCAATATTTGCTGATCAACCGATTAAGTGTATTAAGCCGATCGGATACGCTCGCGAGCTCTTCGGGGTCCAACTCCAGGTGATCCAGCGTGCGGCGTAAAGTAAATGCCGCATCATCCAGTGCGATCGTGGAATCTTTTACCTGTCCGGCGGCGGCGATAAAATCCGGATTTAATTCCGCCGCCTCCAGGAGAACCGCAGTAACGGATTTCAATCGACCTATAATGGCGGCGTCATCTTCATAGAGTGCTTCATACGCGCTGCCGCCGAGGCGTTTAATTTTTTCGATATTGCTTAACAGTCGGTGCCGCGCTTCCAGTACCTCTAATTCTCCCGCCTGCGGACTGGCATCCTCCATTTCCCGCAATTGAAATTCATAAAGCTCCATCTGTTGCTTGCGCAAGGTTTGTGAGGCGCTAAGTTCCCGCGATTGGATCATCAGTTCCCGTCGCTGCTGATGCAGCGTGCGAAATTCTTCAGCCAGCGCACTAAGATGCCCGGCGTCATCAAGCAAGGTCAGTTGGTTGGCGGGCTTAAGCAGGTATTGGGCGTCATGCTGGCCGTGAATATCCACCAGCGTCTCAGCAATGTCTTTGAGCATGGATCCCGTGAGCGGCTGGCCGTTAAGTGAAGCCGTGGTGCGGCCTGATTCATGAATTCGCCGGACGAGAATAATTTCCGGTTCGTCCGCCAAAGGCAGATCGGTTATCTCCGCCAGGCGGCGGCGCAGGGCAGCGTTTTGAATAACAAATACACCGGTAATGCGCGCCTCGCTAGCCCCGGCCCGCAGCATATTCTGCCCCGACCGCAACGCCAGCAGCAGTTCCAACGCCCCCAGCACCAACGACTTTCCCGCTCCGGTCTGTCCCGTAAAGCAGTTCAAGCCCGCGTCAAATTCAACCGCCGCATCCGCAATAACGGCCAAATTAGAAATATGCAGTTCACGCAGCATGATCTAAGACTACCTCAGCCAAACACCGGACGGTATTCTAACCGCACACGCGTTAGAGTATATGAGCTGCCCGGACGCAATCCAGTCGCAGGTGGTCTTCATTGCGAGTCAAGCGGAACAGAGTCCCGCCTCCGCCGGGAATATTTGCGGGCAGAAGCGGGGCGCGGGGACGCCAGTCCGCGGCCAGACGGCCACTTCTGCATTTCCTTAAGCAGACGCTATCGGGGGGCCGGATGATGGTCGATTAGTCCTTCGCGGATTTACGGATTTTATAAAGAAATTCGGCTCCCTCCCGGATGCCTTGTTCCAGACCCACAAATCCATAAACCTCAGCTATACAGCTATCAAAATCCAGCCGGTCCGGGCAGGCAATCTCTTTCGGTAATTCTCTTATACTGCGCGCAAGCAACGGGCGGAAATATGTTTTTATTCTGGCGGCAGCCGCTGCATCGGGTCTATCGGGATTCAGCATATGAAAGGTTTTCGATAACTTGGTTGCGTTAAGGTCTAAGACTCCTAACCCGCGGCCGAACCCAGCAGCTTCGATCAGGAACATTCCCAAGGTAGAATTCAAGAGCGCGTGTACGAGTTCAGCGTCAGTATGTGGAGGCTCGCGGAGCGTAAGCCGGATGAATCGCTGATTGACAAATGCCTGTTCTTTCAGCCGGAACACGCAAAGCCGAGCGTCGGGGTTAATGGGGATTGCAAAATCCGCGAGTGAAGATGCTTTCATTTCGTACTACTCACGTGCAAACGGATGTTCGATTTCACACGAGTCGCATACGGTATATCTGAATCGCGCTGAGTTCCTGCTGGACCGCCTCGCTAAGGCAATTCCACGCCTGGCCAAGGCGCTGCGCAGCCAGCGTGATGTAGTCAATGTGAGCCTTTTTAAAAAGCTGCGCCTCATCGTTCTGCTCAATGCCGCAGAATCGCCGCCCTTCCAACAGGGCGGCGACAAGAAAGCTCCCGCTGCCGAACGCGTTATCCAACACGAGTTCTCCCGGGCGCGAGTAAGTGCGGACCAGGTACTGTCCCAGCGCCACGGGCTTTTGCGTGGGATGCCACACCTGCCCCTCACTTTCAGCGGTCTTAAAATAAATTACGTCCGTGGGAAATCGCTGCCCCTCGCTGCGGATGCGCGCAGGCAGAAAATCTCCGTATGAGCCGGAGAGCTGGTTCTTGCGCACGCCTTTGTCATACGGAACGCCCAACCCCATCTGGGGAAAATAGGCCGCCTGCCTGGGTGAGAAAACGCATATATCCTCATGTTTTCGCAACGGCTGGCGTCTGGCGTTGAGGAAATTTGTCGGCTTCGATTTTTCCCAAACCAGTTTGTAACGGAACCATTTTTCGTTTGAAACCATTAAACGGGCGGTGAAGAGGCCTTGCGCCGTCAATACGATAGTGCCCGAGGGCTTGAGAACGCGGCGGTACGCGGCCCATAGATCCGTGAGACTAATAGGGCTATCCCACGGATTCTGTGTTGTGCCGTAGGGCAAATCACATAGGATCAAATCAACGCAATGTGATGGGAATCGTTCCAATAATGATAGGCAATCGCCTTCAAACAGGGCGTTGGTCACATTTTCCCGGTGGAGAGGCCCGTCGGCCGAAGCTCTTTGCTTACCCATTTCTACCTGTTTCGGCGCAGCCAACGTCATTACGACTCCTCTTGAAAGCGAATTGGATTATAGCCGTAAAACGTCGACTGCGTAAATGGTTTTCAGGGCGTTCACAAATCGGCACAAGCGAGCAAGGCGCCAGGGTGGGCTCCTAAGGGAAAGTCAGGTTAGAGCCTATGCGTTGCTCGGACGCAATCCAGCCGCACGTGATCGCCATTGCGACTCACGCGGAACAGAATCCCGTTGCCGCCGGGAATATTTGTCGGCAAAAGCAAGGTCCGGGGACGCCAGTCCGCGGCCAGACGGGAGGTCGTTGCATCGGCGGTACCCTTGGCATGGAGAATTAGTTCTGCGAGGTCGGCGGCGTGCTGCAATTCGCCTTGGCAGTCCACATATTCAATGCTCTGCTGCGTTGCCTTGAAACGCCACGGTCGAATGGGGCTATCCCATAACAGCGGCAGTTGGAATGAGGCGATATGGGTGCCGTCAAGTTTGCACGCGTATACCGCATCAGGTTTATGGAAATCATTGCCCAGCAGAATGCCGGTATCAGGCTCTCCAAACCAGATGCTGCTACCCGGATAATCTTTACCGGGTCGCCAGATTTCAGATTCCCCATTTGGCCCGATCAGCCAAACCAGGCTCCGCATGGTGTCGGGCAACTTCTGTTCCTCGGCAGCGATCCCGAATAACAACGTAACGAGCCTATGCTGATTTACAGGCACAATGCGGCATTCCAGCAATGCCAGCACCATATCAGCGGGCATTTTTAATTCCCAGTGAGTCGCTACATCCATTGAGCCAAACCTCGCAACCAGAATACCGACCGCCGTGGCCCGGCCCCCATGCCGGTGAACCCCGGACAAACCACTACCGGAGTGTACCCAGTGAAAAAAACATTTGCCACACCTGCTTGACAGGACTGGCTTATCCATGCTATTGACTGTATTGGAAGTAATTGTCTTGGAACGTCGGTTTGGCGGTCAGGATGCGGGATATGAGATACAAAAGCACCTTCTTTTTTGGCAGCCCGCCTTTTAAGTTATTGGCAAGCCGGCTGGTTCGCGATGAGGATTTCCTGGCGGACATGCAGTTGGTTGTCCGCTTGAATGAGGACCGATTCCGCCATTTGGCAGGGACGCTGGAAAAATCGGACGCATTTATCAATCGCGAAGTACTGGACGCGACCGTCAGCCAAGTGCTGGCAGGTCAAAATGAAGCGGAAAAACTTGCGGCAGCAATATATCGAGTTTCCGAAGTGCTTCATGACGCCGACATGCCGGCTGACGACGCGATGAGAATTCTTTCCGAGGCAATCACAGCAGAAGAAAAGCCGTTTACTGCTGACGAAAGAAGGACCCTTGTTGAACGCCTTCGGCGGCTGGCAGTTGTCCCAAACGGGCTGGGCCGACAATTCAAAGCTCAAAAGCTGGCCGCTGCGACGGGTGCCGAACTTGACCAGGCAAACATTATTTGCGATATTCGGCCGATTTTCGACTCTAGCCGCCGGCGCGTGGAAGGTGCGCTGCCCGTCGTCATCCTGCGGTTGGAGTACACAACTTCCGGTGGCGAATCTGAGGTCCTTGAGCTTCGGATGTCGGAGGAACAAATAGCGAGGCTGGAAGAGACAGTTGCAACCGCAAAACGCAAAGTCGCCGTGGTTAAGGAACTTCTCAAAAGTCAGAGTATTCCTGTTCCTTCAACCAAAGCACCGCGGTAAGGAGTTGAATTACCATGCCCGAGCTAATTGACCCAGACGTAGCCCCAAAAACAGGGTCATGGTTCTCTGAATACTTGGAGAAGCAGGCGAGTTGGCCCATGGATATTGATACGTGCGTGACGGAATCGATAAGAATTTTTGGCGCAAAGTCTACATTGAAGAGAATAAAGCGGGCAAACAGAGCCACGCTTTCCAGCGTAACGGGCGGAGTGATAGAGATTCAGCCAACGGGCCGATTCGAGGCGGCCTTGGAAACTGAAGATGGATCAAGATTCATTTCCGGCCAATGCCGCGCCGATGATCTTTACAGCGATCCACAGGTGTCCGAATCGGGATTGGGTGTGTCGGACGTGGATACCCTGGGCGAGCAAGTTACCCCCGGTGGCCTGTTAGACCTTCTCGCCGCCGAAGGGGAAAATATTTCTCCGAATCATATCATTGAGGCCGAGATTACACGATTTGATCTGCAGCAGCAGCATTGCCTGTTACCCATTCTCTGGAGCTATATCCATGCTCATCGCAACAGCTCCACGCCGGGGGAACTCATCGCGGTGGGCTCCGCCATTCGCAAGTACATTGCAATAATGCCCATGGAAAAAATGGAAACACTTGCTGCTCTATTGGATCCGGAAAATCGCAGCCCTCTGCCTTTGGAATTGGAGCTTGAAGTAGCCAAGATGGTATACCGTAATTTTGAGGTCCATCCGCCGACGCACGCGAACGTGCGGTCACACTTGGCGTCAAATCTCATGCAGATGGCGCAGGCGTATCTGAATCCAAGGCTCCTGTTGCGCGATAAATACTCTGCTTGTGCCTCGCTGGCGATTGAGGCCATCGTGGCGATGCGCAGTGACCTGGCTGTGGAAGCATGGAATTCCGCAATGAGGTCTCCGCACCGTTGGTTTAGCGAAATCGTCAATGCTGATCTCAACGAGCTCGGGAGCCGCTGGAGCAGCCGGAATGCCGAGGCCGCCGACTGGCTGGCTAAGCTCCGCCTGAGTGTTTTCAGCAGGCACCGAAATGTGGAGAGCGGGCGAGATGCCGGTCACGCGAGTAAGTAGCTCCGCCCCCGCCGTTGCCGCCCTGTTCGATGTTGTCGGCGATGGCAGCCCGTTCGTTAAACACGTCGGCTTGGCGCAGGTCGCGGGAGGGCACGCAGCACCCAACATCGCAGTTATCGATATGGGGCCTCCCCTGCCAAGCGGGCGACTGATGCACGCAGAGGTTATCGGCAGCGTCGGCCTGACCGCCGACGAGCAACAAAAAATCAGAACTTTTATTGATCGACACGCAAATGAACACAAGGCGGTTAAGACTTTGGGGCTGCTCAGGTCGAACATTGGACAGGGATACTGCATATGTCCTCACGCGATCGCGCTAACAGAGGCCGACGGCAGATATACCCGCATGCGGTTCAGCTGCGCAGGGTTCGTGTTCGAAGCGTATAGATTTGCAAATATCCATTTGATTGACGAGCATCGCCTCCCAGCCGTGGATTTATCCATGATCCAGGAAGCTTACCCAGTTTTGTCCCCATTCTTGAACAGACCAGTCGTGCGAGATGCGTTGGGTCTTAGCGGCGATGGCCCATGGCCCATTATGTTCTGCGGATACCTTTTTCATGCCCTTGATCGCAGTTCGCAACAAATCAGGCAGACGCCGCGTGTCGCCCAACCGGGCCACGAGCGATTCACATGAACCCCATGATTTTCCGCAATACCACCGTCCTCATTAGAATGTAATTCTCCCGAAAACTATCCAAATTCTGTGTTCAACCATTGGCGGTAAATAAGCCGCAGCAGGATCAGCCCTGCCGCTGCAATTCCCGCCGCCAGCAAAGCGGAACTCACCGGCCCAAGCTCTGGGAATATCCCAAATCCCACCATGGTGCAAACTGCAAGCAGTGCCGCAAGCAGGCCTGAGAAGAGGCCTGGCTTCCGCAGGCCTGCCCAAAAAACGACACAGACCATCGGCTGCGCAAGAATTGCTATGCCAATCCAAGGCCCGATGCGCAGAAGTGCTGTGATTCCCCCTCCAACAAAGGCCAGTGACATCAACGCTATGCACGAGGTCATGCAGGCGCAGGCCACTTGCGCGCAAATGGCGATTCCAATGGAGCGGATAAACATACCGCGGCTGGTCGGACGCAATAACTCCGTCCCGGTCGCCGGCCATAATTCCAGCCAGCGTCGGCCGTAGATTGGTGGAATCAGAATCGCGAACGGCAGGTCGATCACAACCGCAATCTCAATGGCGCGTTTTCCGGCACCTAATGCCAGTGCCACGGGAAGAACGAGGATCAGAGAGGCGATAATGGCAGGTGCCGGCCGTAACAACCCGGCGGCGTGCCAGCGGCGCAAGGCTCTTAAGAATTCGCCGCCTCCATCCCTTAGGGAATTCCCTTCGGATGGCGGCTGGCATAAGCATGGCAAATGAACGCCGGAGCGGCCTTTTTCGGAAAGCGGCAAGGCCCACCGTGTGAAGTTTCTCACGCGGACCGACACGCTGTCCGCATAATTGGAAAGGGCAAATCTTCGACCTTCCATCAGGGGTTTGGTTGCCAGGAGCCGCAGCGCAAATGCAGTCGCCCCGATGCCAACCGACAAAAGCAACAACGCCAGCAGCCAACCATCGAGTGTCGCGGTATCTCCTTTGCGGTGCCGAAACACTGCTCCCACCAGCGGTAGCCCCGCGATTGGAATAAGAATTGCAGGAAGGAAATCAAATGCAACGACGACCCCCAGGCCGCCAAACAGAAAAATTGCTATGGCAAAAACCCCGAAATGTCCGCCGCCATGGCTGGCTATTGAGATCGCAGGCAGTGCGACGGTCACGGCCACGGCGAAAGTCAGGAACACCGCGACGTGCCAACGAATAAAGTTCGGAATCAAGGCGCGTTGAGGATCCGTTAACTGGCGACTCAAGTGCGTCCATAACATCCCTGCCGCCAATAAAGTTCCGATATATTGAGAAAGAAAGGCATAGGATCGCGAGTTCCCTATATCCCCCGCTACAAATACCCACACACACAGTCCAATCCAGATTTGTACACCGACCGAGCTAATACTACAACGCTACAAATGCTCAAGAAAATATAGTTAGGGCTTGTGACAAAATAAATGTGATGATTCACACATAATCCGTCCGATAATATAATGTATGCGGATAGACGGTGTGAAGATGATGAAACTTAAACTTCTGCGAACGCTCAACGAGTCGCAGGCGCG
>JAJZGH010000379.1 GCA_021798635.1 Planctomycetota bacterium | reverse complement strand
GATATCAGCAGAATCCACCACAATGGGCTTCTGCTGGCCAAAACGTTTAAGGCTGGCCTTGATGGCCGCCAAATTATTATCCGGATGCCGCCGCACATTGGCAGGGTCGGGAGTAAGTGAATCAATCGATACCAAAGTCGCCGGTGAAATGTCATTTGTCATGCGCCCGCTTTAGGCGCGATGTTATGTCGATAAGCAAGCCGTGCCCAGGGGCACCCCTGTGTGACAGTCCCAACATTTGGCTTTAGGACCGCCCATATTGAAAGTTGCATTTGGACAAACGCTGCCGCGCCCCCGGGAAAAAAGCCCCTGGAAATATGTCCCGAATTCCTTTGGCGTGGGATATGATAGACAGGAAAAGGAATTCGGATGAAAAAGGTCCATAAAATTCCGGACGCGGCCCACGCGCGGATACCCCAACTAACCCAGGGACATGTGGACTGGGTTTATTCAGTGTGCCTGAGGTCGGTGCGTGACCCCACCTTGGCGGAAGATGTTACGCAGTGCGTATTTACGGCTCTGCTTAAAAAATCGGGACGAATGCCGCAGGAGGCCCATATCTCCGCTTGGCTCTTCAAGGCGACCCGCTATTGCTGCAATCGCGCGTTGCGGAATGACAACACGCGACGGCGGCACGAACAGGCCGCAGCACGACTGCGCCCTCAACGCGTGGCGGCGAACCAAACCTGCGATGAAGAACTGATTCCGCAATTGGATGACCAGATTGGCCGCTTGGGCGACGCGGATCGCACGGCACTGCTTTTACGATATTACGAGCGCCGCACCTTGCGCGAGGTTGGCAACGCGCTGGGCATCAGTGAAGAAGCGGCAAAGAAACGCGTGCAACGGGCGGTGGAGAAACTGCGCACGCGCATGGCGGGCCGGCAGATCCCGCTGGGAGCGGACGCATTGGCGGCAATGCTGTCAGAGAAACTGGTGCAGGCCGCCCCGACCAAGCTCGCCACAGCAATGTCAGCCCATGTCGCACACGGCAAAATGGCAACAGTTATGAGCACCGGCCAATCCAAACTGTTGGCGCGCGTATCACTCAAAGGTATCCCGAGCGGCAAAACCGCACTTGGCGCCACGGGCGCAGTTTTCGCAACCGCATTGGTTGCCGTCGGAATCGCTGGTACGTTGGCCGAGCACCGCCCCCCAAATGCCACGCAAAAGTTAATTATCAGCCGGGCGACGACCTACATCACCAGCCCCTTAGATAGAGACGGCCTGCCGGATTACAAGCTGTCGCTGCAGCGATATCTGATGAAAGGCGTCACGGCGGAAAACAATGCCGCGGTGCCGGCCATTGAGATCGCCATGCAGGGGTTTCATGCAAGTTGGGATAAGGGTAAGTGGATCGACTACCACGCCCTGGGCGCTGAGCAGCTCAAATTTCTGGGCGTACCACTGCCGCATTTGAAGATTCCGCGAATTCACAGCATTGATCTATTTTTTAAACAGCACGCCCCGCAGGGGTTCGCACTTCCAAGCGAAAAGTCCCTCGCAATGGTGGACACACCTCCTTATACGATCGCGCTTAGTGTGGAAGAGGGCTACGCCGCGGATTTTCCATGGCGGAGTTCGCAATGCTTTCTGCTTTGGGCGGCCATGGATCGCAATAAGGGGGCTTTTGCAGTAATGCGTCGCGGGTTGCGGCTTAAGCGGTTCTATTTGCCGAACGGCGATGGCCCGCATCCGAAATGGCCCCTGTCCTGCAACTTGCCGCTGGCCGCTGTAATGCGGCCGCTCGGAAGGTATATCTTACTACGATCCACGCTGGACCTGGGCCGCAGGCACGTGCGGCAGGCATGGCGTGGAGCGGTGGCATTGTACCGCTTAGGGGCGCTGGTGCGGCAACTCCCGGACCCTGCGGGGGCAGCCATATCGGGCGTGCTGCTTAGTGAGTCCCTGTGCGTTGATCGGGTCTTGCTGGGGCAGCTTGCCACCCGGCCACATCTTCTGGCGCTGGTGTGGAAGAGTATTCGTGCCATGCCCCTGCCACGGCCCGTGACGCGGGAGTATCTGCTGGCGTGGCGAATGCGGGCATTGGGCGAGCTGTGCAGGATATACCGCGAGACAGGAAACCTGCCTGATTCTCGCAAGCACGCAGTGTTCAAGATTGATCCACTTGACCTCTTTCAATTGGTAAATCATCCGCCGCATTCGATTAACTTTAACTGGCAGTTTCGCCGCCTCAACGCAACCTTCGACCGACTTCGCGCCCAGCTACAGGCACCGGTTGGCTCGAAGCGCGGTAAAAAACTGCGGAAATGGATCAATGCCCGCACCAGCGCGCAATTTGAACTTGACAATCGGGAGAACAACCAGCTGCCCGTCGGCCGCAAGGGTTATATTCCTCACGAGCTTGAACGGCTGCTTTCCAACAAGCTTTCGCAAAAGTTGCGTTACCACAACGCCCTGATTCTTACTGATGAAATTGATTTCGGTGGTGTGAACTACCATCTTGCCCGTATGGTCATGCTGATAAAAATCGGATACGCACTTGCCATGTACCGGCATGACCACGGGCGATATCCGACATCACTGGCGAAACTGGCTCCCGAATATTCCCGACATCCGCCTCTGGACCCCAAAACCGGCAAGCCCATGTTCTATCGGCTCAAGGGCCACGGGTACGAGTTGGCCATAAATAAATGGATATTCCAATGGCACCTGATTCCCAATGTGCCATACATGCCCGAGCGCGTCATCATGCCGCCGCCCGCACCAGCCGGTTGGCAGAAGGGGCCGTTCCCGTAAAGCGCTTCCAATTTTAATGCTGGATGATCACCGGTTGGCTTCCGCCAACGCTCTGCAGCACCGGATGCGCCATTATCTGGACAGACTGCTTCCCATGCGAGCGGGTATACATAAGATACGGGTGAACATGAATCGCGGCTACGGAGATCGTCACCACCCAGGCAAGGCTCAGCAATGTACCGATGAGTACATACTCCGGTACTTTGCGCGAATCCGAGGAGCTGCGGTTGCTGTACGAGCCGTATATATCCATCATGCGCTATATTTTTAATATATAGCCTATTTATGACATATATTTGTATGGTTTCGCCCCCCCTTGTGTCGCATTTTTGTTCCATCGATTCGCGAACCCTCGCGAACACTCTGAAATAGTTTCCCCCTTTTCAATCTGCACGTTCAAGACCCCACACGGTGCGCGACTGGCATTTCATTTCACGTTCGGCCATCCATAGCACGATTCGTCACTTGGCGAATTGATGATTGCGTTCTCGATGACTACCTGTTTCACGCACTTTCCCCTGTGACCGGGCCGAGCAT
>JAJZGH010000378.1 GCA_021798635.1 Planctomycetota bacterium | reverse complement strand
GCAGATTTATCTGCCGGGCGGGGTTCTGATCCACAGATTGACACCGATTGACACAGATTTACGGGCAGGCCGCGGATTCTCGTGTTCCCAATTGCTGGAATAGAAGGCTGGGTCCATCCGTGCAATTGGTGGAACATGCGTCCCGGCGGAAACAGCATATACGCGTTAAAAAAGGCTTTTTTAATCTGCGGCAATACGCTACAATTGATCTATCGAAGGAGCGTCGCAATGCGTTACACAGTGATTCTGGAACAGGAGCCTGACGGCGGCTATGTCGCCAGTGCGCCGGCGTTACCCGGCTGTGTCAGCCAGGGCGACAACCGCGCCGAGGCCCTGCGCAATATCCGCCAAGCCATTGAACTTTACGTGGAGGATTGCCGCGAGGCCGGTGATCCGGTGCCCGTCGAGAGCGGCAAGGAATTTATTGAAGTAGACGCTGCGTAAGTAAAAGGGAAATCCTGCGTGGCCAAACTCCCCACCGATCTTTCCGGTCGTGATGTCCGCGCCGCGCCTGAGCTCGCGGGCTTTGAGTTCCGCCGCCAGACCGGCCTTACCGGTATCCGCCTTATCTGCGTAATCTGCGGTTTACCCCTTCCGTCGTCAACGCCCACAAAGAATTCGCCGCTTCTGCGAATCCTCCGGAAAAATTCAAAATAACTTGGACATCTTGGCGCCCTTCAACCAAACCCTCTAAAATCAACCACTTCCTCCACATGCCCAACCTGGCCACCTTGCCCCCCTAACTTGGACATCTTGGCCCCGTTGCCCCACAACCTGGCCACGTTGGCCTGCTGCGTTCGGATCATGCGATCCGCCGCCTCGTCAGAATACCGCCGCCGCAATAAGGCATGGCGATGTCGCCACCTCCCTGTTTCACTCCCAATAGCCCGCGTGTTACCGGTTCAGTTTCAGCAGGAGTGCCAGCAGCTTTTTGGCGCGGGGGGTCAGGCGGGTGCGGTTGAATTTGTCGCCGGCGCGTTTAATTACTTCGGCCTGTGTGGGATAGGGATGGATTACTGAGCCGATGTTTCCCAGTGATACGCCCGCGCTTATCGCCAGGGTAAGTTCTGAGATCATGTCACCGGCGTGATCGGCCACCAGTGTGGCACCAAGAATGCGTCCGGATTTTTTTTGCACATGCACCTTGAGAAATCCCCCGGTTTGCGCGTCCAAAACAGCACGATCCACCTCCTCAAGGCCAACCATGATGGTTTCCATGGCGAGGCCTTTGGCCTCTGCCTCGGCGGGATACAGCCCGACATGCGCTATCTCGGGTTGGGTATACGTGCACCAGGGAATCGTCAGCGAACTAACTTTTTTTCTTCCAAAAAACAGGGCGTTCTGTATGACGATGCGCGCCATGGCGTCGGCGGTATGGGTGAATTTACTGGGAAAGCAGATATCTCCGGCGGCAAATATTCTGCGATTGGCAGTTCGCAGGTGATCATCCACATGGACCCCGGACTTTGCATCATACCGAACCCCGGCGGCCTCCAGGTTCAGATGTTCTATATTAGGTGCCCGGCCAACCGCGATGAGTATTTCATCGAATGCCTCAACCGTGGATTTCTCCGAGCCTTGAAGGGTCAGGAGTTTTTCAGAACCCTGTCGCGCGATATTCGTGATGCGGCAATCCCGGTTGATCTGCACGCCGTCGTCAAGCAATGCGCGTTCTATCACTGCAGCCGCATCGCGATCTTCGCGAACCAGCAATTGCTTTTGCTGTTCAAACAGCGTGACCTGTGAGCCAAAGCGGGCAAACGCCTGCGCCAGTTCACAGCCGATGGGGCCGGCTCCGATCACCGCCAGTCGCGGCGGCAGCGTCGTGAGCGAAAAGACGGTTTCGTTGGTCAGATAGCCGGCGTCCCTGATTCCCGGAATTGGAAGTTCAACCGCCCTGGCACCGGTGGCGATAACCGCTTTGGCAAAACGCAGTTGTTGCTTGCCCACATTGATGCACGTGCCGCTTTTAAAGACGCCTTGGCCGAAAAACACATCCACATTCAAATCTTGAAATCGCCGGGCGGAATCGTGGTGGCTGATCCCCGCGCGCAGTTTCCTCATGCGTTCCATGATGGCGGGAAAATCGGTGCTGCTACCGCCATGAAGCAAAACGCCAAGGGCACCGCTGCGCCGCACGTCTGCACACGCCCGAGCCGCACGAATCAGGGCCTTGGACGGTACGCACCCCACATTCAGGCAGTCACCGCCCATTAAATCCTTTTCAATCAGGGCGACGCCGGCACCCAATCCCGCGGCCCCGGCGGCGGCTACCAGGCCCGCAGTGCCCGCTCCAATTACCACGAGATCATAACGCGGCTTGGGTTCCGGATTTTGCCAGTCCGACGGATGAACATTGGCCGCCAATTCGCGGTTATGTTGATCAAAAGGGTTTAGTGCGGCAAGTAAATCTGTTGCTGTGTTATCCACGCGGGCAAGTCCTTTCTCAGGGGCGGTTGGCAAGGCTGTCGAGCTTCCAGCTGTAATTTTTGAAAGTCACCGAGGGCGGATTACCGGCGGCCAACTCCGCGGCGACACGCTTATTAAACCTTGCGACAAACTTACGTACCGAACCCGCCGCCTGACTGAAATCACCGGAGTACCAGTTATACAACATCGTCAGATGCAGCGTTTTTCCATTCCTGGATAATCTGACCCAGCGCGGATTGTTGTTGACGAATTCCGCCTGACTTTGAAGTTGAGCATTGATGCTTGCCGCTTCATACGCTTTCTGGCGTAACGGGGGACAGCCGATGGAGGCACAATTGATGGCAAAGTGAACGCGCGGATCGGCAAAGTCGCTGCGGAGCATCAGTTCAATTTGATTCAGGCTGTAACGTTTTCCGCCGATGTTCCAATGCACATAATCCCAGCGCTTGGCCGACGGAATATCACGAATGGACTGGATAGTCGGGTAGTGATCCAGAATCAGCCGCAATGTGAAGGCATTGTACGCATTGATCAAGAGTGCCAGTTTATTATTTCGCCCCAGACTGTTGAACGGGGCTTTTGCAAGTTGGGCGATGTAGGTGTTGAGGTTAGCGGGATTGGCCGCCAGAGATGGGTAATCAACCCAGCCGCCGGTGTGCACATATTTGGATACAACCTTGGTAAACATGGCGTTGCTGAACTGCGGACCGGCGGGATTGGACTTAAATTTATTGACCAGCTTGACCGGCGGCGGCCCGAAAATCCCGGCCAGCGGACCGCGGTTAATCCAGGTACAGGCAGTTAAACCCAGCATCACAATTGCCAATCCTGCCAGTATCACCGGACGCCGCGAATGCGTGGCAACTGCTGAGGAACCGTTTTTTATTG
>JAJZGH010000377.1 GCA_021798635.1 Planctomycetota bacterium | reverse complement strand
ACGCGCATGGTGACAAAGACTACGTGGGGGCAACTCCGGCGTGGATAATATGGAATCTTTTACAACGCTATACACGTCAAGGTGATAAAATTCTTGACCCCATGTGCGGCAGCGGCACCACATTGGATGTAGCGGTCGAACTGGGGCGGGTGGGTATGGGTTTTGACCTTGTCCCGCGCCGTGCGGACATTCAACAAGGCGACGCGCGGCACCTTCCATTGCCTGACCAGAGTATTGATTTTGTTTTTATAGATCCGCCGTACAGCACCCACGTTGATTATTCTGATGATCCCAAGTGCATTGGTAAACTCGACGCAGGCGAATTGTCAGAAGACGGAAAGCTTAATGCATATTACCTTTCCATGCGGGAGGTATTTGCACAATGTCACCGCGTGCTTAAACCGCGACGCTACGCCGCGATTTACGTCAGCGATTCCTTCAAAAAGGGTAAGCCTTTTATCCCCATCGGTTTTGATCTCTTTTCCCTGTTGCGCCGGAACTTTACCCCCGTGGATATTATCGCTGTGGTGCGGCACAACCAGAAACTCAAACGCGGAAATTGGCACACCGCGGCAGTGGAAGGAAATTTTTTCCTCCGCGGGTTTAACTATCTGATGATTATGAAAAAACTTTAACGAACGCTGTCCCTCATCCCGCCATGGAAGCACCCGCCAAATCATGCAATATTTTGATCATGCCTGAACCGAAAAACCGGAAAGCGGAACATGGCTCGGCACGCCGCCATGATGTCCCCAACAGCCACGCGTGACCGGTCGGCAACGGCATATACCGGCTCCCACGTGTCCGGCTCCATGCCCGCGCGAAAAGTCTCCAGCGAGTTGAAGCGGTAGAGTTTTCCACCCCAGCGGCGCGCGGAATAGCGCGCCAGCCTCGCCCACCAAGGATTTTCGTGGTCCGATGCAAATTGGCTGCCGGCCACCAGACCGAGCGTCACGTGCTGGTAACTTAACGCAAATTCTCTCATGGCATGGTCAACCAGCAGTTCTATTATGCCGTTTGGAGCGTCCGGCGAGCGGACAATTTGTTCAATAAACATGCCCCGCCGTGCCGGAATTGGCGAAGCCGCAAGGAATCCCATCAGCGGCCCCCTGCAGCCATATAAACCGAATATCCTTCGATGCTCGCCCGCATCTGAAAGAATAAACGGGTCCGCCAGAAAGCGCATCGGCAAAAGCCATCGCTGGGACAGCCACTTCTCGATAAGGCCGCCAATAGCCGCTGATCCCGCTGCGTGCGATGGGGTAATTTCGGTTATCTCATCGCATTTTCGTTTTGCGCGGGCAATCTGGTATCGCAGCCGTGCGTTCCGGGAAACAATTTCGGGCCAGCGGCCGGGATTCCAAACAGGAGTTGCTCCAATGACCAATTTTCCGCGGCCACCCGCTTCCAGGTATTGGATGTTCCTGCCTTCCACACCCACATAACTTACGTTCCGCTTTCTTTGGCGCGCAAAGCCCTCAAATTCATCGGCAATTTCCGCAACTCTATCGCTAGGGGCAATGGGGCTTCCGGCTGTAATCCAGTGCGTGCCGACGTCTACAAAACCCACCATTCCCACATGCTGTTTTGAAAACCAGCGATTCATTCCGCGCTGCAGCGTCTGGAAGCAAACCGTTTCGTAGCCAAAGGTGTCCAGCAGGCGCTGGGCGGATTCTCGATCGCCTCTACCGGCCTGTGCGTTGCAATCCACGGTTGTCATATCAGTGCCCCGGCGCTGCCGGTGGTTCCCGCTTCTCGCACCATCACTTCCGTTCCCATTTCATGTTTGTAGCGGCTCATAATGGATAATAGTGCATCCATGGCCTGATTCGATGTATCCAGCAATACTGCGACGGTTCCGCCACCGCCGCAATCGGTCATGCGCGCGCCGTACGCGCCGGCTTTGGGGCCGGCTGTGGAAAATTGATCCACCAGCCAATCCGCCTGCGGACAGGACAATTGCAGCCGCAGGCGATAACTGTGGTGTGATGCCAGCAAGAGTCGGCCCGCACGCTGCATGATTAACCGCCGTTGCGCGGCGAGTGGCGCATCGGCTGGTGATTCGGATAATTCCTCCATCGCCTGAAGAAAATGTTCGGCATGTTCATATTCATTGATTAAGTGATCCAGCGTTGTGCGAATGGCATACATATTGTTCGGAATAATTTCTCCCGCCGTGGAATCAATCGCTCCATACGTTCTGAGGAAATCCGCCCCGCGCACGCGGCGGGGCAACATGGACCGGAAGTATCGGCGATATAACTCCGGTGAAACATTTCCTAAATATCCGTGCACCGGATTGTGTCGCTGACCCAGATCGCGATAAATGGTTTCAATAATTTTTGCGCCCATGGCTCCGGTAAGATGAAATTCCCCGAAAATGTCCCGGTTCGTAGCGCGGGTTACGCCCGTATCCAGGGCCAGAATTCGAATATCCCGGGAAAGCGGTATCTGCCCCAGCAGGGAATGCGGCTGCGCACTATAGCGCAACAGATGCGCCGGAGGACCATCCTGGGCGGATAATACCGTCAACGCGTCCACCACATGCCCGTGATTCCCGTCCGAAGCACGCTGCGCATCGCTGATAATGCCCGCTTTTTGAATGGCCGTTAACGACAAACCGCAACTTACGCTTACCGCCTGGAGCAGAGCTGCGGTCATGGCAGTTGACGCAGCCTGCCCTGATCCCGCACGTATATCCGAATCTACCACCACCGTCGCTCCCATCGAACCGCGGCCGCGTGGCTTCGGTGAAAGGGTAATTCCCATGTTGATCAGAGATTGAAACACGTTGAGTAAAGGTGCGGTCCAGGCGGCGGGCGAATCATCCGCGGTTGCAACGGCATGATCGCTGGATCGGTTTCGAGAAGAGAAAACGGCAGCTCCCTGCAAAATAACCGGTTGATGGTTTTGTCCATGGTGCTGGCCCATGAAGATTATTTTGCCGTCATCGCGCCAAAGCAGCGCCACGCCCGCGCGGCTGGGCAACGCCATCTGAGCCACAACCCCACCGGCTTCCAGCGATAATCCGCCCAACACGTCGATCCGCGCGGGGGCAGTGCATAGTGTCGTCTCGTTTGGGTTAAAGCCCCCTGAAACTGATTTCATTTGCAGCATCAAACGGTCTGTCAGTGAGCCATCCATCTTCATAAATGTCAATAATAGGCGATGCCCTGCCGAGGACCAAGCCAAAGGGAGATATTTCCGGCTCCCTTTGACCATTGCCGCTGTGCTCCGATATAATCTGGGAGAGATTGTGAATTGTTTCACTGATGATGGACAAAAGTGAATGGTAAATGTATTGACAACAACTTTGGCCGCC
>JAJZGH010000118.1 GCA_021798635.1 Planctomycetota bacterium | reverse complement strand
TCAAGTGCAGGGGGCGTCGGCGGCAACGGATATTGTGCGCGCCATTGAATTAATTAATGCGCATGCGGTGGCGATTGGCGGGGTGGATTTAATTCTGCTGGTGCGCGGTGGCGGTTCGCTGGAAGATTTATGGGCCTTTAATGAGGAAGCAGTCGCCCGGGCGATTGTTAAAAGTTCCATTCCCATTGCCACGGGCATTGGCCACGAGCCGGATATTACCATTGCGGACCTTGTGGCGGATTTGCGCGGCCCCACGCCCACGGGGGTGGCAGCGCTGGTGGTTCCGGAAAAGCGGACCCTGACGAAGTCGGTGGTGGCGCTGGAGGATATGTTGCTGCGTGAATTAACCGCGCGCTGCCGGGATAGTCAACATGTTTTGGATTCACGGCAAGCGGTCTTAACGGAAGAGATTTTCCGCATAATGCGAAGCGCGTCGCGAAAAACCGACAGTGCGGGTCGGCAGATTGCGGCCATAGAGCCACGACACGCCATTGCGCAGGGCTGGCGGCGGCTGGAAAACGCGACGCAACAACTGCGGCAGCGCGGTGCGGAATTTACCCGCCAGGGTCGCGATCGCTTGGCGGAAAACGTAGCCGATTTGCAGCGACTGGGCCCGCAGAGCCGGCTCGCCAAATGTCAGGCCGTTTTATCAGGTTTAAATGCACAACTCGCTTCGGCCATGCGCCATAAGCGGCAATTCAGTGGGCAACGCCTGGCGGATTTGGAAAAACAGTTGAAGCTGGCCGGCCCGTTACAGGTGTTGAACCGCGGCTTTACCATCACCACGGATCAGCGCGGCCGGATCGTAAAAAGTGCCGGACAGGTTCAACCGGGGGAACAGGTCGCCACGCGCACCGCCGACGGCACGTTCGGTTCGATCGTCGTGGACGGAACTTGACGGAATCTCATCACGCCCGGTATGCTGCCCCTGCGAATGGATCTTTTTCTCGTATGTGAGGTGCCCCATGCAATGTCCAATGTGCCATCAAGCCCTGCGCGGCCTTGATTATCAGGGAGTTCACATCGAAACCTGTCCCGCCTGCGGAGGCGACTGGCTGGATGCTGGTGAACTAAGCAACATTGTCGAGGCTCGCCAGACCCGTTTTACAGAACAGGAATGTGTGGCTGTGGCTCAGGCGGCGACGATCAAGGGTGTCAAACTGACCACGCTCGACCGGCATTTAATATGCCCCAAGTGCGGCGGCACGACCCACCCGATGAACTATGGCGATGACAGCGGGCTGATCATTGACCAATGCGCCCAGTGCAGCGGTGTCTGGGTTCCGCGCGGGGAACTCGACAAAATCGACGAATTGGTGCATGGATGGGATGATGAGTTGCCCGATGATCTGGCGAAATATGGCCCCCGACTTCGACAAGTCGCCGCCGAGGTCAATCAGGATGAGACCGTTCACATTACCCATATCCGCCTGATCGACAGCCTGATCAACCACATCCTGGATTTCTTCGGCGACTGAACGCGGAATTCTTCTTGCGTTGCTTCAACATGGTAAAAAAAGCTTGCATTCTGTGAGCTTATTACGTATCGCTGTATTATCCGCTTTTACGAATATATAAAAAATAAAATTTCCCTTGACATGTCCTTCGGAATGTATATACTCACCGTTATGAATCTGTTTCATAAACCGTTACCAATATGATGGCGTGCCGTGAAACCGGTTCAGATAAATAATTTTGGTGAAGTCACCAGCTTTGCGGGTAAGCAGATCAAATGCCGCAGCCACGCTGGTGATGAAAATCAGCGACCCCTCATCATTGGCGTGGCCAAGTTCCGTGCCGGGGGGTGAATCAAGAGTGCAACGGTCAATGTGACTGTTTTAGTGTTTTCTCGTTATGGGAGGTCTTTTATGACTACTTCATTCGGTAAAATCTCGGCGGTTCTTTTTGCCTCGGCGGCACTGGCGTGCGGTGCGGGCGCGGCATCTGCCGCCAACATCATCAATAACCCCGGCTTTGAAACCGCCCCCACCAATCCCCCTACCCCCAATGACTGGCAATACAGTGGCGGTGCCACATGGGATACCACCAATCCGTACTCGGGATCGGCCGAGGCTGATCTTAACAACACCGCCCAGGCGAACAACGCAAATGTTTCGCAGCAGACGGCAACTGGTACGATAACCCCTGGGGTAGAGTACACCTTCAGCTTTTATTCGGAATTCACCGGTGTGGGCGCGGGCTATGTGGGCCAAGCTCAAATCGTATTTATGAATAGTTCCGCTGGGGCTATCGGCGCCCCCACATTTGTTAATTTTCCAACGACAACTTCCGGCTTTGGCACGCCGGCCGGTTATCAGCTCTCCAGCGTAAATGTGACAGCACCGACCGGGGCGTCGGAAGCGTACGTGAATCTCGGAGCTATCACCGGCGCGGTGGCCGGATCGTCTGCACACGCTTATGTTGACAATGTGAGCTTAGCTCCGGTGTCCACGCCGGAACCAGCATCATTGGCTCTTCTGGCACTTGGCGGGGTGGCGATGCTGGCCTTACGTCGACGGCGGGCAGCCTGAAACGACGCATTTGCGTTATGCGGGCTATTCAGGTCTATATAGCCGGATGCCGATAAACGTAGCCCATTCCATATTCGGCTGCGGGCAATGCTGGCGTGCATTGTCCGCAGCCCGGGGATGAACCCGCTTTGCGGAGTCTGTTTTGGAAGTTATGGGCCAACCGGGAATGGGTGGCACAGGGAATCAGCGAAAGGGCTATTTTATTTCACTTGTAAGAAAACAAGAAATAAAGCAAATGTTTTCTTGACAAGGCTCATGTGATGAGTATAATATCAAAAATGAATCTGTTTCATAAACCGTTGTCAATATGACGGCCTGCCATGAAACCGGTTCAGATGAACAATTTTGGTGAAGTCATCAGCGTTGCGGTACCGCAGATCAAAATCCGCAAATGGGCTGGTGATGGAAAAATACGACCCCTCATCAATGGTACGAATTGGTTCCGCGCCGGGGGGGAGAAACAAGAGTGCAACAGTCGATGTGACTGTTTTAGTTTTTTCTTTTTTTGGGAGGTCTCTTATGACTACTTCGTATGGGAAAATTTCGGCGGTTCTTCTAAGTTCGGCAGCTGGGCTGATTGCGTCCGCCGGGTTGGCGTCCGCTGCCAATGTCACCCTGCTCAACGGCACCACCACGACGGCAGTATTCCCCAGCTCCGCCAGCTACGGAACGACTTGGGCTCAGCCAGTACTCACAACCGGAGCGCAGGACGCTGCATACGGGGCTGATGGGTATGTGATGTATGCCACATCGCCCAGCGGCAGCAGCTACGGCGGTGGCAACGGTTCGTATTATTATCCTGGGGATGCAAAGTATCCGACCGGCACGCCGACGGACCCTCTGCACGTCACGAATGTGCAGGGCTTTAGTAACGGTGGGCAGACGCATCCTACCATCGTCAACACGCTGTCCAAAATCCCCAGTTATCTTACGTACTCGGATGCCAGTTACTTGACGAGCTGGGACGCGGGTTATGGCTACGGTAACGTCTACGCTCGCGACGGGTCCGCTGCCAACACTGTTGAATATGGTGTGGCCAGCCCGAGCAACGGCATTGCATACAATACATTGACAAAAATGGCCACCATGACTGTCGGAGCGGGCGCACCTAAAAATCTATATATCGGTGTACTTAGCGACCAAGCGGTGGACAGTTCCTCGCAAATTCAACTCAGCGATGGAACGGCATCGGCTACGGCTATGCTGCAAAACTACGGCAGCGGGACGCCTGAAAACACATCGGCTTTTCCCGGGCAGGATACCTGGTATTTCTTTGACGTCGCGAATGCACAGTCTGGTGACGTTATCACGCTCTCCATGGCACAATACAACACCGGTGCCAGCTACGCCATGCACCCGACACTCGCTGGATTGACGTTTGATTCCACGAACCCCATTGCAACCCCTGAACCTGCCTCTTTGGGCTTGTTTGCTTTGGGCGGCTTGGGCATGTTGTTACTTGGCCGCAAGCGGGTAATCCGCAAGACGGCTTGATTCTAACGATTCCGGCGGAAGCGTTGCGGGCGTTCCGCAATGCTTCCGTCTTTTTCGATTCCATCCCTGCCTATCGGGATGGCGCGAAAACAGCTACTTTTGGCCGGGCGTGTCGCCCCTGATTGGAGAACCATCATGAATACCAACCGTTCCATCCCACTGATTCGGAAAACCGGCAAGCGCGGCTTTACGCTTATTGAACTGCTGGTAGTTATTTCCATTATCGCCCTGCTGATTGCATTGCTGCTGCCCGCCCTGGCAAGAGCAAAGGAAGAGGCCTTGACCACCGCGTGTGGTGCCAACATGCACAGCATTGGGGAGATTCTGGCGGAATATGAAAATACCTATGAGGGGAATATCCCCTCCGGCAATGCCTATATTAACGGCGGTTACAACCTTTATCCGCCCGCCGAATGGAATATCTTGTTATATACCTATAACGTCGGCTTGGACCCGGTACGGTACGTCCAATGGAACGGGATCGGCGGGTCAACGCCTAACTACCCCGTGGCGTCACAATCCGGCCCCGCCTACTTGGGAACATTTACCTGTCCGGCATCTCAAATCAAACCGACTCTTGGGCCGGCTTGGGGCGTTCAGGTGGGATGGTATTGGTCGAGCTACGCCGCCAATCCAAATTATTTCTGGACCTATGCCGGCCCAGGCTGCGGCTATTGGGATAACATTGACAAGGTTAACATGCGTGCGTCAAACGTCCAGAACCCCGGAAGCGCTATCGCCATTGGTGATGCGACACAAACATCGCAATGGGGTGGAAGCTGGATGATCATGAGCGATTGGATCCAGAATAGCGCGGGCAATCCCAGCGCGGCTCAGCCGTACGTCAGCGATCCGAACTATCTGGTTCCGGCCAACGGGTTTTCCTCTAGTGAAACCGTCAATCAGGATATTCTTCAGCCGAATCAGCCCGCGATCAACAATCAGACCGGCATGCGTTACCGCCACATGCAGGACTCGCCGAATACTGGCGAAGCCAACGGCCTGTTCTTTGACGGCCACGCTGAAACGCTGCCGATCAATAACAACGTCGCGGGTGCCGCGAAGACCTCGCCTTCCGCAAATGGGACCCAGGGATTGCGGATGCAGAATATCTATAACCCGGACCTGCCGTCCACCATCGGCTTGTTCTGATCGTTGCGAAAATATTACAGGTCAGGAAAAATTATGAAGAAATCAGGATCACATAAGTGGATTAAAAGCGGCATCGCAGGCCTCTCCGCCGTCCTGCTGGCCGCCCTCTGCGGCGGGGCCATGCCAACCCACAAGACGCCGGAGATCCCCGCACCTGCGGGACTGCACTGGAAGCTCACTTGGGCCGACCAATTCAATCACGGTGCGGCGGACCTGAAGGGTTGGCATTATGACCTCGGCGGTGGCGGCTGGGGTAATGGTGAATCCGAGGTTTATACCCACGCTAAGAAAAATGTGTTTGTGGCCCATGGCAAATTACACATCAGGGTCATCGGTGAAAAACGCCATGGTAAGGTCCATTACACCTCCGGCCGCATCACCACGCGTAATGTTTTCAGCCAGAAATATGGCCTCTTTGAATTCCGTGCCAAGTTGCCGAAAGGCAAAGGCCTGTGGCCTGCCATCTGGATGATGCCGGAAAATTCTTCCTATGGCACCTGGCCGCAATCCGGCGAAATCGACATCATGGAATCGCGTGGTAATGGCATTGGGCAGGTGCAGGGCAGCTTGCATTCCGGCAGTGCTGCCGGCCGCGATTTCACGCAAACCAAGGTGTATCAATTACCGCACCATCAAGTCACCACCGGCTGGCATACCTACGATCTGGAATGGGAACCCGTGGCCGATCCGCTGCACCCCAACCATCGCCACGTGGAGATCCAATGGTTTGTCGACGGACATTTATATGAAACCCAAAAGGGCGGATGGACTGTTCCAACAACGGCTGGAACGGGCCATCCCAATGCGCCATTTGATCAAAGCTTCTATATAATATTGAATATGGCGGTCGGGGGTAATTACGTGGGAGGTAAAACTCCCGGTCCGGGACGCTATGATATGGAAATCAATTTTGTCAGAGCGTATGCTTTGGCGAAAGCCGGACATTAAAACTTCCTTTTGAGAGGTCGGTGAAGGATATGGGATCGGTTCGAGAAATAGCCAAGGAACTGGGCATTTCGCCCGCTACGGTTTCCCGGGCGATGAACAATCACCCGGCTGTCGCGGCCAAAGTGCGGCAGCGCGTGGTGAAAGCCATGAACCGGTCGCGGTACGTTCCCGCCGTTGGTAAGCGAGAAACCATGAACATAGCGTTCGCGTACACCGGCGATTCATCTTTAGGCTCGCCCTTTGATGCGGCCCTGATGCAGGGTATGAGCCAACGCATGGACCAGTTTGGCTTTGACCTGCTGATTCTGGACGTACGCCGGGCGGTATTACCGCATGAATCCTTCTCCCAGATGTGCATTCGCAAAGGCATTCGCGGTGCCGTCTTGCGCACCACCACCGAAACGCGGCATACCTGCGAGGAAATTGCCGAGGAAGGTTTCCCGGCGGTAGTGGTAGGTGACCGGTTTATTTCGGACAAAATAAATTTTATCGCCAGCGACAGCCAATCCACCAGCCGGGAGGCCGTCGCACATCTGATTCAACTGGGCCATAAAAACATCGGTATTGCGATTAATGTGGTGGACGATTCAGATCATACCGACCGCCTTAACGGTTATAAAGAAGCTTTGATTGCCGCGGGTATGGCCGTGGATGAGAGATATATTTATCGAGTGCCCGCTCACCGGGAGGGCGGTGTGCAATGGGCGCGTCGCCTGGCCACGCTGCCCGATCGTCCGACCGCTTTATATTGCACGGATCCGATGACAGCGGTAGGGGTGCTAAGTGAAGTGCAGCAGATCGGCTGGAAAATTCCCGATGATTTATCCATTATCGGTTTTGATGATTCGGATATCCGTTTTCTGACTTACCCCACACTCACGGCCATTTGCCAGGATGCCCAGGAAATTGGCCGCGAGGCTTTTGAAGCACTTAGCAGCCTGCTAAGTTGGCCCGGCAACGGCTCGGCGGAGCCGCTGATTCAGCGTGTGCTGCCTACACAGTTGGAACTCCATGGCACTACCGCGGCTCCCAACACGGGGAAATAGCCAGCCGTACTACTCGCGATGGCAGGTTTAATCCGGCGTAACGAGTGCTTGCCAATGATCTCTGTCCCCAATAGGGGTAGCCCGCTGATGGTGCGCCTGCAACATGACTCTGATCCACCGCGCCATCGCGACTTCGGGCGGCCGTTTAATTCCGGGATGAAGGTAGCCGCTGAGATAAATTATTTTTTTATGTTCTCATAAACTGGAGGAGACAACCCATGGCGAAATCACTGAACACAAAACTGTTAAAATCATCACTGCTGGCGCGCCGGTCCGCAGCTTCTTCGCTGCTGATGGCGGCGGCGATCAGCGCTTCCGCTGCTTCTGCCGGGGCATCCACGATTGCTGCACCCGCGGTTGCAGCTCCCTCGGGTCTGCAATGGAATTCAACATTCAGTGACAACTTCAGCAGTGCTTCCTCCCTTAACGGCTGGACCTATGATCTGGGCGGTGGCGGCTGGGGTAATGGTGAATCGGAAAATTATACTAATTCATCTAATAATGTAAATGTGTCAGGCGGAAATCTGAATATTCAAGCCATCGGCACGGCCACCGCCAGTGGCACGTATTACACCTCGGGGCGCATTACCACGCAAAGCCTTTTCAGCCAGACTTATGGTCTCTTTCAATTCAGCGCCCAATTGCCCGCTGGTGCCGGGCTTTGGCCCGCGATCTGGATGATGCCGACAGATTCCGTCTATGGTGGTTGGCCGCAATCCGGTGAAATTGATGTCTTGGAATCGCAAGGTTCCGGTACCAATCAGGTGCAGGGGAGCCTGCATTCGGGAACCAGTTACAACAGCCAGAACACACAATATCAGGTCTATACCCTGCCATATAATGAGTCCACAACCTCCTGGCATACGTACGATCTGCAATGGGAGCCGATTTCTAACGGGTCCGGCGGCACACAGGTGCAGCTGAATTGGTATGTCGATGGGAACTTGTATGAAACCCAATCGGGTGGCTGGACGGTGCCGTCCAGCGCGCCGGCTGGAGATAGTAATGCGCCCTTTGATCAGAGCTTTTATATTATCATGAACCTGGCCGTGGGCGGCAGCTACACCAATTATCAAACGCCCGGCGTGGGCACCTATGATATGAAGGTGGGTTATGTCAGCGCTTATCAGGCAGCATTGCCGACGGTAACGGCGGCATCCGCCATCGACAATGCTACACATTATCAGGCCAATTCCACCTTTAACGGCGATAACTTCGGATCAGGGTTTGGAAAATGGAACGTGAACTTCAATTATTCCGGACCTTCCGGCGGGGGCGGCGGCGGCGGTGGCCTGATCATGACCAGCAACACCGGTATTCCCGTCGCCACGCCCGCCTTTGATATTTATGTTTATCCCGGATCGGCGGGCGACACGGGTCTGAATACTGACATCACCACGGCCACGCGACCCTTTACCGCCGCCCTGGCTGCGGGTCAAACTTTCACCACGGACTTAAATCTCAACAATGCACAGACCGCGGCCAACCACGCTACGCCGCAAAACCCGGCGTCCGCGGATTCCAATATGGGGTGGCGGTTGCTGGACGCTTCCGGCAAAGTATTGTTTGCCATGACCGCATTCGGCGGCGGATCATCCTACTGGTCCACCGACGCCGCGGGCACGGTGCAGCAGTCCAACATTTTGTACAATTATAAGATTGATGACATCTTCAAATTTACATTGCTCAATGGGTTAGGAGATTATTCCCTTACCGCTTCAGGCGATACCGGCACGGGGCAGGCGGTGACATTTTCCGGACAAATAAATATGCTTTCCGGCGGGCCGACACAGGTGCAATATTTTGATAACAATGGCGGCAACAACAGCGATGTGCAATGGAGCCAGATGTCCATCAGCGGTGATCCCGTCCCGGAGCCTGCGGTCTTGGGATTTGCCGCGATTTCCGCGGGAGCCCTAATTTTAGCCTCCCGGCGGCGTGGCGTGCAATCCGAAATAAACGGTAAAAAAGACCGCGGATACCGCGGGTTGCGCGGATGAACGACGGCCTTGTCTCCGCATGGCGACGGCCGCTCTTCATCCCCCCACCTTATTTGCTCTCCTGTTCCCCTGCTCCAAATTTCCCTGCTCCAATCGGGCCGCAGCCCGATTCTCTGTATCCGCGTTATCCGCAAAATCAGCGGTTCTGTCCCGTTGGTGTCATAGCAACAAATTGGGGTTATCGCGCGCCATCTGATATAACCTGTCAATATGTTGAATCCGTTTCTGGCAGTTATGCATTCCAGACCCGTGAGCCGGCGAAGAAAAATCCTGGCGCTGGGCGTGGCGATTTCCAATGATACCTTGCGAGTGTTATGTGGCGGACTGATCGGCTTTCTTGACCCGATAGATGATCTGGCGGATGTGGTGACGGCAATTGTGCTGGCGCTGATTCTGGGCTTTCAGTGGCCTATGATTTGCGCGTGCATTGCCGAAGCGATTCCGGGTGTGGCCGTGCTGCCTACCTGGACGGCTTTTGTGCTGCTGGTGCCATCAGCAAATAGCGAAGAAGGACAGCCTCTGCTGCGAGATGAGGAACTTAACGAAAAAAAGGCGGGGCCGTAGAATCTTCGCCCGCCGCTGCGGAAAAGATGCCAATGCGCAGCGGTGAGAATTCAGGCGTGCGCCGTTGTCGAACCAAGGGTAAAGTGTGGAGTTTAATGCATGATACCAGCAGTGGAACTGAATTTGGATGGCATGGTAGGCCCAACGCATAACTATGGTGGTTTGGCCGCCGGTAATCTGGCGTCGATGCGCAATCGCGGGCGCAAGTCCTATCCCAGAAAGGCGGCGCTGCAGGGATTGGATAAAATGCGGCTGCTCATGGAACTGGGTGTGCCGCAGGCGGTGCTGCCGCCCCATGAGCGGCCTTATCTTCCATTTTTGCGGGCGTTGGGTTTTCGAGGCTCGGATCAGGCGATTATTGCCAAAGCCGCTAAGGATAATCCCCTGATGCTGGCCAACTGCAGCAGCAGTTCAGCGATGTGGGCGGCCAATGCGGCGACGGTATCACCGTCCGCCGATACATTTGACGGTAAAGTGCATTTTACTCCCGCTAATCTTTTATCCGAATTGCATCGGTCGCTGGAACCGGTTGTCAATACCCGGATTTTACGCGCCCTGTTTGCCAATACCCGCTATTTTACGGTGCATGATCCCCTGCCCGGCGCATGGGCGCTGCGGGATGAAGGTGCCGCCAATTACCTGCGTCTGGCTGCGTCGCATGGCGGGAAAGGTCTGGAGGTTTTTGCCTTTGATTCGGGATTGCCTTACCAGCAGCAGGAATATCTGCACCGATTTCCCGCTCGGCAAAGCTTAGGGGCCGGCATTGCGGTGCGGCACCGACACTGCATCCGTGAAGATCAGGCCGTCGGAATTCAGCGAGCCGGAGAGTGTATCGATGCCGGAGCATTTCATGCTGATCTCGTGGCCATGGGGAATCTGGATGTACTGATTTATCATCAGCAGGCGTTTGATCGTTCCAGCATTGCGGTGCTGCGAAAAGCCTGTCACCGCCTGATCGGTGCACCGCCGCGAATCGTGGAAATTATCGAGGATAACTTATCCCTGAAGGATGCGGTGCAGACCTATTTTTTTAACAGCCAACTGGTAACACTTTCCGATGGTGCCATGGCGCTGATTGCGCCGGAGGAATGCCGCAGCCATCCGGCAGCCAAAGCGCAAATTGACCTGCTTCAACAGCAGCAGCTTTTCAGGACTGTAGAATTTGTAGATGTGCGGCAGTCCATGCTGAATGGCGGAGGGCCGGCCTGTTTACGTCTGCGCGTCGTGCTGACCAAAAAGGAACTGGCGGCCATGCATCAAGGCGTGCGTCTTACGCCGCAGCTTTATAATCAGCTCACGCACTGGGTGCAAAAGCATTATCGTGAATCATTGGCTCCCGCTGATCTTGCTGATCCGGCGTTGTTGCGGGAATCGCGTAAGGCGCTAGATGAACTTACGGCGATTTTGCAGCTTGGCAGCCTTTACGATTTTCAGTTGTGATTCTATGCAGGGTGCGTGCGGGGCGTCCGGCCTTCTTTGCCATGCCGGGCAAGTTATGTTCAAATACAGCTTATGGCCGAATTGTCACCGCTATCCGCTGATTCTCATAGCCCCTCGGAGGCGGCCCCCGGCGCTATTGATCCGGCGCAGGGCCTCACGCCAAAGGGGAAATTTATTCTTGGTGCCGTGACGATCTTTCTGCTGGCGCTGGTGGCCTATTGGCCCCTGCATACGGCAGGGTATATCTGGGATGACGGCGGCTGGTTGGTCCATAATCACTTTGTTCATCATTGGCGGGGACTTTGGAACATCTGGTTGAATCCCCATGATTCCATTCAATATTACCCGATGGTCTTTACGGCTTTTAATATCCAATGGCATATCTGGGGTGCCAACCCGATGGGTTATCACCTGCTGAATATCATGATGCAGGCGACCGATGCGGTATTGCTGTGGCGGATTCTCAAGGCCCTTGGCCTGCGCAGCGCCTGGATTGCCTCGGCAGTTTGGGCGATTCATCCGGTTCAGGTGGAAACCGTCGGTTGGGCGGTGGAACAAAAAAGTCTTCTTTCAGCTCTATTTTTATTTCCCGCAATTCTGGCTTGGACACGTTTTGCGGATTTTACCGGCGACCGCCCCGCTGACGAACCCATATTAACCGCGCGGCAATGGAAAATGTACGCTCTGGCGACGCTGTCGTTTATCCTGGCCCTCTGCTCTAAAACCGATGCCTGCGTTGTTCCGGTGGTGCTGCTTTTCGTGCTGGTATGGAAACGCGGGTTCATCAATAAACGCGATATTCTGCTGCTGGTCCCATGGATGGTTTTAGGAATTCTGGCTGCCGGGATGACCATTCACATTGAGCATGGCCAGGCTGGAGCCAAGGGGCATGGCTTCCATTTTTCCATGGCCCAGCATTTAATTATTGCCGGTAAAGATCTCTGGTTTTATCCGTATAAACTTTTCTGGCCTTGGCCCATGATGGCGGTTTATCCGCGTTGGCATATCAGCCATCCGGCAGCGTGGGAATCGATTTTTCCGGTTACCGCTTTTGCTATCCCCGTGGTGCTCCTGGCATTCTCCAAAAAAATTGGACGTGGACCATTTGTGGCCGTTTGTGTTTACGGATTAATGATTTCCCCCTTGCTGGGTTTCATTGCCTTTTACACCGAGGAATATACTTTTGTCGCGGATCATTATCAGTATCTGGCGTGCATCGGCATAATTGTGCTGGTCACCGAGACCGCCGCTGGAATTTTCAGTCGCCTGGGGCAATCAGATAAAGCTTCTGGCGATCCGGGCGTGCCGGTGGAGGGGCAGGCGTCGGCGAATGTGCCGCCAAATGTCCGCGGCAGCGGTGCTTGGCTGGGCTGGCTGGTTTCCGTTCTGGTATTGCTGGCCTTAGGAACCATGACCTGGGCCCAGAGCGAAATTTACACGCCCCCCTTGCGCGTCTGGACACATAATATCAAATACAATCCGGATTGCTGGTTGGCCATGGAACGTGTGGGCGTGTATGAATACGAGAAAGGCCACGTCGCCGGGGCGCTGGTGCTTTTCAAGCGGGCCAATGAGCTTTCGCATGGCGGGAATCTGATTGTCAATTCTAACCTGGGTGACGTGTATCGACATCTTGGGCAGTATGCCAAAGCTATTCCCTATTACCGCCGATCTCTGGCTGTGGCCGCGCGACAGCCTCCGATTATCGCGCACCTGGTTGACTGCTATGAAAAAATCGGCGATTGGCGGCAGGCATATACGGACCTTTTACACGGTGTCAAATTATTGCCGCGCTCGGCTGATCTGCAAACCAAATTGGGTTCCATGCTGGCCCGGGCTGGACATGCCAAGCGGGCCATACCTCATTTTCGGGCGGCCATAAAATATGAACCGCGGGACACCAAGGCGCTTTTTGGTCTCGCGAGCAGCTTGAATGCGGAAGGGCAATGGCAAGAAGCAATTCCCTATTACCGCAAAGCCCTGATAGCCTCACCTGATTTCGGCCAAGGGCATTTTGCCTATGGCATGGTTCTTCTGCAGCATGGACATGCCGCCGCCGCCGCAAAGGAATTTCAGACGGTCCTGGTTTTAGGCCGGCAACTGCGGCTGGAACATCATACGTTAGGTGCGCATGGTGTACCCGAGCCGTGGCGGATACAAACGCATCAGGCCCTGGCGGCAGCTTTCATGGCGCTGCATCATCCGCGGCAGGCCGCCGCGCAATCTGCCATCGTCAAGCGCCTGATGCGGCGGCAGAAGCGTTTATCGCAGGTACGTCAAACGCACGGAAAGTAAGATAATAAAGAGTATGGAATGAAGCGAAAGAACCCCACCAAGTCCGCAGCCCCAACGCCCGAAGCGGCCGCGCTGGCGAAGACGTCCGCTGGACGC
This sequence comes from Planctomycetota bacterium, assembly GCA_021798635.1. Next base: position 935 of record JAJZGH010000118.1, on the reverse strand, counting down.
GGGAAATGGCTCACTATTTTAGGGATTGCCGGGTTGCTGTTGCTGACTCTGGCGGTTTATTATCCACTGCGCTGGGGCGTGTTTCTTTGGGATGACGCTGCCTGGTTGACCAACAATCCGCTGATCCATCATTGGCGGGGTTTTGAAATATTCTGGCTTTCCACCAAGGCCATGGGGGAAGTGCAATATTATCCGATGACATTAAGTGTCTTATCCATTGAATATCATCTGTGGGGTCTGCAAACCCTGCCTTATCACCTGGTGAATGTATTATTTCAGGCCGCCAACGCCATTCTCCTCTGGCTTATTCTGCGGCGATTGGAATTACGATCCGCGTGGCTGGTGGCTGCTCTGTTTGCCATCCATCCGATTCAGGTGGAGACCGTGGGGTGGGTGGCGGAAATTAAGAATCTGTTGTCGGGCTTTTTTTATTTTCTGGCGTTGCTGAGCTTTCTGAAATTTATCGATGTGGGGCCGAAAGCTGCTGCCCCATCCAGTTCCGTAAATACCGAAAAGCTTTATCAGAATCATCAGCTCTATGTTATTTCAACCATTTTGTTTTTGCTCGGATTGTTAAGCAAAACCGCGGTATGCACGCTGCCGGTGGCCATTCTGGTGATTCTCTGGTGGAAAGACCGCTGGCGTGACCGGGAAATTGTTCTTCGGCTGATACCCTGGTTTATTATCGCGTTTATCATCGGCATGGTGACGATTCATGTGGAGCACACCAGTGTGGGCACACATGGAGCGGATTGGCGATTTACCATCGGACAGCGGATTTTAATCGCGGGCCACGCCTTCTGGTTCTATATTATCAAATTACTCTGGCCTCACCCGCTGCTGATGATTTATCCGCGGTGGCACCTGGGCAACAGCGTTGGATACATCTGGGCCATAGCGGCGGTCGCCCTGTTCGCGTTCCTCTGGTCCTTGAG
>JAJZGH010000376.1 GCA_021798635.1 Planctomycetota bacterium | reverse complement strand
ATCTCGCGGATTTGGCCCCGGCGATGCGACCTCGGACTGGGCCGAAGCCGAACGCCAATTGAAGGCCGGCCGATAAACCATCGGACAGGCCCCTTAAAACTGCGGTTTCAAGATTTTCTGACACTTTATGCCGCATGGTGCGTGTAACTCCAACAGGAAGGCCTGAAGCTTTCCTGTGAACGGAGTTACTGTCATGAAAATATCGGCCGTAAAAATTGCAGTCGCAGGTTTCCTGAGTGTCACCGCGTTGACCGGTTGCGCTACGCGCACCGTTATCGTCGCCCGGCCAGGGCCGCCGATCGCCGGGGTTGTTATTGCAGGCGACGCCCCGCGCGGGCAGTGGGTTCCCGGCCACTGGGTCTGGCGCCCCTACTGGGGCCGCTATGTCTGGGTGCGCGGCCATTGGCGGTAAAATAACCCGTTGACACGTGCCAACTCGCTTCCGGCGCGATAAAATGATTCCCTTGGAATTGTTGGATTTGCTACGAAAGCGAGTTTATAAATGTCTTCCCCTGCCACTCATAACCCCTTTTCTGCACAAAGCGTCATCGACACACCCCTGGGCAAAAAGACGATTTATCGTCTGGATGCCTTGAATAAAATTGCTTCGGTAAAGCATCTTCCCTATAGCATTAAAGTGCTGCTGGAAGCTTGCCTGCGAAATTGTGACGGCCACCTGGTAACGACCAGAGATGTGGAAGCGGTGTTGCGATATGACGCAAAAAACACCGGATCGGCTGAAATACCATTCATGCCGGGGCGCGTTGTATTGCAGGATTTCACCGGCGTGCCGGCTGTGGTAGATCTGGCGGCCATGCGGGCGGCGATGAAGCGCCTCGGCGGTGATCCGAAAAAAGTTAATCCGCTGGTGCCCTGCGATCTGGTCATCGACCATAGCGTGCAGGTGGATGCGTTTGCCAGTGGCGCGGCGCTGCAGATTAACAGTGAACTGGAGTTTGAACGCAATCAGGAGCGCTATCAATTCCTCAAATGGGGACAGCAGGCGTTTAATAATTTCCGCGTGGTGCCGCCGGCAACGGGTATTGTGCATCAGGTCAATCTGGAATACCTGGCCAAGGTTGTCTGGGAAAAAGATGCGGTGCTCTATCCAGATTCTCTGGTGGGAACCGATTCCCACACAACGATGATTAACGGCCTGGGCGTAGTGGGATGGGGCGTTGGCGGTATTGAAGCGGAAGCGGTCATGCTGGGGCAACCCATTTACATGCTGCTGCCGGAAGTGGTGGGCTTTAAGCTGGTCGGTAAACTCCGGGACGGATGTACTGCCACAGATCTGGTTCTTACCATTACACAAATGTTGCGCGAGCACGGCGTGGTGGAAAAATTTGTTGAATTTTACGGCCCCGGCCTGGCCGATATGCCCGTGGCCAACCGCGCCACCATTGCCAATATGGCTCCGGAATATGGAGCCACTATCGGCTATTTCCCAATTGATGAGCAGACCTTAACATATATGCGGTTGTCCAGCCGCGATGAAAATCTCATTAAAACTGTTGAGCAATACGCCAAAATCCAAGGCCTGTGGCGGGATGAAAGCAATGAAATTATCTATTCCAGCACCTTGGAACTGGACTTAAACAGTGTGGAACCCTCGCTTGCCGGACCGCGACGCCCGCAGGATCGTATCGCCTTGACCGCCATGCAATCACAATGGCGGCAGGACTTATCCGTAACGTACGGCAAGAATGGCGCGACCCGCGGCTCCAACATGGAAAGCTGGCAGGATGAAGGCGGAAATTTAGCACTGGCCCAGGCACCGGCAAAAGCTGATCCTGGTTTGGACGGCGTGCCGGTTGAATATGACGGAAAAAATTTCAAACTCAAACATGGTGCTGTAGTCATCGCAGCTATTACCAGTTGCACCAATACCAGCAACCCCAGTGTGATGGTGGCGGCCGGGCTGGTGGCGCAAAAGGCCGCCGCGCGGGGCTTAACGCGCAAGCCCTGGGTAAAGACATCTCTGGCCCCCGGCTCCAAGGTAGTCATGGAATATTTGAAAGCCGCAGGCCTGGTGGAAGCATTGGAATCCTGCGGTTTTTATCTTGTGGGCTTCGGATGCACGACGTGTATCGGAAATTCCGGCCCGCTGCCGGAATCGATCAGCAAGGCCATCAACGCCCATGATCTGGTCGCGGCGGCGGTGCTGTCGGGAAACCGGAATTTTGAAGGTCGCATCAGCCCCGATGTGAAGGCCAATTATCTGGCTTCTCCGCCGCTAGTAGTAGCCTACGCCTTGGCCGGCACGGTGGATATTGATTTGAATAATGATCCGATTGGTGTGGATAAATCCGGCAAACCCGTGTACCTGCGTGAAATCTGGCCCAGCCAGAAAGAAACCGCCGATGCCGTCGCCAAGTCGGTATTAAGTTCCCAGTTCAATCATGAATACGCCAATGTATTTGCCGGTTCCGAGGAATGGAAAGCCATTGAAACCAGTACGGGCGATCAGTTTGAATGGAATCCGAAGAGCACGTATATTCAGGAGCCGCCGTTTTTTGTCGGCATTGGCCCGACTGTTGAACCCATCAAGCCGATTCATGCGGCGCGATGTCTGGCGGTTCTGGGTGATTCCATTACCACCGACCACATCAGCCCGGCAGGCTCCATTAAGAAAGATAGCCCGGCTGGAAAATTCCTTATGGAAAATGGGGTCGAAGTTAAAATGTTCAACAGTTACGGCGCTCGCCGGGGCAATGACCGCGTGATGACCCGCGGCACGTTTGCCAATATTCGCGTGAAAAATAAACTCGCACCAGGAACCGAAGGCGGCGTCACCACCGATCTGCTGGATGGAAAAGTGAAACCGATTTTTGATGCCAGCACGCAGTACAAGCAGGCCGGTGTGCCCCTGATTGTTCTGGCCGGTAAAGATTACGGCATGGGCTCCAGCCGGGACTGGGCGGCCAAGGGAACGTTCCTCCTGGGCGTGCGGGCAGTGATTGCGGAATCCTTTGAACGCATTCATCGCAGCAATTTGGTCGGTATGGGCGTGTTGCCCCTGACATTTAAAAAAGGCGAAACCGCCGCAAGCTGCGGCCTGACCGGCAAAGAGACTTTTCAAATCCAGCTGAGCGATGCTCTGGCCCCGCGGCAGGACGTAAAAGTAATAGCCGTAAAAGAGGATGGCGGAAAAATTGAATTCAGCGCCACCTGCCGCATTGATACCCCCGTGGAAGTCGAATACTTCCGCAACGGCGGAATCCTGCACACCGTACTGCGGCGCATGGCGAAGTAGCAGCGGCTGGCGTAAAACAAAAATGCCTGCGAGTGGGGCGCATTGTGTCGCTAGCACGAATAACAGGTGTAAGAGTGGAAAAGGGTTGCT
>JAJZGH010000117.1 GCA_021798635.1 Planctomycetota bacterium | reverse complement strand
TACTGATCCACCCACAATTCGGCCGACGGACATTTATCCGCCTGCGGTTGATCCAGGTGTGTTAGCTCTTCAATACCCAATGGGCGCTCCGAAATACGGCCGACGAAATTATTTGTCAGGCACACTTTCGCATCGAATTACAATACCCCGGTTTGACGTGCCGAACAATAGCTTGTTCGCTGAAGGGGGCGTGGCAATTTTTCCGGGCGGGGTAAAAAAGCCGCCTTTTCACAGGAATGCTGAAGCCCACCGGGATAAACCCGGCGGCTCGCCGGTCGAGTTGATGCGGGGTGCCCGGAAAAATTGCCACACCCGCTGACGCGAGACAGAACGTGACTGATTTTCCAAGCTTGGGCTGCAAACGGTATAATAGGTTAAATGGAAATTCCAGACAACACTGCTTTGCCAGAACGCTTTCTTGTGCGTGCCTTGGATATTGCGCAGCGGGAGTTGAATCGGCGGGTCTTCGCACGACGAGTTGCCGGGGCGATTGCGATGGGGCTTATTTTGTGCTTCCCGATTCTTATAGTCATGCTGTACTTTCATATGACGGTGCTTGAGATAATGTTCAATGTCACCGCTCTTAACGGCATGGTCATTGCGGTGCGATTGCTGACTGAAACTTGGGCCAATGGCGTTGATGCGGCTCTGTTTCTGGAACAGCAATACAATGCGCCCGGACTATTTATCACCGCCGCGGACGTACTGGCAAACGCTGCCCAGGAGACAGGCCGCCATGACGCTAAGATTATTTTTGACGCAGCGAATCGCTGCCAAACCCCGCCTGCGCAGGCCACTAAGATTTTACTCTCCACATCGGCGGATCAGAGAATCTGGGCCGCCAATGGATTGTTATTTATCACCCTGTTGGTTACGGCCGGGGTGGGGCAAGCCGTGATGGCACATGCGGGGCGGGACACAGGAACGGAAGGATCCTCCAAGACAGGGCGGGTAACAGCGGCACGCGCGGCGAACAGCGGGCGTAACTCACATCTGTCGGCGCAGAAGCCACAAATATCCGCCATGAAAATTGCGCCGAGGGTAAGCCGTTCTCAACTTTTCGCGCAGCACCGGGCGACTGATGCCATTAAACAGCTACAAGCGTCCATAACACATTTGCTGAAAACGGCAAAAATAAAGCCACACCGCCGCCCCGCCGACCACGGTACCGGCAACGATGCGCGTACTGACAAGGACATCGCTGAAGCTTTGCAAGCGCAACTACTGGCTGCGGCGCGACTGCCCGGTGTCGGACCGCAAACCAAAACCATGTTGTTGGCTGCGGCCCATGCGATTCACGCCTCATCTAAGGGTAATTTCGTGCCGCTATTGCGCAAAATAAATCAGCAGATTGAAAGATATCTGGCTACGGGGCTGAGCCGCCAGGTGGTGATGTTCCGACATCCTGAATTCGGCGACGATGGCGACCGCGCAAGCATTACCAGATACGCGGCCGTGGGGGCCAACCAGAGCAATGTGTCAGATCGGGCCGGTGATTCAGGCGATGCCGTTATTACAGATATTCCATCGAGCCAATCTGCGGCGGAGTCTGTTGAACTGAGATGGGGCCGGGGTAGTCCGGCGGACCATGTGAAAATTCCAGTTCGCTATCGGATGGCAGTGGAGCGGTATTTCTCTTATTCGCCAACGCCCAAGGCCCGATCGCACCGCACAGCTATCAAATAATAAAGGCCGCCCGTTGTGGCAGCCTTTATGAAAGGAGCATTTCCATGAAGTCATGGAAACTTATGGTTCGTCGCTGACGTTGGTTACCTGTTTAATCTGATAAGGGTTGTCGGCCGTTTTCCGCGAAGGTGCCTGGATGGCTGGTTTCTCCAGCGGCGGTTCTTCATTGGCCGCTTTATTGAGTTCCTCGCGGGTTTCGGTAAGACCCTTTTTGAATTCGAATATGGAACGCCCCAGGCTCTTGGCAACGCCCGGCAGCCGATTTCCAAAGAATATCAACGCAATAGCCAGAACAATTAAAAGATCCGGCCCGTCGAAAAGATTTCCAAAACCTAACGCCAATGGTAATGTCTCAAAAGGCCCTGACATGGTTTATCACCTCGCAAAAAAGACGGCTGGTGGGCCTGCTTGTTTCCGCCAGCATGACCCATACAGGAGCATTATACGTAAATCTACGTCTGATTCCAAATCGTTGGACGCAAGGTCGCCGCCGGATGGCCAATTATTGCCGTAAACGGCTGATATTAACCGCCTTTTAGCCGCTATTGGACCTCTTTGCCGACGGTTGATCCTTTAGCCGATTCGCTGACGGAAGAGTCGTTCACATCCTCGGCGGAGTAACAGACCGCAAAAAGCTCGGCGCGGCTTGACACGCCGAAGCGGCGATACAAACGTCGGATATACGAGTGGACGGTGTGAACACTTAATCCCAATTCCTGGGCGAGTTGCTTTTCGCCTTCCCCGGAAAGTAACCCATCAAGAATTTGTCGTTGGCGATTAGGCAGGCCTTCATGCAATTTCGTTTTCTGCCCGGTGTCCAGATTGGCATGCAGAAGTTGATGGCGCAATTCATTGTGCAGAAATCGAACCAGGACCGCCGGTTCGTTCGAAGCTGATTCAATCAGGTCGGAATAAAGCAGATAGGTAATACCCCGCAAGGCCAGGGGCGGCGGCAGGGCGTCATGGAAATTAAGTTCAATGACCGCTGGTTTTTCCCGGGAGTTCCCGAATACCGCATCATCGGCAGTCCATTTACTCTGGGCGTTATTGTCTATTGCGCTGCCGTCGCGCCGGGATATTTTAATTTTTTCCCAGGTGGGATGAGTCCGCAAGAGTTTTGGAATCGCGGTGGTGTTCGGGGCCCGCGCGGGTTTGGCAAAGCAAACTTCCGGAAGGACCGGCAGGGGTGTTATTTCATCAGGTTTGGCTGCGTGCTGCTCGCAGTAAAAAATTGCGACCACATACATGTTTAAAATATTGGCCAATCCTTCAGCCAGGGTGGTGCGCCATAGTGCCGGCAGGACTGTCAAGCGGCGCAATTGTGCCATTAAGCGCAATAAATCGCGTACTTCGGACAATCGCAGCGTTTGAGGATCGATCACAACGCACCTTTCATTCAAGCCCGGTCTATTAGGTTACACATCGCTTATTATCGCCGAAAATCGCCCGGGATGTCAGGTTGTCGCCGAATATCTGGTGTCACCTGTTTAGGCGTCTTGAAATGGTAAATGGCACGATTATACTTAAGGACATGAGGTGAGAGTGCTCATCCTGAACTGTTTTTTTCGTTAATGCGTATATTTTTGAAGGAGAAGTATCATGCACCAGGCACACACTAGCCCGACGACAGGCTTTTCACGCCAGAATTACCGGTCCAGGGGCCTGCTCATGGCCATGGCGACAGCCGCTGCGTTCTCGACGGCCGCAGCAACTCATGCGGCCGTGACGGATGTCGGGGAATATGACGTCGGTAAAACCGCGACATATTTGCAAACGGGCGATGTGACACCGTCGCTTAGCACTTCCAATGCCTACAAGTTTTCATCACAGATTTCCTACGGAGCAACGGGATCGGTACTGGCAAGCTCAACATTAGCAGTGCCGGCTGGTGCGACCGGAACCGTCACGTATGCCGCCAACGGCGGTAACACCCGTTTAAAGTATTCGCAGTTTTACGCAACCGCAGCCGACCTCAATGCCGCGTTCCCGGATGGCAACTACACATTCACCATTAATACCAGCACGCCCAATACCTACAATTCAACATTAGCGCTTAGCGGCGTGACCTATCCGACAGATATCGGAACGATCAGTAATACGAACTGGTCGGGCGGTGAACTGGTTATTGACCCCACCCAAAGTTACACGTTTACATGGAATGCCTCGAATGACCTGCATTTGGACTTCGGTCTGAATAATACCACTATTAACGAAAACATTATTAATTCCGGAAGCGGCTTGCCCAGCAGTTATACGATGGCGGCAAACACGCTGGCACCGGGACAAAGCTACATCGGTAACCTGGGCTTTGCGAACGGCGTTATCGACACGTCGCAAATTTCAGGCGTCATGGGTGCCGCGTATTATCAAAACAACACGCAGTTTACCATCGTTACGACCCCCGAACCGGCTGCGGGTATTCTGCTGCTTACGGCAGTGGTGGCCATGGGGCTGCTGACCCGGCGCAAAGCGGCGGTGTAAATCATCCTGACCCAGACTATTTGTCTCCAGGCCGGGTGGCTGTGGCAGCTTGATGTTTATTTTTTCATGGGTTGACGCGAATTGCCGGCACCGACGCGACGCGGCAGTGCAGCTTGTGATCGTCGGTGGGCGCAGTAAAAAGCCCGCGAACACTCGCGGGCTGATGCGTTAGATCGCATGGAGCACCAATTATCTCCGACTCGCGGACTTCTTCGTGCTCTTGCTGGAAGATTTCTTCGGTGAAGATTTCTTCGTGCTCTTGCTGCTTGCAGCAGCTTTCTTTTTCGTCGCCATTTGTATCACCCCCTTTCAATTTTGGAAAAGACAAAAATCACGACATCGTTATTATCGGCTGTTGCGACCATTTGTCATTAAAAAAATTCCGGAATTTTTTATTTTTTTTAGCGGCCCGCTTTTTTTCACTGCGTGAAGAGAACTTCAGCAAGATGCTGCGCCAGAACTTCTTCGATACTATTAGACGTTGATATATAACGATATACCCCGCCACAGCGCTTAACACTTTCCGACACCTCATCACGCCATCGAGCGAATGCGGCGCGATAAGCCATGCTCGCGGTTTCTGACGCCGATATACGTTGCCGCCGACCAAGCTCCGGATCACGCAATAATACCGGATGTTTGAACGGTGGCGATTGTTCTTCAGGGCATAGTGTGTGCAGCACGATCAGTCGCTGCGAGCGCGCGGCCAGTGCGGCGAAGGCCTTCGTCAAATTCTGCGGCGGCAGGCAATCAGAGATCAATATCAGATTGTCGGTTTTCTGTCGCGCTGCACGGTGCAGCAATTTCTGCATATCCATGACTCCGCCTGGCGGAAGCGTCTTGAGCAGCGACAGAATGTCGGCCATCGCGGCATCTTGTCCGCCTGAGGTGGTTACACAGTGCGCTGTGCGGCCCGATGGTGCAGGCAAAAGTTTTAATTCATTGCGACCATGAAGCGCAATGATACTTAGACATGCGGCCAGAGAGCGGGCAAAATCAAATTTGCGCGGACTTCCCAATGCCATACTCGCGGAGCAATCCAGGATAATGGTCACACGCATGGCATGATGGGCATAAAACAGCCGCACCACAAGCTGATCAAACTTCGCCAACTGCCCCCAATCCAGATGTCGCAGATCGTCGCCCTGAACGTAGGCTCTGGCGTCTGCGGCCGCTATACTTACGCCTCGGCGCTTGCTGCGATGCCCGATATACTGCGCCGAATGCTCCGCCGCTGTCGGACAAATTGTCAGCCGCCGCAACAGCGTCAGTAACTTTCGATCAGGCCATGATAGATCGGGCGGTGCCATCTGCTGTCCTCAACCCACATCCGCCAGAGCCAGTGCATCGTTGAAACGTGCGGATAATTCCCGACGCAATTCGCCGTTTTCCGGGGCGATGATATGCGGGTCCGCTTTAATAATCGTCTGTGCCAGTTCACGCGCTGTGGGAAGTAAAAAAGGATCCAGGAGCAGATCCGGGAAAAGCATATCAGGCCGGCCGCTTTGGCGTTCGCCAACAATTTCGCCCATGCCCCGAATTTTTAAATCTTCCCCGGCAATATCAAATCCGCTGGAATATTTTATCATGGCCGCCAGACGCGGCGGCGGTTCCGGTGGATCATTTTCAAACAGTAATATGCAGGCGGATTTATGACTGCCGCGACCGACACGACCGCGCAGCTGATGCAATTGCGCCAGACCAAATCTCTCGGCGTGTTCAATAATCATGACGGTCGCATTGGGAACGTCCACGCCGACTTCGATAATACTGGTGGAAACCAGCACATCAAGCTTACCGGTGCGGAATTGCTCCATGGCTTGCCGCCGGGCCGGTGCGTCCATGCGCCCGTGCAGCAGTCCCACGCGATAATCGGCCAATGCCCCGGCTTTAAGTTCATTAAAAGCCCGCGTAGCACCACGCAGTTCGGCGGCATTTTCATCAATTGCCGGAAGTACCACATAGCCCTGTCGGCCGGCCTGCACCTGCTTGAGCAGATAGGCATACACTTCATCCCTGCGGGCGGCCGGCACGGCGCGCGTCGCGATGGGCTGGCGGCCCGGCGGCAGTTCATCAATGGTTGACACGTCCAGATCGCCAAACACGGCCATGGCCAGCGTGCGGGGAATCGGTGTGGCGGTCATCACCAGTGTATGCACGCCGGCATAGCGACCACGAATAACCGCCCGCTGCTGCACGCCGAATTTATGTTGCTCATCGACCACCAGCATGGCGATGTTATGAAATTGCACCGCCTCGGTTAAAATCGCATGGGTGCCGACAACCAGTCCGATGGAACCATCTTGAATACCGGCCAGGGTTTTCTTACGGGCCGCATCGGGGACGGCGGCCGTGAGCAATGCTATTTTCACACGGCTTGCAGCCAGGAACTGTTCCAGGGAAAACAGGTGTTGCTGCGCGAGAACTTCCGTCGGTGCCAGGAGAGCCGCCTGAGCACCGGCTGCAACGGCAGAAAGCATGGCGTATAGCGCGACAACGGTTTTACCGCTGCCCACGTCACCCTGCACGAGGCGATTCATCGGATGGAGGGCGGCAAGGTCGTGCCGTAACTCGGTGATCACCCGTTCCTGCGCTGCAGTTAAGGTGAACGGCAGGAGAGCGCGAATGCGTTTGTCCACCACATCATCCGTCCGCAGAGCCTGGCCGTTTTCCAACTGTTGCTGGTGGTGACGTTTCATGCCCACGGCTAACTGGTGCAGCAGAAATTCATGAAACGCCAGAGAATGCCGGGCGATCTGCACAAATTTCCATGCCCCGGGGCGGTGGATAAGCTCATAGGCCTTCCGGCGCGAAATCAAGCGGCGGGACGTTAATAAGTCACCGGCAATCCATTCATGAATATGCGGCAACAGCAGCGGGATATTTTTCTCCATGATCGACGCGATGACGCGGCTGCTTAAATCGGCGGAGGCGGGATAAACGGGTATTAAATCCGGAGCTTGATTGATTGAACTGTCATCGTGGAGAAATTCGATGCGGGGCTGAAGCATTTGGGCGCGGCCATTAAAGAATGTTACTTTTCCGGTAGCCCGAACGCGCACACCGGGGACCAGTTTTTCAGCCATGAACATTTGATTAAACCAGGTCAGAACGCAGCGGCCCGATGGGTCCTCCAGCAGTGCTTCAAAACGTGATGGGCGGCGGCGCATAGCACGGGTTTGTATGATTTCTCCCTCGACGGTGGCCAGTTGACCACTTTGCAACTGCTGGACGGCAACGTGTCCCTGCGACTGTGCATAATCACGCGGAAAAAAAACAAGCAGATCGCCGCAGGTTTCCACGCCCAGAGCACGAAGCGATTCCGCTCGTTTAGGCCCCACCCCCAGCGCAAATTGGACCGGTGAATCCAGGGACAGCAAGTGGCTTGTGGAGTGTGCTGATTCACCAGCCATAGAGGCATTCCATTTATCGTGCCAATTCTACCGCCCGAATTTCCCGCAACACCGTCACCCGGATTTCTCCGGGAAACGTCAGTTCAGATTGCACGCGGTTGGCGATTTCCCGGGCGATCAGACGGGCGCTGGCGTCGTCACACTTTTCAGGATCGACAATTACACGTACCTCACGGCCGGCCTGGATGGCAAACGCCTGACGCACCTGCGGGAAACTGGTGGCAATGCCTTCGAGTTCCTGCAGACGTTTAATATAGCGTTCCAGAGATTCACGTCGCGCGCCGGGACGGGCACCGCTGATGGCGTCCGCCGCCATAATCAGCGGGGTATATACCGTGGTGGAAGGTATATCGTTGTGATGGCCGCCGATGGCGTTCAGCACGGCTTCGGGTTCGTTAAACTTGCGGCAGAATTCCATACCCAAAGCCGGGTGTCCGCCTTCCTGATCGTGATCCATGGCCTTGCCGATGTCGTGCAGCAGCCCGGCTCGGCGGGCCAGCGTGCCATCCAGTCGCAACTCATCGGCGAGCATCTGGGCAATGTAGGCGACTTCCATGGAATGGCGGAGAACATTTTGGCCATAGCTGGTGCGGTAATGCAGGCGTCCGAGCATTTCCACAATGCGGGGGTGCAGATTGGGTATATTGGCTTCAATGACCGCCTTTTTCCCGACATTGCGGATATTGTTTTCAATTTCCTTCTGCGTTGCCAGGAATATTTCCTCAATACGCGCCGGATGAATGCGTCCGTCCGCGATGAGTTTTTCCAGGGTCTGCTTGGCGACTTCGCGGCGAATGGGATCAAAACAGTTGACCGTGATAACCCCCGGCGTATCGTCGATAATGACATCCACACCCGTCGCCTGTTCAAAAGCGCGAATATTGCGCCCTTCACGCCCGATGATTCGGCCTTTCATATCATCGCTGGGAATGATCACGGATTTGGTGGTGCCTTCACTGGTGACTTCCGCGGCGTAACGCTGCATGGCCTGGAGCATAATGTTGGTGCTCTTCTGTTTCGCTTCGTCTTTGGCCTGCTCCTCAATTTTTTCCACCATCACCGCCATGTCGTGGCGCACTTCGCCTTCCACGCGCTTCAGCAGCAATTGCCTGGCGTCTTCAACGGAGAGATTGGTGAGCTGCAGCAGAATATCCTTCTGACGGGCCAACGATTCGTCGAGTTGCTTTTCTTTGACTTGAAGTGTCCGATTTCTTTCCTGAATTGATTTTTCAATGGAATCGAGATTTTTTTCTTTCGTGGCCAGCGTATCAAGCTTCTGATCAAGGGTATCTTCGCGACGCAGGAGTCGCTGTTCGATGTTGCGCATTTCCTCGCGCATGGTGTCGGTTTCACGTTCAGCCTGCTCACGGAGTTTTAAGGCTGCATCTTTGGCGGTGAGTTGGGCTTCACGCAGGACTTCATCGGACCGGCTTTTGGCGTCGGTAATCAGACGATCGGCATCAAGTTTGCCGCGGGAAAGCGCCGAGTTTCCGCCGGCCTTTAATACCAGCATCAACCCGATGCATCCCACGATCAAACCGGCGATGGCCGCCAGTACAATGGCCAGCGTGGGATCAAAACCGGTGGTAGCGGCCAGGGGAAGCGCCGAAACAATTTCGTGCGCGAAATAGTGGGGCATAGTCAACCTCTTAAATCTGCGGCCTGTCGAGCGGCCCAAGCGGAATGTATGACCATTCCACCCACGCCTTCCGTAGCCTTTGGATGCACGCGAATCCGATTCCGCACCATGCGGACCGAAGGTTGACACAGACTGGGCGATCTTGCGTGAATTCCGCAACCAAGCGGGCACGCAGAGGCCTGCTGCACACGTGTTAGTTTGATGATGGGCGAAAGTGAGAGTCTTTCCGTCAGACGGGGCAAGACCTTTGGCAGAGCGTCAACAAATCAAGAATTCCACTGCGCGCAAGGGCGGCGTAGCGGCTTATTGGCCTGTTATCCAACCGCTGAGCATGAAACACCACACCTGGATCACCCAACACCACGGTCCAAAGACCGGAAAGAAGCGATCCAATAGCGGCAGTTAGCCCGCGAGAGTGGAAATTGCGTCCTGAAAACAACACTTGTTTCACCATTCATCAATCTATATCGACCCGGTATCCCGGATCGTGCTGATAACGGGATTGGAATCCCGAATCGGCATAAAACCAGCCTGCATATCCGCCCCGAGGACTGTTTTATTTCCTCAAATGGAAGGTTTCTACGAAACCTTGCAAGCTGTGTCAACCCAACGAGCTGCGCTGTTTTTTTTGCGTGATTCCACCAACTTCAGCGTGAAGTTGGTGGCATTTCTCCGCTTAAAATGATATTAACGTTTTGTTGAAAATTGGTCAACAGATCATAGAGAAGTCAGCGAGTCGCGCGTCATGCCATGAGCGACTTTTGCCGCGGCCCTGATCCAGTGGTTGGAATCGGTGGTGTAATGGTTCAGGAAAGCAGCAATGGCATGGGCGCGCGGAGTGTAGGATGTGGCCCATCGGGCAATGCCCAATTCAACCATCGCCTCCATTCGCCAGGATAGGTCCTGGTCGTGCCGGACAATATTGGCCATGTCACCGGAATTCGGATTCGACACATCAACGATTTTCATCTTGCTGTACCACTGTGCGGCGGCTTTATTGATCGCACCGATAAGTTTGGTCGCGGAATCATATTCATACTGATTTTTGGTCGGGCCGGATTTATAGACCATTCGCAGGCCCGCAGATGCAGACTGCATATCCGATATTCCACAGGTTCGCACATCGACAAACAGGCCGTGCCGCCAGAGCCGATGGCCAAAAATCAAGAGCGCGGTTAAAGCTTTGGCTGCTGCTTTCGGGGTTTTATCGCTGATGCAGCCGGCGGCATAGGCACCGGTCATTTGGCCGATGGCGTTCAGACGATCCGCGACAACATCAGACGCTTCAGGCAGCCGCACGCCTTTGGCAAACAGGAGATATTTTCGCCCCATGGTTTCCGGGGCGGCTTGTTCAACGAGCTTAACAATGGCCTGGATTTTTGGGGACGCGGCAGGGCCGCGCGTTGCCATAAGGTCCGCCACCGCATTGTGATCGTTGGATAACGCAATAACCTGCTGATACGCCTGAAGGTAGAGCTTACCCGCTCCTGAACCGGACGCAGCCGGTGTCAGGCCGCTGATGCTGTAGTCGATTTTAATGGGTGTCATAAACCCATGGGCCAGGGTGCGATATGTTGGTTGACCCAGGGAGGCAGGTCCTACAAAAATGTATACCAGCACGCCGGCAATAATAATAAAAATAATGGCAAGGGCGATACCCGTTTTATAATTCATGGAAATTCCCCGATGCTCCGACGGGCCGTGTGACGGGCTTATTCCGATGATCGATGCAACGCACCGCTGAACCATCACACAGCGGCAATTTGCCGCACGATATGCTCTATCGGCGTTTGCACGCAGGTAAAAATAGGCGTATCGCGCACCGTGAAGCGGCTGCCTTCGGTTTCCCGCAATTCCTGCACGAGATCCAGGAAATCGCCGGGTTTATCGGTCTCAAACGCGACGACAAATTCCTGATCATCCAGGCCGAAACTGTAGGTGGTATTAAGCTTCACCGACGGATAGCGGTTGCCCACCATAATATGTTCATCCATGATGCCCTGCCGGGTCTGCTTACTTAACAGATACCATTCCCGTGTTTTCACAAATGGATACACGAATATATATTTACGTTTACCGGGAACAATACTGGTGCGCGAGTCATCATGGGCAGGATCAATTTTATCCACGTAGGTGCTGCGCTTGCTCTGGGCCAGATAGCAGAAGGGCTGAACGAGGTAACCCCCCAGCGGGAGCCGATGAATCGCAGCGGTGAATTCCTGAACCACGTCAAGATCGTAGCTGATTTTCCAGAACATGATGTCCACATCCGGGCGCGTGCCGACACAGCTGTAAGGAATCAGCAGCATTTTCTGCTGATCCTGTTTCTGCACCAGCGCAACCAATTCTGCCAGCATCTGGGACTGCTGCGTTTGCGGCAGGCGGCGAAACTCCGGCAGCAGCTTATAAAAGGAAAACGAAACAAATTGCCGCCGCACCGCCGGTTGGCCCGTCGCGGCCGATTGATCCTTCACCGCACTGTGCGCGGACGCGGGCACGCCGGGGCGGCCGCTGGCGGGATTAGCTCCGACGGACGCGGCAGATGCAGTTGCTTCAGTCATAATAAAACTCCAATAAATCGCAGCATCTCCGCCGCAGCATTCCATAGCAATTCGTAATTCTAGGGATAAACGCCAACAATTTCACCTGCCGGGGAAAAATCTGGGAAAAGTCGGTATGGTGCAGGCGCACTGACATCCGGTGAACAAGGATTTTCAGAAGCGCAACTACGCAGGTCATTCCCGTAGCACATTCGCGGGAGAAGCATTAGAGCATCATCGGGATCGCAACATCCTGGCGGCGCGGCGTGGGGAAAGAAGTGGTAACCCATTAAGTAAGTATGCCTGAGGAGTTGAGAACATCTGGGCGTTAGCCAGTTCGGCGGTAGCTGTTATTGGCAATCCACTGGCGGCACGGTATGATTTCATTGCTATGCTTAAACGAATATTCGCCAGTAATTTCCGCACATTAGTTAACTTTAGCGTTGGTCTTGACTCCTTGACCCTCCTGCTGGGTCCCAACGGTTCAGGCAAAACCACGATTTTTGACGTCGTGCGGCTTGTCCGCGATTTCGTTCGCGGTGAGCCCGTTTGGATGAACGGAATGACGGTCAGCCCGATCACCAATGAATTATTTCCCGAGTCGACGCGAACTCGGTGGCAGAACGTGGGATTGCAATCCTTTGAAATCGCATTGGATGGAAAAGATGGTCATGGAGAGTACGTTTATCGTCTGGAAATAGAACAAGAGAATTTCCAGAAGCGGTGCCGGGTCAAAACCGAAAGGCTGACCTACGATGGTCGGCCGCTGTTCGAATCGGCTATGAATGGAAATCAATTAACGGCTCAGTTGTATCGCGACGATGGAAGCCGCGGTCCATCCCAACTCACGGATTGGACGCGATCCTCACTACCTTCCATCCAACCGCGTGCGGAAAACCAATTGATGACCTGGTTCAAAAGCCGAATGGATCGCCTCATCGTGGCGCGTTTCAACCCCGCCGTCATCACCGGCCAATCGGATGAGGAAAGCCCCGTATTGGCTTGGGACGCATCCAACTTTGTGGCGTGGTTCCGCCGGATGGCGGGCCTCGACCTTGAGTTAGTTGCAAAGCTCCGGCCGCTACTGGAGGAATCTATAACCGGCTTTGATGGGCTGAGCTTGGAGTCCAATGGTGCCGACACGAAAATTCTCAAAGCGAAGTTTCGTAGTGGGGCGTCGGCGGAGGCACGGGCGAAGCCTTTTTTTTGTCGCTTTGACGAGTTATCCGATGGGCAGCGCGTGCTTCTGATGCTCTACACCCTGCTGAACACCGCGAGCGACGACTGCACGATTTGCATTGATGAGCCCGAAAATTTTCTTGCCCTTCGTGAGATCAACCCCTGGTTGAACATGCTGCTGGACGTAACGCAAAGCCAGCGATGCCAGGCGATCCTGATCTCTCATCACCCCGAACTGATCAATTCGCTGGCAGTCGGTGCAGGTCGGTGGATCGACCGAACAGGCGATGCCGAAAGCCGATCCCAAGCAATCTCGAATACGGATGGTGCCCTGAGTATTGCGGAATTGGTTTCGCGGGGTTGGCTTCATGCCTAGCAATCGGGTCAAAATCATCGTCCGGTGCGAAGATCGGCAGCAGCGGTCTTTCATTTATCGTTTCTTAGTTGCAAAAGGCATTAATCGGCATGATATCAATATTGAAAACAGCCCGGGCGGCAAAGGTGCCGCCACGCAGTGGGTGCTGGAACGGTATCCGATTGAGGTACAGGCCCTGCGCAGCGGCCCTCCCGCTTCAGAAGGTCTGATTTCCATCATCGATGCCGACAATTGTGAGGTCGAAGATCGGAAGCGGCAACATGACGATGCCGTGAAGCAAGCTGCGCAGAGGTCTCGAATGAAGAATGAAAAAATTGCCATTGTTGTCCCAAAGCGAAATATAGAGACTTGGATTAACCATTTTCTTCGGGCGCACGGCAACGATGCCCCCGTCAACGAACACGACAACTACCCAAAATTATCCGGTCGCGAAAGCGACTGCGCGCCTGCCGCAGAAGAATTTGCCCGACGCTGTCCGAATGGATTACTGGCCGACCATCTTCCGTCTTTGCGGGACGGGTGCGCTGAACTCCAAAGGGTAATAGCGTAGATATGACATGTGTTGGCTGCGCTGTGCCATAAGACAAAACCCAGTTCGCGCGTTCGGATGGAGAAACCCGAAAATGAGTCAGAGAGCGAATTAGGAGACGGGTCAATGAACAGGGGACGCTTTTTTGCCATAAGCTTGGTGGTCATAACCGCGGTGGCGATCACTGGTTGTTCCAGCCAGAAAGGCCCGCAGTCGTCTGGCAAGTTCGCACCCGCCGGAGGGGATCGGTCGCTGGTGAACGAGGCGGCAAATAGTAATATTGGTTGCTCGATTGAGCTGGTATGAAAGGAAGCCGTAACCGCGTGGGAATTTTTCAGTGCGGGCACAAACACTGTCGGCGAACGAAATTGCTTTCTGATAGACGATAAGTTTTTCAAAGGTGAAGGCCATGGGTTATCTCACCATGAAAGTAGAGAGTGGAGAGTAGACCGCAGGAGGGGTGTTTCGTTTCGGCGACAGCCACTCTTTTGCGACAGCCTTATTTTGCTCTACTATCTACTCTCTCAAAGCTCCTGCTCTATTTTTGCCTTTGGCAAAAAAATCGGGGCGACAGGACACCAATAGAACGGTTTGTGGCCGGATGTTCAGCGGATGAAACAGCCCGGATTCTGAATGCTTGTTATGTCACCGGTTATATTACA
>JAJZGH010000375.1 GCA_021798635.1 Planctomycetota bacterium | reverse complement strand
CAAATACGGCAGAACGGAGCGCTGTGTCCGCGCTCTATGCCAGTAAGCGGCGCGGGGTCACGTTTACCAATCCAGCGTTCCAAGCCAGGCTTGCCGGAATTGCTCCACCGGTGCGTTGATGATTGTTTTGCCATTGATGGATTGCACCAGCAGGTCCGGTTTCTGCGTCACCCGGCCCAGAATACCAAAGGCCAGTGTTCGTAACCGCCGCAACACGTCATCAAGGTGTTCCGGCTTAACTTCCAGCAAGTAGCGCGTGGGAGATTCGGAAAATAAGAGAATATCATCGCGATCCACTTCCGGATCATGCGGAACGCCAGTCAGATCAACCTCGGCACCTAACCGCCCGGCAAAAAGCATCTCCGCCAAGGCCACCGCCAATCCCCCTTCCGAGAGATCATGCGCACTAGCGACCAGCCCTTCCGAGATCAACTGGGCAACCCGTTGATGCACGCCCGGCGCAGTCGCCAGATCCACCGCCGGGATGCTGCGGCCATTCTGCTGATGCAATGCGTAATACCATGATCCCCCCATGTGTCGATGCGTCTGACCCACCAGCAGTAAATAATTTCCCGCCGCCTTGGCGTCCATGGTTATGCAGCGCGAAACATCAGGCACAATGCTGATGGCGCTGATCAGCAACGTGTAGGGGATACAGATGCGTTTGCCTTCATCCGTGATAAATTCATTGGACAGAGAATCTTTGCCGGAAATAAAGGGCGTGCCAAACGCCATCGCCCCGTCGTAACACGCCTGACATGCCCGTACCAGAGCACCAAGGTGCATGCGGTCGGAACATTTCGGCCAGCAGAAATTATCCAATAACGCCGTGGTGTCCGGATCGCCACCGACACAGACAATATTGCGAATCGCTTCATCCATGCCGCTTAAGGTCATCTGGTACGGATCCAGATCACCGAGTCGTGGTTGACAGCCGTTGGCCAGAGCTACACCGCGCTTGCTGTCGGGAACAGGAGCCAGCACGGCGGCATCTCCGGGACCGTCGCCACCGGGGCCGATCAGCGGTTTAATGATGGTTGATCCCTGCACTTCATGATCATATTGCCGGATAATCCAGTGTTTACTGGCCAATGTGGGCATGGCCAGAAGTTGGCACAGCGTTTGAGCATAATCCGCAGGCTCTGCGACCGTGGCCTTGGGCAACACCGGCTCCTGCCACACCGCCTGGCGAATCGGGCACGGCAGACCCTCATGAATAAATTCCATGGCCATGGAACCGACATTTTGCCCTTGATACAACAGCGTCAATTTGCCTGACCCGTCAAATACGCCGATATCCGTGGCTTCCACATCCTCCGCGGCCGCCAATTCCAGAAGCCGGGCAACATTTTCCGGCGCGACGGATACGACGATTCTTTCCTGGGCCTCACTGATCCAGATTTCCGCATAGTTCAAGCCGTCATATTTAAGCGGCACTTTGTCCAATTCCACCGTGGCGCCGGTATGGGATCCCATCTCCCCGATGGCGCTGGATAACCCGCCGGCACCGCAGTCGGTTATGGCGTTGTACAGCGGCCCGCAATCGCGTGCCTGGAGAATCACATCCATCATCTTTTTTTCAGTTATGGCGTTGCCGATCTGCACGGCGTGGCTGAATTCATCGCCATGTTTATCGGTTATGACGTCGCTGGAAAAGGTGGCACCATGGATGCCGTCACGACCCGTGCGGCCGCCGATGAGAATAATCCGATCCCCTGCCTGGGCGTCCCTCTTTTCCGCCAGATGCCGCGGCAACAGTCCCACTGATCCGCAGAACACCAGCGGATTGCCAATGTACCGTTGATCAAAATAGACCGCCCCATTCACTGTGGGTATGCCCATGCGGTTGCCGTAGTCCCGCACGCCGGCCACAACTCTTTGGGCAATTCGCCGCGGGTGCAAAACGCCCGCCGGCACCTGTTGCGCCGGAGTGGCGGGATCCGCGAAGCAGAATATATCCGTGCCGGCAATCGGTTTGGCTCCCCCGCCTGTGGCAATGACATCGCGAATACATCCGCCAATACCCGTGGCCGCGCCGCCGTAGGGTTCAATCGCGGACGGGCGATTGTGCGTTTCAACTTTCATGCACACAGCCCATTTGTCATCGAGCGCAATAACTCCGGCATTATCTTTAAATACGCTTAGCGTCCAGGGTTTATTGAGTTCCCTGGTAGCGCGGAAAATCGTGGATTTCACAAGATTATCAATGGTCTGCATCTGGTCACCGGCCGTGTGATGTTCATGCACATCATCTTCATTTAAGCCCGCCGGGTGGTGTGAGAAATGCACTTTGGCTTTGAGGGTTTTATGAACGCAGTGTTCGCTCCATGTTTGGGCCAGCGTTTCAAGTTCCGCATCCGTAGGCTCGCGGTCCAATTGAAGAAAGTGTTCTTGAATGGCTTTCATTTCCGCCAGGTCCAGAAACAGATGGCCGCGCCGGGACAACTGCTGAAGCTGGTCGTCGGTCAATTGGCGAATAGGCACTTCCAGCCGCTTGAATTCATAGGCTTTGCCGCGCGGAAACTCGGTGGGCGTAAAAGCCGTTTCGCGAACCTGCTCTATGGAATCATTGGCCAGAAGTCGGCGGGCAATTTGGCTGGAAGTTTCCGCGGTTAAATGGCCCGAAAGCACATACCGCCGCCCCGTGCGCACTTGAATGGTGGAGGGTTGCCGGGGCAGATTCAGTAAATCCGCAATGGCCATTTCCGCACTGGCCGCCACGGGATCCATAACGCCGGGCTTCAAGTGTACTTCCACCAGCCGCCCGGCACCGACGGTTTCATGCCCCACCACCACGCGCTCCGTCACCGGGTCGGCCAATAATTCGGCGGCTATTTTATGCACGTGGGCATGTGTCAGAATATCTGCTTCCCCCTGCAGCAAAAATACGCGCGCCGTTTGTACCTGATGCACTTCAGCAATGCCCAATTGCTGAATTTCATGGAGCACCGCAGCACCGGCTGGATCGTCGGCGGAATTTTGAGGATGAATTTCAACGCGATAAACAGCCATAACGCTCCTGCAACAGGTCACTTCCCGGCACCCGTCTGCCTTTGGGAAATACCTCCCGCCATTATGCGCGAATCCCCAAATTTTCGCATCTCCGCCAATGGGCGCGCCGGTCGGCACAAATTATTGGGCACGCCGCAGCCGGACCACGTGAGCGCCGAGTTGATCCCGCGAGCCCGGCGAGTTCCGTACTGATTCCAAAATAGTGCCGGCCTTTTTACCGCGATTATACGATCGGTGTGGCAAATGTTTTTTTCACTGGGTACACTCCGGTAGTGGTTTGTCCGGGGTTCACCGGCATGGGGGCCGGGCCACGGCGGTCGGTATTCTGGTTGCGAGGTTTGGCTCAATGGATG
>JAJZGH010000116.1 GCA_021798635.1 Planctomycetota bacterium | reverse complement strand
AGAGAAAGTTGAATAGGTGAGCAGTAGAGCACATTCGGCTGGCACAAAAAAGCGGATGTCGCGGTAGCAATAATCCTCCTGCGGCATACTTTCCACTTTCTACTCTCAAGCCTCAATAGCGTAGATTATTTTGGGATCGTTGCGGCATTGGCAGCGGAGAAAAAGTAGTTCTGATTCGCATGACAGTTATCAAGCATCGTTGTGAATAATGCGTGTGGCAGCCTCAGCGCATGGAACCCAACCGGTTATCCGCGTTATCCGCGAAATCCGCGGTCTTTTTACTGTCGATGTTTTAATTCCAGCTACGTCCCCGTTTCACTCATTTATTGTCAACGATCCTAAGGGTTGGACTTGCTTCGCCAGATCTTTCATCCATCAGGATATATTTCTTCGGCAATTTCACCTTCAAATCTTTTTTCGTGACTTTGTTGCTCCAACTATCTATTAAGTAGACTTCACCGCTAAGTTCCGCCTGCTTGGTAGCAGGGTAGCGGCACGTGAGAACCGAATCTACAATATATTTATTCCCGCTTGCCCTATGGCAGTGAAAGAGCGTCTCAGACGTTGTCCTCTTATTATCCGTTCCATATATTCCAATGGGAGCGAATCCCTTAGCCGCATCAAATTCGGATACTTCATCTGAAACCCGGCCTCCGCGAAGCCTGTCCGAATACGAGATAGACCATACGCCACCTTGAGCCTTTACGCTTATCGTTTGGTTGGCCAGTGGGCGGCTCTCCAGCGCCTTATGCCAGGGCGCTAAAGATATATCCAGGGACCGTAGGGTGGGATAATTCATCCCAAGATCCACCCCCGATTCAATCAATGTCTTGTTATTCTCCAACCTCAGCAAAGTTTTGCCGCTACAACTTACGTCTTCATCAGCAGGTGGCAGCATCACGTTGACTTTTTCACCAGGTGCACGTGTGCGCAGTTTCGCGGCCAGTTTCTCCAGCTTCTCGATGTTATGACCATACCCCTCGATAATCTTCTTAACAAGCCGCCATTGCTTTCCTTGTGCCTCATAATACATGGTGCCCCGGTAGGCGATCACGCGATCAATGGTTGGTCCATACACCAGCGCACGAAGACGATCGTTCCGCGTTCGGATTGCCGATCCCGAAGACTTTTGATTAAACGAATCTTTGATCTTGCGAAAGACATCGGCCGAGCACGTGAATTTATAATACTTATAGTGAATGGTTCCTTGACCGAACTTTGCCAATCGCCCTTCGAGCGCGTGGACCAATCCCTGAAGATCTGCGGCCGCTAGCAATCCGGGCGAAGCAAAAATTGTGATGAGACAAAGGAGCAGAGGATAAACGTAAAATTTACGGCATGTCATGGGTTCCACCCCGGAATCACGCAGGAACTGGAAATAGTAGAAACCACGCCCGGTAAAAAGTCAACGCCGCTGGCACCCCCAACCCGTATTAACCCCTCGCAATCGCTTCCGTTAGCGGGACACCTTCCCAGGGTGGCCAACTTTCACGTTTATATCGACATGCGCAGTTTTCAGGCCGGGGGATGTGGCGCTAAGATGGATGACGCCAGCCTGTGTGCCGGCTCGGATGATGACCAGACAGTAGCCGTTAAAGGCACTGCGCTGTGAGGCGTCATCGGGTTGGTGACAATCGGGATTGCCATTGCCTACGCCAATAATCTGGGCGTTGGATGAAATATGAAACTGCACATGATTGTCGGCGGTGGGCACCACACGCCCCTGACTGTCACATATGGCCACGCGTATAGCGTCGGCGTCCATGCCGTTGGCGATCAGGCTTTTGTGCCATGGAGTAAGTTTTATTTCCGCAGGGTTGCCGGTGGTTTGCACCTCGGTGGTCATGATGAGCTTGCCATTGGTATACCCACGGGCCATGAGGGTTCCGGGATGATACGGCACTTCCCATTGAATATGGCCATATTGCGGCATGGGCTTGATGCCCAGGCTTTTCCCATTAAGCAGCAGTTGGACTTTGTGGCAATTGCTGAAGCACCAGACCTGCACCGGCCGGCCCGGGGCAGCCGGAGCGTTCCAATCCGGGAAAATATGCAGCACAGGTTTGTGGGTCCACCA
Source organism: Planctomycetota bacterium (assembly GCA_021798635.1). The sequence continues at coordinate 12,618 of JAJZGH010000116.1, read as the reverse complement.
GGCTTTGTAAAAATAATAGTTGTCCTTGGGGAAGCCGCAGGTGTCCATGGCCCCAAATTGCGAGCTGATCGCCGGCCAGCCAAAGGGTGTTGGTTCACCGCGGTAATCAAAACCGGTCCAGTCAAACCCGCCGGCCATAAAGGGCCGCTTCATATAGGCCTGCCACCACGCTTCCGCTGAAGCTCCCCACTTAGGCCAACGCGTATCATACGCCGGCAGCGCGACGTGCCTGTGGCTTTCCACATACATTCCGCGTGTGGTCATGGTGCTGGCGGTTTCCGTGCCGATCATCGGTTGATAGGGATGGCCCAGATGATAAGGCGTTAAGTGGCCATCGAGATAATTGCATCCCTGTACATTGATCACATGCGAAAAGCCCTGTCCCCAATGGCCGTTCATGGCAATGGTGCATAGACGGCTGGGATCCAGACTATGCACTTGGCGTTGCATGGTATGCAGAATCCGCGCCCCCCAGTAGGTCCCCTGCACGCCCATTTCCTCATTCCCCAGCGACCAGAGAAAAATAGAGGGGTGATTGCGATCGCGGCGAATCATGCTGCGTAATTCTTCCAGAATCTCCGGCGTGCAGCCAAATCGCCGATTTTCATCCAGCACCAACATGCCGAGTTTATCGCAGGCATTCAAGAGGGCTGGCGAAGGTGGATTGTGGGCCGTGCGCCAGGCATTGCATCCCATTTTTTTCAACAATTCCACGCGGTAATATTGCAGACTGTCGGGCACGGCGATGCCCACGCCGGCAAAATCCTGATGGTTGGCGGTGCCTTTGATTTCGACATGCTTGCCATTGAGGAAAAATCCCTTATTCGGACTGAAGCGCAATGTCCGAATGCCAAAGTTGGTGCGATAAACATCCATAGCTTTACCGGCAACGGCAACCCGCGACAGAAGATGATACAAATAAGGATCATGCAAGGACCAGAGATGGGCGTGTGCCACAGGTATGAACTGATAAACTGTGCGACTCTGTTTCGGCTCAAGGTGCACGGTGATCAGCGACCGGGCAATATTTTTATGTTCGCTGTTCACAACCTGTGACGTTAGGGCACAATCCACGCGGTGATGCGAATCGTTACGCACTTTGGTTTGAATGATGATATCGGCGTGATCGCCACTGACCTGCGTGTGAACGTAGGTTCCCCAATGCGCGATATGCACAGGCCCGGTTACCACCAGCCAGACATCACGGTATATTCCGGCCCCTTCGTAAAACCAGCCTTCCATCCGACTGGCATCCACCCGCACCACCAGCGTGTTACGAGCACCATAGCGAACCCATTTGCTGATGTTGTAATAAAAGCTGGTGTACCCACTGACATGCCGTCCAAGGCAATGGCCATTAAGCCATACCAGAGAATTCCGGAACACACCGTCAAAATCCACGCGCAGGGTTTTGCCCTTATCTGAAGCGGGGATAAACAAGCTGCGGCGATACCAGCCGATGTCGGTTTTGGAATTTAAATCCTTGGAGCCGTGGCCCGTGTTGCCATGTTTACTGAACGGCAGACTTACCACCCAATCCTTGGGGAGCGTGACCTTTTTCCAGGCCTGATCCTTAAACTTTGGCTGCACCCAGGAAACGTGATCTCCCAAGCCCGTGCGGGCGGGATGCGTAATGGGCCAGGAGGATTTGATCCATCCATGGAAGTTACTGTCGCCGTAACGCACCGGATCGCTGCGGCGCGATTCAAACTGGGCATGTTGCACAATATCGGCAGCACTTAGCTTATCCAGCCGGGAAGCTTCGGGATAATTGAAAATATTCTTCCCTTTGATAACCGCATCATGCGGATCACCCAGCGTAAATCGCCAGTGGGCATTCAGCGATATTTTTTCCCGTGCGGAAGCTTTGGCGGCCTGCGGCAATAAAGTAGTAAGCACTGCAACTGCAATAACAGGAAATAAATAAGCGCAATAGGCAGTGCGGCCCGGGCCAGAGTTAGGGCGATCGGGTCTTGATGAAATTGGAAAATCAAAGCCGATTCTCTGGGAAAATGCCCAGATAATTTCCATGAAATAATTTTTCGCGTGCGTGGCCATTTTCATGAGGCACCTTTCAAGTGTTTATTCCAAAACTGCCACAACAATAAACACGTTACGCAGAGTGTGTTGTTGGCTCGATCAATAATGTCTCTTCCCGCCCGTATGGCGCATGGCACCCGCCGGATTTTTTATCACGTTATACGCGCCGGTAACAGGCGTCAAGCCGCGGCTTGTTTTTCTGATAATCACGCCTGTTTTTTTTGATGAATCACGGCGATCGTGTGGCGGGGAGAATACCGCGTACCATTGAATTGCATCCCGCGGCCAACTCAACGCTGCCGCATTGAGCTACGGGACGTTTCGGGGTTGGGCGCGCAACACAGCAATAGGTAAATGTGTTGCGCGCGATGGCGTACACTGTGCCAATTCCCCCGGGGCGAAAGATGCGTGGGGCGTTGCCGCGGGGATCGTTGAAATGTATGCTTCGGCGGTTAAATATTTCCCCAGTCATTTTCTCTGGGTTATTTTCCTTGCCGAATCGGCCCGGTACGATTACTGTATGAGAGGCGGAGGTCGCGCCGGAACCGGTGCGGTGGACGCCAGTGATAATTTGACGGCTCGGACTCACTATCAGGAGACAGGCGTTTATGGCGAAAAAACACTCAATGATGCGTTTCAGTTTGGCCTGGATGCTGGCCGCCGTGTTCTTCACAGCGGGAGTTGCCTGCGCCGGCGCGAAAAAACCCTATCCCACTGTCAACATGCTGCGTCATGGATGGCAGTTGAGTTTTGTGTGGCATAAGCCGCATCGGATATATGTGGCGGTGGGCCATGGCATCAGGCGCAATTTGCGCGAATTCTGGTTTATGCGGTACACGGTTACCAATAATACGCATCGGGACATTTTTTTTATCCCCAGTTTTGTGCTGGCCACCGACACCGGTAACGTACTGCGCCCAGTAACCGGCCTTTCACCGCGGATACTGGATAAAATTCGCACGGTTACCGGTGATCAATTTATTATCAGCCCCGGACTTATCGCCGGCAAATTGCTGCAAGGGGATGACAATGCAAAAGACGGCGTAGCCGTCTTCACCAATGTTCCGTTTAAGGCCCGGCGATTCAAGATTTTTGTATCGGGCCTTTCCGGGGACACCGCATTACAGAAAAATCCTCTGACCCACAAAAATGTGGTATTGCATAAGACTCTGCAACTGAATTTCTGGATACCGGGACAATCGGTGCGAATTGTTCCGCAACCACAGTTTGCCGGAAAAAGATGGGTGATGCGATAAGCCTGAGGTGGTACAAGCCGCATCACAGGTCAGCACCGGTTGCAAAGGCCGTTAAGCTGACCGCACGCGGCTGAAGGTGTCAGCAGATGGATACATCTCTTCAAGGCTACCTGCTGATTTCCATGCCTAAGCTGCATGACCCACATTTTTTTCATTCGGTGGTGTTGCTGTGCCGGCATGATGAAGACGGAGCGATGGGCGTGGTGATCAACCGCCCCTTAAAAATTACCGTTCGGCAGGCATGGAAGCAGATCAGTGAGACTTCCTGCGAATGTGATCATCCGCTGTATCAGGGCGGTCCATGCCCCGGCCCTGTCATGGCGCTTCATACGCTTCCCGACGATGCCGATGCAGCCATATCTTCCGGCATTTACCTGACCATTAACGGTGACACCCTTCAAAATCTTGTCAATCGCAAAATGAATGCGGTAAAATATCTGGTGGGCAATGCGGGATGGACGGCGGGGCAGCTTGAAGAGGAAATCCGCAGCGCTTCGTGGCTGGTCGCGCAAGCCACAACCGACCACGTATTTCATGCCCAGGAAGACCAATGGCTTAATTTGTCGCGCCTGGTTTCACTGCAGGCTTCAAAACAACAGATCAATCCCGGCACAATTCCTTCGGATCCGTCGATGAATTAAATTAACTTCCCGGCAATCGGCAACGGCCCAACCAGCGGTTTGGCATAGCGAATAAAGGCGTTACTAATATCGCATCCATCGACAACAAAGCCGGTATCCAGCGGCTTGGTCTGCCGGGCGACATTGGTTAAAGCGGTGGGGAAGAAATCCGCTTTATATGGTTCTTCGGTGACCCGCTTAATGGCTACTGATCCACTGGAAAGTCCTTGCGGCGAGCTGATGGCGTATTGCACCGCCATGCGTCCGCACAACCGGGCTTCATGGGCGTCACTGGAACTGACAATGCCGGGGAAGCTGCGTTGCAGATAGCCGAAGGTGTCGGCCCGCACGCGGAGCTTACCGCCGGTCTTCTGCTGCAAGGGAATTCCCAGTTTGGATTTAACCATTTCCGAAAGATAATCACCCAGCGCTCCGGTACCGGAGAGTTGCTTGTTGCCATGGGCATCCACTTCGCCCCCCTGCACTGCCTTTTCAGTCACCAGAGAATTTTTATCGCCCACCTTATAGCGGATGCCCTCGCTGGCGGCGATCACACAGCGGCCCAGCCGGGTGTAGACGCGATCAATATCTCCCAGAAATTGCTCATCGGAAAAATTGACTTCCGGCACATAAATTAAATGCGGGCCATCCGTGTCTGCCTGCCGCGCCAGAGCAGAAGCGGCCGTCAACCATCCGGCGTCGCGGCCCATGATGATGTCGATTTTCACACCCTTCAATGAACGGTTATCCAAATCATCGCCCATGACCGCCAGAGCCACAAAACGAGCGGCGGAACCGTAACCCGGGCAATGATCGGTCGTGCGTAAGTCATTATCAATGGTTTTCGGCACATGATAAACATGCAGCGGATAGCCTTCTTTGATCGCCATTTCGCTGACGATTCGCGCGGTATCAGCGGAGTCATTGCCGCCGATATAGAAAAAATAGCCGACGTCATTTTTCTTAAAGGATTCCAGCAGTTTAAGACAATACGCTTCATCGGGTTTATCGCGGGTGGAACCCAGAGCACTGGAGGGCGTCTGGGCCACACGCTCCAGTAAATCCGCCGCCAGGCCGTTTAGCGGGACGAAATCATTGTTGATAATGCCGCGCACCCCGTGCTTGGCTCCCAGAATACGGTCAATTTGGGCATGTTGATGCAGTTCTTCAATAACACCCACGAGAGACTGATTAATTACCGCAGTAGGTCCACCGGATTGTCCAATTACCGCATTGCTTTTTCCATTGGCCATGATTACACCTTAACTTTACCAAATATCCAATTATCAAGACGCAGAAGTATAGATGAAAGTTTTTAGGCCGACAATCCTGCCGGTGTGTGTTCTTCGGCGGTGCGCAATCGCGACGGGGAAAACCGTACTATTAAATTAAACGGAATTCCGCGGCGAACTCAACGCTGCCGCATTGAGCTGATTTTGGCATTCGTTTGTCGCGCGACGTGGTGGGGCGAAACGGGGACGATTGGGCTTGGCGTTAAATTATTTTTGACAGAAACGCGATGCTCTTTTTTGCGGCCTGCACCGGCTGGTCGGGGTAGGTATACAGCTCTACGGTAAGAAAGCGATCGTATTCAATGGCCAGCAACGCTTTTTTCAGGGCTTGCCAATTCATGCTTCCTTCGCCCGGGATCAGGTGATAATGCTTGCGACCCGGAATATCTTCAATGTGACAATTCCAGATTCTGCCGCTCAGCAGTTTTAATGTCGCCGGAATTTTCTCGCCGAGCACCACCGAATGGCCGATGTCCAGATTAGCTCCAAGCATGGGGCTTTTGAGGTCGATGATCAATTGCATCAGCTCCGTCGCCCATTCGATAAACAGCATCGGCTCGCATTCCATACCGATGCGGATGTTGAGTTTTTGCGCAAGTTCGAGAATGGGCTTGAGACCTTCGGCCAATTGAGCCGCCGCTTTTTCCGGGGGCATGGTGGGAAGCGCCTTCCCGCTGGTAATGCTGATATTTTCCGCCCCCACCGCATGGGCAAATTTGAGCGTATTGAGAATCATCTTTTTTCGTGCGGCACGCAAAGCGGGCCGGGGAGAAATCAGCGAGGGTTCAAAAAAAGGCTCGGGCGGGGCATGTTTCCAGAAGCCGAAGGTGCAGTTGGCATTGATGTTGCTGATGGCAAGTTTGTGTTTTTCCAGTTGTCGGCGAATGGCCAGGGCTTCCGCGGCCACAAACTTTTCCGGATACCAGTGGGGTTTGTCAGCGAGAATTTCCACGCCCGTGTAACCTGCGGCGGCGATTTCATGAATGGCCCGCATGAGCGACATGCGTGTGAAGGCATTGGTTGAAAAGGCCAGTTTCATTTAAGCTCCGTGATTTTTCCCACCCGGATTTATGCAGATTACGGTTCCAGTAATTCCAGTGCCTCACGCATCTGCCCGGCCAAATGGGAATCTCCTGATTTTTCAGCAATGGGTATACCGGCTTCATATTTTTCACGGGCTTGGGCAACTTTACCCTGCTGCACCAAGGCCCGCCCACAGGCAAAGTACGCCGCGGCATACGTGGGATCCAGGCGGAATATGGTGTTAAATTGCTCGATCGCCGCATCCAACTGATCGCCTTTCATATATTCCAGGGCCAAGGCGTAGCGTAAAAAGCAATCCCTGGGATCCACTTCCAGTAGTTTGGTCAGCTCTTCGAAACGTTGCGCGTTCATAACCATCCTTTGTTTTACAGCCGCTGCCATATTCACTACGTTACTGCGCCAGCACCAGATCATCCCGGTGAATAACTTCTTCATACCAGGTGTCCAATCCCAGCAGTGCGGCGAAATCTTTAGACTTACGGCCCTTAATTTTTTCCACATCTTCCATGGCGTAATTGCATAGTCCGCGGGCAATAACATGACCGTGAGCGTCCGTCACGGTCACAGCATCTCCGGGAGAAAAATTTCCCGCTACCGCTACAATCCCCCCCGCCAGCAGGGACTTATTATTTTTCAATGCCTTCACCGCGCCATCGTCAACCGTCAGGGTACCCACGGTTTTGGCGGTCAACCCGATCCAGCGGCTGCGCGCGGACAACCGGCGCGAGCCAGGCAAAATCAGCGTGCCTATACTTTCCCCGTCAAGAAGCCGCGATACGATACATGGTGTCTTCCCATTGGCGATGATCACCGGTTCCCCGGCGGTGCGAACGGTACCGGCCGCAACAAGTTTGCCGCCCATGCCGCCGCTGCCGCGTGTGGATTTTTCGGGTCGTACCATGGCGGAGACCGATTCATCCATATCAGAAACCGTTGATTGCACGCGGCTTTGATCGTCCAGCAGGCCATCGACTACGGAGAGTAGAATCAGCATATTGGCCCGCAGCAGATTGGTAATATGCGCCGCGATCAGGTCGTTATCACCAAAGCGAATCTCTTCTACAGCGACGGCGTCATTTTCATTGATAATGGGTAACGCATTGGAACGCTGAAGAGCGTGAATACAATTGCGCAGATTCAAATAGCGCAGGCGGTGCTCAAAATCCTGCCGGGTAACAAGAATCTGCCCGGCGTGCAGGCCATGGGGCTTGAGGGCTTGCGCAAATTGATTGATCAATAAGCTCTGTCCAACCGCAGCGGCGGCTTGCAGCATCGGCAGATCCCTGGGGCGGGCAGACAATCCCATTTCCATCATGCCGGCCCCAATGGCACCGCTGGACACCAGCGTGATATGGATGCCGCGCTGTTTTCGCAGGCGCGCCAGATCATCGGCCAAAGCGGAGATCACGGTATGGTCCAACGCGCCGTTTTTACCGGTGAGCGCATTGGTGCCGATTTTCACAACGATGCTGGATATACCTGAAACTATTTCCGCCCGATTCATCTCGGAAAACCCTTTCGCCACACGGTCAATGAGGTATTTGAGCATATTGCAAAAATCACATTTCCTCCAGCAATTCAATACCCAGCAAATCGCCGAGACCCACGCGCAGCACTGCGGCGGTCAAATCACATAACGCCAGGCGGCTTTGCCGCAGTTCCGGCGAAGAAGCTTTCAGCACCGGACAGGCCTCATAAAAGGCGGAATATGAACCGCATAACTCATACAAATAAGTACATAGATAGTGCGGCTTAAGATCGGTTACGACCGTTGGCACTACATCGCCGAACTGCAGGATACGCCGTGCCAGGTCCCGCTCCTGCGGCGTTTCAAGCGTGATTTCGCCAGTGGACGGCGTTACTTCACCGGCCTTGCGGAAAATACTGCGGATGCGCGCATAAGTATATTGCAAATAGGGACCGGTATTGCCGTCCAGCGCCAAAAGCCGGTCCCAGACAAACTCATAATCTGAAATGCGATCCTGCCGGAGATCGGCGTATTTCACTGCGCCAATTCCCACCGCCCCAGCCACCAGCCGCCGGGCCGCTTCCGGCAATTGGGGATTTTTTTGCTGCACCACGGCATCAGCGCGCTGCACCGCTTCATCCAGCAATTCCCGTAACTTCACAGATTCACCGGAACGGGTCTTAAAGGGCTTGCCGTCTTCACCAAGAATTGAACCAAAGGGAGCATGTTGCAATTCGACCGGCCGGTGTGTGACGGGATTTATATCCCAGTGCGCAGCGCGGATGGCGTCAAAAACCATGGCAAAGTGTTGCGCCTGCCGGGCGTCGGTGGTATAGATAATTCGATCCGCGTGCCAGTTGTGATCCAAGGGGGCGGTCCGGTCCGGTGTGGATTTATCCTCAAGAATGCGGAACCTCAACGCGGCCAAATCTGTCGTGGCATACAAATACGCCCCATCACCCTTACGGATAATCAGGGGCAGCGGCTTTTTATCCTTGTCCACAAATCCCGGCAAAAATACACACAGCGCCCCCTGGGATTCGGTCACAAACGCTTTGGTTACGCCTGGCTGCGAATCAGCGATTTCCAGTGTCTCCTCATCCGGGCCGTCGCCGCCTAATGGAAGCGCTTCGGATAATTTCTGGACGACGCCTGATAAGCGATCAGCGTAAAAACTTTCACCGCGTTCGTCAGCTTCCGAAAGCGTGATTCCCAGACGCGCAAAAATCTCGCGACAATGGCGGCGGCTTTCATCGCGAATCCAGTGCCAGAGCCGCAGCGCTTCGGGATCGCCGCTTTGCAACGCCACCACGGCCTGCCGGGCTTCAATGGAAAATTGGGCATCGGATTTGTCCCGCCCCGCCGCCTGCTTGTAATAGGAATCCAGATCGGTAATGCGCGGCATTTCACCGGTATCAAGTTTTAAGTCCTTGGCATAACGAATCAGCATGCCAAACTGCGTGCCAAAATCTCCGACATGATTCTGCCTTACCACCTGATGTCCCATGAAGGCCAGGGTTCGGGCAATGGCGTCACCGAGAATGCTGCTGCGCAAATGTCCGACATGCATTTCCTTGGCAATATTCGGCCCGGCATAATCCACCACAACCGTGGTGCTCTCCGCCGCTCTGGCCACGCCGGCGCGGGCTTTGGCCACGGGATCAGCGAGCAATTCCCCAAGCCGCCGGGTCAGAAAAATGGAGCTGATTCGCATGTTAATAAATCCCGGACCGGCGATCTGCGGCGACTCGCAGATATCAGTCAGCGACGCGTGGCGCAGAATATCGGTGGCCACGTCGCGTGGCGGACGGCCTAACTGCCGGGAAAGCGCCATGGCTGCGTTGCATTGGTAATCGGCAAATTTGGGATCCCCGGGTTTGACCATGGGATCACCGGCAAATTCGGAACCGAAGGCCAGACCGATAGCGCGTGAAAACCTCTCCCGTAAAAGACTTTCAATGGACATCAGAAATTACCTTTTTTTCGTTTTTGCCGCCGGCTTTTTCAGCGGTTTTGCCGCTGTGCCCCGCTTTTCCCCCGCAGCCGCCTTGGACCGAGCTTTTTTGGCCGCCGACTGGGGACGCGTGATTTTTTTCGCGGCGCTCCTTTTTGCCCCCGCTTTTTTGGCTCCGGGCCTTGCGGTCTTGGCCCCTTTGACCACCGGTTTGACGGCCCGGGACTTCAATAATTTTCCGGGCTTGGCCGACCTGCCCGTCGCAGCTTTGGCTTTGGCCTTGGCCTTGGCCTTCTTGACTGCGGGCGGCTTGGAACCACGCGCGGGGCGGGTTGTCAGTTTAGCGGGAGCGGCGATTTTAGCCTTGGCTGGGGCCTTCGCCCCGACCCTGGCTTTGACCTTCCCGGCAGGCTTGCTCGCGATTTTTGCCGCAGGTTTAGCTGCCGCAACTTTGCGCTTTTCCTTTGAAGCCGTTGGCCGCTCCGGGACCGCCGCCACAGCCACAATTTTGACAGAGGCTGTCTCTATAAGTTCATTATCATCGGTGACGTGTGCGACCAGAAGGTGTTCATCAATAAATTCTTCCACTTGCGGTTCAGGGGTTTGGTCCGCAGAGCCTTGAGAATCCACATCGGCATCACTATCGCGGGCCGTTGGGGCACCCGTCATGCTTTCAATCTGCGCCATTTCCGCACGCGGCTGGGAAGCGCCGAAGGAAGCGGACGAGGGGACCGTGGTTTCCGGCTGGGGCAGTTGCCAGGTCACACGCGGGCAGTCTCCCCATAGCATTTCAAGATCATAAAAATTCCGGCTGGCTTCTTCAAAAATATGGACAACGACATCGACAAAATCAACGACGATCCATTTCGCGGTTTCATAGCCATTAGAACGCCACGCCGGAAATCCATTGAGTTTCCCATGGGCAATCAACTCATCACCGACCGTGCGGCGTTGGCGATCCGAGGTTCCCGTAGCGATGAGAAAATATTTCGTTACGGGTGATTTTTTCCGTACATCCAACACCACGACGTTATGACAACGCGTCTGGTCGGCTAAACGGGCCAGATCAATGGCAAATTTCATGTCCGGTTCTTGGGGCACAGTATCATTCATCAGCAATTCCTCGCATTCCATTATATGCCGGTATTGTCCCGCACTATAAGGATCATGTAAACCCCGCCGTAAAATGGTAAGCGTTCATGGCTGCGCTTATCCATGTTGGCATTATAGTGAAGTAGCCGGTAGCACTATCGTGCTGTAGCGCGCGATCGCCCTCGCTGGTTGTAGAGCACCGGATGGGTAATCCCGTGGTTGATCTACTGCCGCGAACCAACCACCGGGTTATCACCACGGTGCTCTGTGACGCGGCGATCGCCGATGCACCCAAAAATCGTCCCGGCGCGCCGGGATCGCAACCCGATGATGACTCGGGCAGGCTCCTAAAACAGCGTGTTATCTTCTTGCACAGGTCGCGCCGGCGGTGTCAGTTTCAAATGCCCGTAACCGGCGGCGGTGAGTTGCCGACCCTTTGGCGTGCGCCGAATAAAACCGGTTTGCAGCAAAAATGGCTCAATAACATCTTCCAGCGTGTCGGATTCCTCCCCCATCGTGGCGGCAAGCGCTTCAATGCCTGCGGGGCCGCCGTCATAATCTCTGGCTAATACCTGCATAAATCGGCGATCCAGCGCATCAAGGCCCTGCTCATCAATGGCCTCAAGCTTTAAGGCTTCAACGGCAATCTGCGGGGTAAGTTTTCCTTCACCGCGGACCAGCGCAAAATCCCGCACACGCCGTAAAAGTCGATTGGCCACGCGCGGCGTGCCGCGCGCCCGGCGGGCAACGAGTTCCAGGGCTTCGCGTTGAGCCGGCAGGTCCAATACTCCCGCCGAGCGCGTGGCAATCTGCAAAAGGTCAGGCAAGTCGTAATAGGTCAGATGATGCACAATGCCAAAGCGTGAACGCATAGGCCCGGAAAGCAGCCCGGCACGCGTCGTAGCGCCAATGAGCGTGAAGGGCTGAATTTCCATGTGCAGAGAATTGGCGTGCGTGCCGGCACCCATCACCACGTCAATGCAGAAATCCTCCATGGCAGGATACAGATATTCTTCCACGGCCGCGGGAATGCGATGAATTTCATCAATAAACAGCACATCGCCGCGCTGCATGTTGGTTAACATGCTCACCAGTTCCGTGGGCCGCGCCAAAGCCGGACCGCTGGTAATTTTCGGAATGGTGCCATTAAGTTCTGAGGCAATAATGTGCGCCAAGGTGGTTTTGCCAAGTCCCGGCGGCCCGTGCAGCAGAACATGTTCCATGGCCTCGCTGCGCTGGCGGGCCGCGGCAATGCTGATGCGCAGTTTTTCAATGAGTTCCCGCTGCCCGATGTAATCATCAAGCTTCTTAGGACGCAGAGTGGGTTGGCTCTGGGTTGCCGCCTGATCTTCCGGTAGCGCCTGGCCGGTAATAATGCGTTCACGCGCCATTATCCACCTGCCTTGAGGCGATAGGCAGCTTTCATGATGCTGGCCGATGTGGCCAGTGTTGGATCAGCGCGGCAGGCCCGGTCCACCCAATTCTCCGCCTCGGCCGAGCGTTCACCCAATGAAATCATGGCTTCGATGGCGGCAGATTGCTGGTCGGTACGGGCGGCGGGAGCGCTTGCGCCCCCGCCGGACGTTGCAAATTGATCTACCTTTCCGGAAAGCTCGGCGATGATCTGCTCGGCTGTGCGTTTGCCGATTTCCGGCAGGCTGGTGAGGAATCTCGTGTCTTTCTGATTGATGGCAGTGGCGATGCGCTCCACGCTTTGGGTTAAGGCCCTTAAAGCCCGGCGCGGCCCGATGCCCTTAACGGTGATAAACCGCTCAAAAAAATCTTTGTCCTGCTGGCGAATAAACCCGATGAGCCGGGGGGCAAGCTGGCCGAACGAGGCATTCCCTTCAAG
>JAJZGH010000115.1 GCA_021798635.1 Planctomycetota bacterium | reverse complement strand
CAGCCCCGCCCTGCCAGGCCCCAAGCCAGAACTGCCCGGCAGCGTACGACCCGTTTAATCCGACCGCGCTCCCCAAAGCACTAATCCAACCGTTGGTCCCGAATGGATCCACCGCGTTCACCGGATTGCTCATCACAAACTGATAGGTATTTGCACCATTGATGTAACCGGCGGGGTCTTGGTTGATCCAGCGGCCAAGTGTCGGCGAATAGTTGCGATTTCTTGCGTAGTACAAGCCGGTCATCGGATCCAGCGTCATTCCTTGATAGAGATTGTCTACGGCCGGTGTTTCGCCGGAGGGAGCCGCGCTCCAGTCGGCGTTGAGAATCGTGGCGTTTCCGTAGGGGCTGTACACGTAGCGCTGGCCGACGAACCATGCCGGGCCGGGGCCTAGGTTGGGCATGATCACCGCTACCGTATTCCAGTTCGCATCCTGCAAGAAATACGTTTGCCCCTCGAGCGCGATGTTTCCACCGCCCCATGGGTCTTGGAGAATTGCCGCATTGATGTAGGCGGCGCTCCAGACCATTTGCGATGTCACGTTGTTACTGGCGGTGCCGTTGGTTCTGGTCTCGATGGCCTGCCATTGAGAATCGTAATAGAGGTAGTTGGTTGTCCCGGCAGCGATGCCGGGACCGCCAAGCGGATAGGATTCTGTGACACGGTACCCCATGGCGTTGTATGTATATTGGGCGATGATTTGGCCGGAGGAGTTCTTGACTGCTACGAGCCTGTTCCAGGCGTCATACACTAAAGTGGCATCGCCCCCTGCTCCCTGGATGGTTAACTGCATGGAAACTGCGTTTCCATTTCCATCATACGTCGGGGCGGTGCCGCCACTGACGGATGTAATCTGATTCTGTCCATTGGCGGTTTGGGTCTGCGTGTTGCCATAAATGGTATGCGAATTCCAATTGCCCTGGGAATCCAGTGTCCAGCTTTGGTAGGCTGCACCACCCAATGTGCTGCTGCCTAATCTGTTGAGCGGATCATAAGTAAAGGTCTGGGAATACGCGGAATCCAGCAGATTGTTTTCTGCGGTTACGTTCGAATTTGCATCATAAGAATACGTGAAGTTATCCACCGATTGGCCGGTGCTGGTATTCACCCAGTTTTGGTCGGCGATTCTGCCGAAGCGGTCCAACCCGACATATTGGTCGCCGCCGGATCCGATGCTGCCGCTGGAACCGAGGTATGTCAGGTTGATATTTGTCTGCGGGTGATTGCGGGCAACGATCGTGCTTAGGCCGAGGTATGAATATTGTTCCAAGACCTGGCCAGCTTCGCCGGAGTTGGCACCATCCACAATCGCGTCCAATCGGCCAATGGCATTATCCAAGGCGCTATTCAGGTTGGTGCCTGAATAGTTGTAATCAATTGTTCTGCCGTTGGGGTAGACCATGCTCGCCAACCTCGAACCATTCGACGGACTGGTGAAATTATACTGCACATACGGCGTCGTGGAAACATCCACCGCGCCGAGGCGTTTTCCCATCGTCTCGGCGACATCCGCCCCTTTGCCACGCAGCCCAATCCGCTCTACTGCTCAGCTCTCTAAATTCAACTGCTCTGTCGGGGCACCTTCACAATTAGCTGTGCCGGTCCCCGTTTCACTTTCCCCTCGCTATAGGCGACCAAATCCGTCACAGATGCTTTCCAACCAATCCCCGAAACTATCGGCCACTCGATTCGGCACTTGCCCGGGTGGTAGCTCATGATCCCAAAAGACAACAGGGCTTTCGCCTTCCCGTGACGCCGAGAGGTCGATGCAGTAATGATTGCCGCCGCCATCATTATAAAAGGGCACCAGCGACTCGGGGATCGGAGGATGAAACTCACGACGTTCGGATGACGCTATCTCCACCAAGCGAAGATGTCGGGGAACATCGCATCCTAAACCGAAGACCTCATGCGGCCCGAGGCTTAACCACCCAACGGCTTCGAGGTAGCGGCTGAAACTCCACGGGAAATTCACCCCAAGGGCCATTTCCGCTTGGCGAACTTCCTCCGAGGATGCGCCAACCCCATAGGCCGCCCCGCGCAGCCCGCGGATATGCGACAACAAATCACCAATGTCTCTAGCCATAGCCAGCCTCCGTAAGCCGTGAATCACTCCATCTGCGCTAAGCCCACAGTTCTGACAGAGCGACCCCGCTATAAGGATCGCACTGATTGCATTCACAGTCGTCATTGCGATGGGTGGTTCACACCAAAGTTATTGCCAAGTCGATGGGCCGTCCGCGTCATCGCTTGGAGGTTATTGATATCGTTGGTTCCTCCCATCGACAATGGAACACGGTGGTGAAGTTCCATCGGGTATCCATCCGGACCGATTGGGGCATTGCCCTCCCGCATACGGGCGAGGTCCTCAGGGCTGTAGCCCCCCGGATTTTTCGCCGCTTCACCCCTCCAA
The DNA here is from genome assembly GCA_021798635.1 of Planctomycetota bacterium. Next base: position 12,286 of record JAJZGH010000115.1, on the reverse strand, counting down.
TAATTTGGCTTGACGTTCTTATTGAAGTCATTACGCAGTTTTTGCAGTTCTTCCGGACACGGGGGCCGCGTCGGGCCTTTAGTTTCTGGCTTCGGCTCCTTCAGAGCCTGCTCAGCCTTTTTCGAGAAATATTGCGAGGTGTCATCGCCAATCTCCTTGTCGAACAGCGGTGCGTTGGGGTCGTTAGCCAAGTTCTGTCCCTTTTGAGCCCAACCCAGATCGCCGTCTGCTTGGGCCAGATCTTGGGGTGGGACGCCGTTGTCCGCCGCGTGCGCGATGGCTTCTTCCGCGGCCGCAACGGCATTGTTCGCAGAATCCTGGGCGGCAATTTCAGCCATCGTATTTGCGACCGCAGGCGACTCCGTCCCGCCTCCCGCCGCCATATCCACCCCGTCGTCGCCGATTTCCTCCTCGACGTCCAATCCCCACGGATCCACATTCCCCGCCGGATTGGATTCCACAAATTGATACGTATTAGCACCGTTGATGTAACCCGCAGGGTCCTGGTTGATCCAGCGGCCAAGGGATGGGGAATAGTTGCGGTTTCTTGCGTAATACAAGCCAGTCATCGGATCAAGGGTCATTCCTTGATAGAGATTGTCTACGGCCGGTGTTTCGCCGGAGGGGGGCGAGCTCCAGTCGGCGTTGAGAATCGTGGCGTTTCCATAGGGGCTGTACACGTAGCGCTGGCCGACGAACCATGCCGGTCCGGGGCCTAGATTTGGCATGGTCACCGCTACCGTATTCCAGTTCGCATCCTGCAAAAAGTAAGTACGCCCTTCGAGTGCGATATTTCCACCGCCCCATGGGTCTTGGAGAACTGCCGTATTGATGTAGGCGGCGCTCCAGACCATTTGCGATGTTACGTTGTTATTCGCCGTGCCATTGGTTCTGGTTTCAATGGCCTGCCAATTGGAATCATAGTAGATGTAGTTGGTTGTCCCGGCAGCAATGCCGGGACCGCCAAGCGGATAGGATTCTGTGATCCGGTACCCCATGGCATTGTAGGAGTATTGGGCGATGATTTGGCCGGAGGAGTTCTTGACTGCTACGAGCCTGTTCCAAGCATCGTAGACCAGAGTGGCTACGCTCCCAGCAGGCTGGGTGGTTAACCCCATGGAAACTGTGTTTCCACTGGCATCATACGTCGGCGTAGCCGACGTACCGCTGATGGACGTGATCTGATTCTGTGCATTGGCGGTTTGGGTCTGCGTGTTGCCATAAATGGTATGCGAATTCCAATTGCCTTGTGAATCCAAAGTCCAGCTTTGGTAGGCCGCGCCACCCAGTGTGCTGCTGCCTAATCTGTTGAGCGGATCATAAGTAAAGGTCTGCGAGTACGCGGCGTCGAGCAGATTGTTTTCTGCGGTTACGTTTGAATTTGCATCATAAGAATACGTGAAATTATCCACCGATTGGCCGGTGCTGGTATTCACCCAGTTCTGATCGACGATTCTGCCGAATTGATCAAGGCCCACGTACTGGTCGCCGCCGGAGCCGATGCTGCCGCTGGAGCCAACCAATGTCAGATTGATTCCCGTTTGCGGATGGTTGCGGGCGACGATCGTTGACAGCCCAAGATACGAATATTGCTCCAGCACTTGGCCGGGATCACCGGAATTAGCACCGTCACTGATAGAATCCAATCGGCCGATGGCATAATCCAGGGCGCTATTCAAGTTTGTACCTGAATAGTTGTAATCAATCGTTCTGCCATTGGGATAGACCATGCTGGCAATCCTTGAACCGTTGCTTGCACTGGTGTAATTATACTGCACATACGGCGTCGTGGAAGCATCCACCGCGCCGATGCGTTTTCCCGTTGACTGGGCGACAGCCGCTCTTCTGTCGCGGACAAATGCGCTCTACTGTTCAATTTTCTCCAGCTCGCCTGTTCTATTGGGCGGCAGCCCAATCAGCTCTACTGCTCAACTTTCTAGTGATCGCCTGCTCTCCGCGGAGCCGTACCCGTATCATAAATATTAGCGCCTTCACAATTAGCTCGGCCGCTTCCGGGCACGCCCCGGAAATGAAAATGGCCGAAAATCGCATGTTTGCGACCTCCGGCCACGGAAGATAACGGAGAGAGTGGGATTCGAACCCACGGTGAGGTTGCCCCCACACACGACTTCCAATCGTGCTCCTTAAGCCACTCGGACATCTCTCCATGGCCTCGCCGAAGCGAAGATTATTAAGAGTATACTTTAACATACATTCCGTCAAATTCGCGAATCCAACCGCGACGCTTCCGCGCCGGGACGGGCCGGGGGTGGATTGGATACGACCCTTGCCGCATTACGGTGCGGGCTTTTCCCGTGACCGCATTACGCATCCAACCGCGACGCTTCCGCGTCGGGCTATGGACGTTGGCGCGGGGTTACCGCATTGCGTTGTTGACGGCCTGGGCGATGGCGTGCTGGCGTTCAATGGCTAATTGCATCAATCGGGCCTGACTGCAGCGTTCCGGCTCATCGGGTGCGGGGTGCCGCTGTTTCCAGGTACCGTCCCCGGCCAAGTCCCATGCGTGCCGATTGTCGGCCAGCATGATATCCAGAATCTCCCGCAGGCGCTGGAAAAGCATTTGATTCTCAACGGGTGTGGCGGCTTCCACGCGGTGGCTTAAATTGCGACTCATCCAATCCGCAGATCCCATGAATATTTCACTGTGCCCATCGTTGTGGAACCAGAACAGACGGGAATGTTCCAGAAATCTGCCCACAATGCTGATCACCCGGATATTGTCACTTAAGCCCGGCACACCCGGCCGCAGGCAGCAGAACCCGCGCACGATCAAATCAATTTGCACGCCCGCCTGTGCCGCACGATAAAGCGTCTCGATAATTTCCATGTCTTCCAGGGCGTTCATTTTCGCGATGATCCGCGCCGGCCGCCCCGCCTGGGCATGGGCGGTTTCACGCTGAATCATTTCCTGGAATCTGGTGCGCATGGTCACCGGTGCCACGAGCAATTTATGATAACTGCTTTTCAGAGACCGGCCCGTCAAAAATGAAAAGAGGTTCACAACATCATCGCACAAATCTTCCCGGCACGTGAAAAGCCCTAAATCGGTATACACTTCAGCAGTCCGCGAATTATAATTTCCGGTGGAAATATGGGCGTAGGACCTTACGGCGTTATCCTCCCGCCGCACCACCAGGGCAATTTTGGTATGGGTTTTCAGCCCCAGAATACCGTACACCACATGCGCTCCGGCACGCTCCAAAGCCTGCGCCCATTGGATGTTACTTTCTTCATCAAACCGGGCCTTGAGTTCCACCAGCACCGCCACCTGCTTGCCCATTTCCGCCGCCCGGGCCAATGCCGGAACAAACGGCGAATCACCACTGGTGCGATACAGCGTCATTTTAATCGCCAGCACCTGCGGGTCATTGACAGCGGTAAGAATAAAGCGTTCCACAGAACTGTTAAAACTTTCATAGGGGTGATGCACCAGAACATCGCTTTGCCGGATGATGGCAAAAATACTGGCCTCGGCATCCGCCAGAGCCGGCGCACAAACCGGTGCCCACGTCGGCATGCGCAGGTCGGGAATGTCCAGCGTGGCCAGACTCATCATATCGGCCAAACCCAGCGGCTCCGGTCCTTCTTCCAGATCTTCACTGCGCACTTCCAGGCCGTCGGTTAAATAATGCCGCATTTCTTCGGACATGCCGGAGGAAATCTGCACGCGCACGGTTTCCGCAAACCGTCTGGCTCGTAATTCCTCCTGCACTTCCTCCAGCAGATCTTCAGAATCTTCAATATCTTCGGCGGCTTCCACCTCCGCACTGCGGGTAACGCGGAAAAGTTGTGATTCCAGGACGTGCATTCCCGGAAAGAGCATTTCAAGCTGACCTTGAATAAGGCTTTCCAACGGCACAAAAATCAGGCCCGTCGGGGCTTCCAGTTTAAACCAACGGGGAAATAGCCGCGGCACTTTTACCCGCGCAAAAAGTGCCTCGGGAAGCGCGGGCTGCCGCAATAATACACCAATAGAAATACTTAGATTGCTGATAAATGGAAAGGGATGACCGGGATCCACCGCCAAAGGCGTCAATACGGGGAAAATATAACGCGTAAAATATTCCGCCGCGTGCGCCTGCTGGCCCTCCGTAAGTTCTTCATAGCGCCGCAGTGTGATACCGGCGTCAGCCAGCAAAGGTCTAAGTTCTCCGCGCCAGATCGTGTGCTGAATCGCCGCCATATTCGCCAGACGCTGGCGCACGAGTTCAAGCTGGCGGCGGTGGGTCAGGCCGTCCGGACCAATTTCATTGGGTTTGCTGACGATCCAGCGCTTTAACAGGCTGATGCGCTTCATGAAGAATTCGTCGGTGTTGCCGGCAAAAATCGCCAGAAATTTTAAGCGCTCCAACAATGGATTCCGCGTGTCCGCGGCTTCATGCAGCACGCGGGCATTAAAATCCAGCCAGCTTAAATCACGGTTGAAAAATCGAGTCTCCGGCTGCTCACCGGGCAGGGGCCGCAGATCGGCGGTGGCGTTTTCAGTGATGGTTGTCATGCAGGCATCCGCAACTTTCTTTGTATCCAGCTATTTTTACCACTATGAGCCTACCACTGCGGGGTCGGTTTTGCCAAATCCGAATATTAAGAAGGCAATTGGACAGGCTGTTTCAGGCCCGGATCGGCGGTGAGCTGTCCATGAATGGAATCCAACTGGCTGCTGAATAATTCCGGTTTAGCCAGTTGGTCATACGCCGCCTTGGCACCAGCGCCGATTTTGGCCGCCAAAGCCGGGGCTTCAATCAGGGCATTAAGCCGGGCGGCCAATTCGCGGGGACTATCCGGGGGTGCTAATAGGGCACTGGTTCCGTTTTCCAGCAGTTCACAGATTTGATCGGTCTTGGCGCTGATAATCGGCTTGCCCAGGGCCATGGCGGCTAACAGGCTGCTGACACCCGCCGACCGCTTGGGCGCAAAAAGGAAATAATCTGCCACGCCCGCCAATTGACCCCACGTGTAGCGGGCGGGGGCAATGGTGATCAATTGCGGGTCCTTAAGGGTTCTCGCAAAGGACTGGTAGCCCGCATAAGGGTTCACGGCCTCTTTCCGCGGCACATCATCATTGCGGATTAATGCCCAGAGATCAGCGTTCATTTCCCCCACAATCCCCACCGCCCAGATACCCAGATCATGGCGGATGGATTCTTCCGACCAGCCGCCAAGAAACACGACCGGTCCTTCCCGCGATTGCATTCCCAGAGATCGCCGCAAGTTGGCGGGCAAGGCTTTGGCCTCGGGAGCCAGCCAGCCTGCGGGACTCACCCGCGCCACATTGTTACGCGGAATTCCACCGGCGTGCAGTGCGGTGTGCACACATCGCCAGGGAGTAATAAGCAACCAGACGGCCCGCGCCATATTCCGCTGCAAGTGCCGCATTTGCGCTGCCGTGGGAGGGGTTTGGATAAATGCGATTCGCCCGCCCGAAAATTCCCGCAGGCGACTGGCGGCCGCCAGACTCCAATACCCCCACGCATGGATATGCGTTGGATTGTTTTTTTTCACCCATTGGGTCAGGAACCGCCCCATTGTGGGATCCCACCGCGCCAGCGTGCGATTCCACGTGATGTTCTTTTTGGGAATCCCGGCATCCATGGCCGCCTGCAGCCAGCCATTATGACCAAAGATCAAAACATGATGCTTTCCCGGCACACAATTTACCGCCAGGGCAATGGTATCTAACACATCCATGCCGCTGGTAGGATCAACCAGGTGTACAATATTGTTCAAGGACCGATACTCCATGTTGCGCCACGGCAAGGCGATAACTCATAAGCCTCTGGCGGAAACTCGGGGCGGAAATTCCCATCCTCATCCGCCGATTATTGCCACAGTATATCCGCGGTGTTAAATACCGGGCCGTCTTTACAGGTCAATTTATAGACCCAGTCTTCCGATGCGGCGGGACGGTATTTTATGACACAACTCTGGCAGGTTCCCATGCCACATGCCATGGGCTGCTCCAGGGATGCATAACAGGGAAGCTGTAACTCTGCCGCCACCAGCGCTGTGGCCCGCATCATCGGCGTTGGCCCGCAGCAGAATACTACGGCACCATTTTGCGGTTTCGACCGGCAATACCGTTGCAAGGCCTGTGTTACAAAGCCCTTTTGGCCCAGGGAGCCATCATCGGTAGCGATGAGAGTCGGGGTGTTAAATGCCGCAAATTCCCGCACATTCAACGCCGGTTCCAAACCAACGGAACCGATAATATGCAAAGGAATTAAATCCGCCCGTTGTGCTCCAATAAAAGCCAGTGCATTGATCCCCTGCCGCTGGAGTTTTTTCGCCAGATAAATCATAGGCGGGATTCCCACCCCCCCACCAACCAGCAGAGCCGTGGTCATTTCCTGCGGCAACGAAAAACCATGCCCCAACGGTCCCAGGATAGAGATATTATCGCCAATCGATAGTTGGGCCATAAGCCCGGTTATCTTACCAATCACCCGATAAATCAGAATAATTTCACTGTATCCGCTCACCGGATCATCCCACCGCCCCGCGATGGAAAACGGGCGGCGAAGATAAGGTTGCGGCCCCAGAAGATCAGGACCGTGAAACGCCGGCGGCACCGTTCCCGGTTTCCAGCGTACCTGGAGATAAGCCGGGGCCATCGCCGCTTCTGAAGCTTCAGACCCACCATCCGCCTCGCACAACACCTGAACAAACTGCCCCGGCTCGCTGGGCGGAAAATGAGACACGCGCAACCGCAATAAAAAATGCTCGTGACAAACATTAATATTGGCCGCCACCCGGGCATCAAATTGCCCCCGTTTAGCACCGGCATCCCCGGTAGACATGCCGACATTTTCAAAAAACTGCATCATCCGCAAAAGCATAACGCACCGCACCAAAGCCTGCCAGCGGAGATTTCGACGGCGGAATTCGGGGGCGCTGGAACATTTCGGGGCAACGCGAGCGTGTGGCGAAGCTTCACATAGCCGACGGCTTTATGGTGGTATTACGCAGCTCGTGGGAACGGAGGGATGCAATCACATTCGAAACTATGTGACCATGGCATCACGCATGGCTTGTTCAGCAAGGGCAATTGTTTTTTCGATGTCTTTTTCAGTGTGAGCGGCGCTGATAAACCAGGCCTCAAACTGGGACGGCGGGATCAACACCCCGCCATCCAGGAGCACTTGGAAGAATTTTGCATACGATGACTGATTGCACTGTAGAGCGTCAGCGTAATTTTTTACTGCGGTGCCGCCGGGTGAGAAAAACGGTGTGATCATGCTGCCGCAACGTTGTACGGATAGCGGGCACGCGGCTGCTTGAGCGCTTTGTCGCAGGCCGTCTTCCAGCAGCTTGCCTGATACTTCAAGACGTTGATATATGTCGGTCTCTTGTAGAAGTCGTAACGTGGTGATTCCTGCCTGCATGGCCAATGGATTGCCCGAAAGTGTTCCGGCCTGATAGACGGGTCCGGCCGGGGATACCAGATTCATAATATCCCGCCGCCCGCCATACGCCCCCACCGGCAGGCCGCCGCCGATGATCTTTCCCAGACAGGTTAAATCCGGCGTCACGGCCAACAGTCCCTGCGCACCCGAGGGATGCACGCGAAAACCCGTCATTACTTCATCAAAAATCAGCAGCGCCCCCGCCGCGTCGCACAATTTCCGTAACGCTTGAAGATAATCAGCCTGCGGCGTGACCACACCAATATTACCCATGATCGGTTCAGTAATAACCGCTGCGATCTGCGGGCCGAATTTTGCGAAAACTTCCTGCGCCGTCGACAGGTCATTAAAAGCAATGACCAGCGTGTTGGCCGTGACGCTTTCCGGAATGCCCGGACTGCTGGGGTGACCGTGCGTGGTAGCGCCGCTGCCGGCCTGCACCAGCAGCGAATCAACATGTCCATGGTATCCACCGGCCATTTTGACAATCAGCGATCGTCCGGTAAATCCCCGCGCCAGCCGCAGGGCACTCATGACCGCTTCCGTACCGCTATTAACAAAGCGGATCATTTCGACCGCCGGCATGGCCTGACGGATCATGGCCGCGAGTTCAACTTCCGATGCGCTGCAACAGCCAAAGCTGCTGCCGTGGCTGATCTGTTTGGCCACTGCTGCCTGAACCGCCGGATGGGAATGCCCCAGAATTAAAGGGCCGTAGCTCATGACGTAATCAATGTAGGAATTACCGTCTACATCAATAATTGCCGGGCCTTCGCCGGATTGAATAAACAACGCATCGCGTCCCACGCTCTTAAATGATCGCACGGGCGACGAGACGCCTCCGGGCATGAGATCCCGCGCTTTGGCGAAAAGAGCCTCCGATTTGGCATAACGACTCACAGGCGATGCTTTTTTCTTCATTGCCAAAGTGTAACACGCGGCACAAAGATTTACAGGCTGCTTGCAATTCTACAACCTTTTTAGTATGTTTGTTGTTTAACAAACAGATTTTAGGGGTGTAGTGCTATGAAAGTGCCTGTTGCTGATGTTAAAAATGTGACCTCGGATACACCAATTCCGCCTGCAACGCTGGCTGAGCTGGGGCGACGGATTCGCCGGCAACGGCAACAAATGAACATGACACTGGACGATCTCGCCGCCGCCACGCATATCAGCAAGCCGTACTTATCCAACATTGAAACCGGCCGCCTGGTGGGACCGCCCTCCAGTGATAAATTGGCACTTATAGAGAAAGCCCTGGCTATTGCTTCCGGTGAACTGATGCGACAGGCGGATTGGTTGCGCACGCCTGAAAGCATCCGGCAACTCGTGCCGGAAAGCACCACTTTGACGTTGCCCCGCAATAGCAGCGGCGCGGTAGATCTTGATGAATGGCTGCGCCGCAGCGGATCGGCGCCGGGACATGGGAATTCCGGTGCCGCAAAACCATTTCTCCCCAATGATGCAGAATTCCGATTTCCGGCTTTAATTCAGGTGCCGTTAATTAACCGTGTTGCCGCGGGAACACCGGCGGAATTTACGGATTTGGATTATCCGGTGGGCGTGGCAGATGCGTACGTTCCCGTCCCGCCGCCGGATGCCCCGGCGGAGCAATCGCCGCAGGGCGCGGCTCCTTACGCCGGCATGTTTGCGTTGCGAATAGAGGGAGATTCCATGTCACCGCAGTATTTGCCGGGCGATATTATTGTGCTGTCGAGCGTTGATACACCATCAGATGGGGATGACTGTCTGGTTCGCCTTGATGAGCAGGACAATTTCGCCACAACCTTCAAACGCATTTATTTTGTCGATGCCCGGGGGAATCCCGTATCAGATTCCGGTTATGTGCAGCTTTGCCCCTTGAATCCGCGGCACGCCAGGCGTATTGTCGCACGCGAACAAATTACCAGCCTGCATCCCGCGATTTGGAAAATTACGCCGACACCCCGTCGCACCCCGGCGGAGGATACCTCGGCGTCTGCCGCCGGAACAAAGCCTGAAAACGCCGCGGCGGGCAAACGCCATAAACGCCGGGCCGCGTCGCCGGACACGCTTGCCTCATCCAGGCCTGATCTGCCGTCCGTCGCCCCTGCGAACGCGCCTGCCGCGCCCGGCCATTATGTTCAATCTGCTACGCAAGGCTTTGAAATTGAAACGGATTAAGAAGCATCGCGTCGGTGTCAGGCCATTTCGGCCAGATACCGCACAATCTGATCCGGGTGCATATTGACAACATCCAATGCGACATCCGCCGCACCGGCATAAAGGGGAGCGCGTACCTGCAGCAGGCGCAAAATTTCCTCCAGACCGCCGGCACTGGTAAGGTCCGGCCGATTGGCGGTGGTGAGGGTATCGGCACGGATACGTTCCCACAGGACTTCCGCCGGCGCTTGCAGCCAGACAATTCGTCCATTGGCCTGCAGTTTTTCGACATTGGATTTTCGCAATACAACGCCACCTCCGGCAGCAATGACGGTGCGATCCGTTTCGGCCAAATCATCAACGACTGCCGATTCAAGATCACGAAATAATGCCTCGCCGCCCTGCTGGAATATTTCCCGTATCGTCTTACCGGATCGTTGCATGACCAGATCATCGGTATCCACAAAATTCATACCCATGCGACCGGCCAGTTGTTTGCCGATAGTTGTTTTGCCCACGCCCCGATAACCAATAAGAACAATATTCATAATATCCTTTACGCCCCAAAAATTAATGATCAGGCAGGCGTTTTGTGCCCGCAATCCAATACCACCCCACTGCCGCCCCTCACACGCGGGCCAAGGCGTACTGCCCTAACTCTCAGTGCCTACCGCACGACGCCGATGGTCAAAAGAATATTGGCATAAATCCGGCTTTCGCCGGTGGCAATGGTCATACATACATCGGGTGTAGAGGCGGCATCGTAAAAGGCAAAGCGTTCAATTTTTTTCAGCTTATTGCCGGCCGCCCATTTATCCAGCAATATCTGATATTCCGCAAATATCGGAGGGTCCTGCGTCAGTTTATACGGGCCGGTTTTGTTCGGAGCCATGACCACGGCGGCTTCCACCGGAATGCTTTGCAAAATCACGTTCAGGACATCTGTCGCTTTCAGCAGATCAGCGGCCAGATTCAGGTTCACCACTTCCGCATTGGGACCCCGGCGTGTCCAGGCGGGATAGTTGCCGTCGGCTATCAGCACTTGGCTGCTATGACCGCCCCGGCCAAGGGCTGAAAGAATCTGCGGATGCAGGAGAGGTGTTTTAAGCATAAAGTAACTCCGTAGATAAATTAAGATTTTCTGCCTTTTTCATGCGGGATAAATTCACGCAGCCTACAGGATTTCGCAACCAGTTCCCGGCCTGCAGCTAAAGAGTCCAGTTGCCCGCAGGCCATGGCCTGAACCATTACATTGCCCAGAGCGGTGGCTTCCACGGGTCCCGCCAGCACATGCAGGCCGGTGGCATCGGCGGCCAATTGATTCAGCAATTCATTCTGTGATCCGCCGCCGACAATATGCAGATGGGTGTAGGTTTTTCCCGTCACTTTTTCAATGGTATGCCGGACGTTCGCATAAGCAGCCGCCAGGGATTCCAGAATGACACGGGTAAATTCACCGGGCGTTTCAGGACTTTTCCGGCCCATGCGGCGGCACTGCGCTGTGATTTTCATGGGCATATCTCCGGGGGCAAGCATGAGAGGATCTTCCAAGTCCAGATGGATGCCGCGTGTCGGCACCTCACGCGCTAATTGCACCAGAGTGCGGTAATCAAAATCCTTACCGTCCCGTGCCCATGCCCGGCGACATTCCTGCAAAAGCCAGAGGCCGGCGATATTTTTCAGGAGCCGGATTTTGCCGCCCACCCCGCCTTCATTGGTCAGATTAAAATTCATAGCCTCCGGGGTTAAAATCGGCTGGTCTATTTCCGCCCCCAGCAGGCTCCAGGTGCCGCTGGATAAATACAGCCAGTTTTCCGCACCCGCCGGCACTGCTGCTACGGCACTGGCGGTATCATGGGCACCCACCGCCAAAACCGGTACGCCATGCGCGTGTGTCGCATCCGCCGCCGCACCGGATACATGGCCCAGTAGCGTTCCGGGCATCACCAGGTCCGGCAAGATGGGTGGATGAACGGGAATGTACGCCAGAATTTCCGGGGAATATTCGCGTCGTCGGGCGTCGAGCATTTGGGACGTGCTGGCGATGGTATATTCGTTGGCAATACGACCGCAAAGCCAGTACGCCAGCAGATCGGGAATATACAATAAATGCCGCGACCGATCCAAAGTGTCGGGACGATTCTCTGCCAGAGCGCAGAGTTGAAACAGCGTGTTAAAGTTCAAGGTTTGTATGCCGCTGATGCCGTACGCCCGTTCCCGTGCCATGCGGGAGAAAAATTTCTCCGGCATGTCATCGGTGCGGCTATCGCGGTAATGAACAGGATTGGTCAGCAATTCGCCATTGTTATCCAGCAGCCCAAAATCCACCCCCCAGGTATCCACCCCGATACCCGCAACTGTTTTTCCGGTGGATGCGACCTCGGCAATGGCCTTGCCTACACCTGTTTGAATTTCCCCCCACAATCGGAGAATATCCCAGTGAAGAACATTTCCCACGCGCACAGGCCCATTGGGAAAGCGGTGCATTTCCGTTAAGGCAATACCAGTCGCCGCAACGGTTGCGAGCATCACGCGGCCCGACTCAGCGCCCAGATCCACCGCAATATATCGCTGATCCTGCATGGGTGTACGTCTCCGAATGACCGCCTGTTTTCTCGGATCGGCATAATAACGTGAAGCACTGAATCGGGCGAGTCAGGAATCAAGCATCAGGAATCGGGCCAACCGATTTCCCAGCCGGGGAAATATTCCCGCTCCAG
>JAJZGH010000114.1 GCA_021798635.1 Planctomycetota bacterium | reverse complement strand
ATCTGCAGTTGTGCACCTGTGACAGTCGCACCGGTTGGTACCGTACTATCAGTACCGATGACAAATCGGCCATTGGATAAAGGTGAGCCATCACCGCCGGAAGTATTGATGCCCGCGCCATTGGCATTGACCACCGAACCAACCAGCATAATGGTTCCGCCGGCCCCGGCCCCCCCGTTGCCGCCTGTTCCGCCGTAGCCACCGTAACCACCATTGCCCCCATTGCCGCCATTTCCACCGGATGCACCATTTGCATAACGGCCAAAGGTAGTTGTGCCCCCAGTGAAGCCGCTTCGGCCAGAGCCACCGCCCACCGGCGTGCTCGTAGCTCCGGACGCTGTTCCTGCTGTCCCCAGCGAACCTTGGGCAAGGAGATTTCCGGCGACTGTGAGCCGGCCCATCGCCTGCAACTCAAGAGCACCACCTCCAGCGCCGCCAAATCCTCCAGCCCCGCCTTTCCCACCTGCAGCCCCGGAACCTCCTAAACGACCCGCCCCGCCACGTCCACCCGGGCCACCAGGCGTAAGCAGTGTCCCATAGCCGCCCCCGCCCCCGCCACCTCCGCCGCCCTGTCCACCCGCACCACCTCCGCCGCCGCCTTGACCCCCGCCGCCCCCAGCCCCTCCCATCCCGCCGCTAAGGATCAAACCACTTACTATGTTTGAACCGTCTGCACCATTTACGCCGTTGGCACCGGCTGTCCCTGTGGCACCGATTCCGCCAGAGGTGCCCCCAGCCCCGGCGGTGGGGGCGTAGCCGGTGGTACCCAGGTAGTACGCGCCCGGGCCGCCCGCGCCGCCATCTCCGTTGACCCCTACCAGGCCACCCGCCCCACCAATCTTCCCGCCTGCGCCGCCAGGCGTTTCTGCCGTATTGTTTAACCCCGGGCCACCAAGGTTGCCCGCTCTACCGGAACTCGCCGCGCCGCCCGGATTGCCCGCGTAAAGGGAAATTCCTGAGCCACCGAAAGCACCGGGAGACCCATTCGAGTCAAGCCCTACCCCGGGGCCTCCTATTCCCCCGTCGGGAACAGCCCGGAATATTGGCAGGACGTTTGGGATCGCCTCGCCGCCGCCATAACCACCGTTACCTCCGCCGCCCCCAGGCCCGCTATTTCCCCCGCCGGCTACCGCCTGGTATCCGCTTGCTGACACATTAATCGTAACGCCGGTTGGAATGACAATATCATTGTAGGAAACAATTTGCAGTGCGTTGTTCCCCTGGACGTTAATAACATCCCCGGCTTGGAACACAACATTGCTGTCAAAAGTAAACGTAGCGACCCCGTTCAATGGGGAGACTGTACCGAATTCTCCCCCGAACGCGGCCCCCGTCTTGATGCCGTTCAGTGTACGCCGGGCGGTATCAAAATTGTAAGTAGTTGCCCGGACCGCATTCATGCCGGCCCCGCACGTACCCGCAAGCGCCGCGACTGCAGCCAGTAAAATCTGTTTCTTCCAGTTAACCATGGCCAAGCTCCTTGAAAGTGAGTCTCCCAAACTGCAATCGGTGGCTGTTGTAAAACAAACCAAAAAAACCGGGTGGCAGCGTCGGATAAAGTTTACGGACCTATAAAACAAAAACAATTGGCCTGTTCAGGCCAATGACAGGACGAGATTGCGGTTTTTCAGGTACCCCATGGCCATCGGCAATTGTCACGCCCACCTCGAATCACGAATATTTTCCGCAAGCAAAATATGCAAAATCATCCCAATGCGGCAGCGTTGGGTTGGCTGCGGAAAGATTGTTTGGATCCCACGGCTCACGTCCGTCCGTCGCGGTTCACTGGGACCCTGCCCACTAATCGCAATCCCGGCCATTACGCCGCCAGAATCCTGGCTGCTCCGGAACAAGGTTCATAACATCGCAGCGTCGGCGCTGATCCATACATAGACGCATCGTTATTGTGCGGACACGCGGCCCTTGCAGCGACGAACGTCGCAACATGAAGGTTGGCGCAATCGGCACGCCTGAATGCGGCACTCTCGGTTCGTCTCTCAATGGGAGAAAGAGGCGAACGGAATTAGCTGTACCGCAGGCACCTGGCCTCCGCCGGAATCACAACAAAATCAGATGTTAGTGCTCTGGCGGTATCAAGGTGGAATGCCGCAAGCCAAGATCACTTTATACGCGCTCAGCAATTTATTTCATCTGCTTGCGCGGTCGCCGTTTCAGCAGCAGCAACGATCCACAGGCCAACGCCAGAACCAGACTGCCTGGCTCGGGAACAGATGACGGGTTTGCCACAAGATAGCCGACATTGCCAACTTCAAATCCCGGCTGGAATTGCAGCGTGGTAGCTCCGGTGGCTGACGCGGTTAGAAACTCCGAGTTTATATCGGCGGTGGGGGCGAGAAAAGCAAATATCTGCCCGGCATTGAGATTTACATATTCGCTGTGGATGGCAAAACTACCCGTCTGCGCGTTGGTCAGATATTGTTGAGTAACCGCCTGGGTGTACGTTGAAATACCCAGCCCAATGGACAATCCCGAAAGCGTATTTCCGGAAAGATTCACCAGAAACACCCATTGGTAATTTTGAAAACTATCCGAATAGCCCGGCAGACCGGTGCCATTGACCAGAACCGCCGCCATGGCATTTTTGGGGGCATTGGTCATCAGCCCGGTGACCGATGGATCCGACGCCGTTAAATTAGCCAAGACACCATAAGGTGCCGCCACGCCACCAGCGAGGTCCGCGATCATGGGAGTTTGCGGAGGAGCCGGATCATGCACGTAATTGTTGACTTCGGTGGGGCCGGAATACATGTCGGGACGGGCTCCGGTGACAGTGGCTCCCGTCAGGGTCGAGCTGTCAGCGCCGACGACAAATCGGCCATTGGAGCCTCGGCTGCCATCACCGCCGGAAGTGTTGATGCTCGCACCGTAGGCATTGACCACGGAACCAACCAGCATAATGGTTCCGCCGGCCCCGGCTCCGCCACTGCTGCCTAGCCCGCCCGCGCCGCCCGCGCCGCCATAGCCTCCAGGACTACCGTTTCCGCCGTACGCACCATCCGCATAGGAGGATGAGCTGTTAGTTCCTCCGAGAAGTCCGCTTGTGCCACTTCCGCCGGCCCCTGGCCTGCCCGTGGCCCCGGACGTACCACCGCCTCCGCCGGACGCTCCCGTAGATAAGAGATTTCCGGCGACGGTAAGGCGTCCCATCGCCTGCAGTTCAAGAGCACCGCCTCCGCCTCCGCCAACTCCTCCAGCACCGCCGCTCCCACCTGCAGCCCCGGCACCGCCCAACCCTCCGGCGCCGCCTGCACCGCCGGCATCCCCAGTCGCACCAGCGCCTCCCGCTCCACCCCCGCCCCCGCCGCCGCCACCACCTTCACCACCCGCGCCGCCACCGCCGCCACCCTGACCCCCGCCACCGCCCGCTCCTCCACCCCCTGCGCTAAGAATCAAACCACTGGCGGTATTCGAACCGTCTGTACCACCAAAGCCGTTGGCACCGACTTGGCCGGTGTAACCGGTCTTGCCATAACCCCCATTTCCCCCTTGTACAGCGCTGGTAATAGGACTGAAGACACCCGTGTACTGAGCGCCTAGACCGCCCGCGCCGCCATTGCCATTGATGCCTACAGCGCCACCTGCTCCAGCGTTCGTGCCGCCTGCGCCGCCGGTCGAATTTGCCGCATTATTAGTCCCCGCTCCGCCAGGCAGGCCGTTTTCACCGAATCCTGCTGTGCTGCCCGGATTGCCTGCGTATTGGGGGGTTGAGGTACCATCGGCACCAGGAGATCCATCCGAATAGAGCGAGCCCCCGGGGCCGCCGATTCCTCCGCTGTAGGGGTCAAATCGAAGGATTGAGGGATCTGTTGGAAGCGCCGGAACGCCACCGGCACCACCGACGCCACCACCGCCGCCCGGGCCGCCATTTCCACCACCGGCTACGCCATAATTTCCGCTCGCGGATACATTAATCGTAACACCGCCTGTAATGACAATATCATTGTAAGAGACAATATCCAGCGGGTTAGTCCCGGAGACGTTAATAACGTCCCCGGCCTGAAATTCAACGTTGGTGTCAAACGTGTACGTCGCGATTCCGCCTCTAAGCTGTTCCGCAAAACTGCCGCCGAAAATCTGGGTGCCGTTCGAACCGTTGAGCGTCCCAGCCGTTGTATTAAAGTCATAGGTCGTCGCCCGGACCGCATTCAGGCCGGCCCCGCACGTACCCGCAATCGCCGCGACTGCAGCCAGTAAAATCTGTTTTTTCCAGTTAACCATGGCAAAGCTCCTTGTAATTGTGACTCCCTTGCTGCATCCGGTGGCTGTTGTAAAACAAACCAAAAAGTCGGGTGGCAGCGTCGGATAAAGTTTACTGACCGATAAAACAAAAACAATTGGCCTGTTCAGGCCAATTGCGGAAAAAAAAATCATGGCTTAAACTTTCTCGGACATGGCGAAATTGTCTTTGCCGGACCACTACTTTTTTAGGAGAGCTACCATGACTGTATACAAAAATCGGCGGATTTTGGCGGCGTTTATGGTTGCGGCCGCAGGGGCCGCGGCGGCGGGCCACGCAACTGCGACAACGGAGACTTGGTTTGGCGCCAATAACGAGTCGTGGAATGCAAGCCACGCCTGGTTTACACAAACCCCTGGTGCAGGTGACGTGGCGCTGTTTAACGGCAGCGGTGCGGGAACGAATGTGGCGCTGACCGCCACTACGCCCGCGGATGGCATCGAGTTTAACACCGCATCTGCGGCAGGCTATACGATTGGCGCAGCGGGCGGCTATGCCCTTAACATGAGTTCCGGCGGCTATATTGAAATGACCGCCACAGACACTGCCAGCCAGACAATTGCCGCGCCGATTCTGATCAACGGCACCTTCAACCTTAACAGCACACAACCGGAGCTACTGCTTCAAAATAATTCAAGCACAGCTACCGCATTAATGAGCATTGGGAACATCACCGGAACGGCGGCAAGCGGGGCCTACCAGCGATTGCAATTGGCGGGAGTCAATGCCGGCGTTCAGACCATCAGCGGGAATATCACCGATGGAAGCAATGGCGGATCGGTGGGCGTATACGCTTCAGCTGGAGCTTGGAAGTTAAGCGGCGATAACACTTTTACGGGTGGCTTGGGAATTGGCGGGACCGTGGAAGTAACGTCAACACAGTCGCTTGGGGCGTACTCTGCGGGCAACGCAAACTCTGTTATCACTCTAGTTGGCCTCAGTCCGGTCCTGCGACCGCTCGCCGACATCACTACCAGCGAGAATGTTGATAGCATTTCCACCTTCGGCGTAATTGATACATTTGGGCACAGTGTTGTGTTGAATGGCCAGGTGACCGGTTATGGATTCAGCGTTCAGGACACAAGCGGAACCGGCAAAGGCGTATTGACCTTGGCGGGGGATAGTGTCCTTGCCGGCGACCCAAGCCAAGAGCTTAGGGTTATCAGTTTGGAGAGCGGGACCTTGGCGGCCACAAGCGATGCGGCCCTCGGAGGCTGGACCCCAGGCCAACTCACCATCGGTTTTTATGGCGGAACACTGCAGCTCGACAACTTTTCCACTTCGGCCTCACCGGAACTGACAACATCCTCCGGCGGCGCAACCGCAGTTTCGCTGGGAGCTGCGACCGGCATGGCTTCCACGTACAATGGGGAAATAGGTGGAACCGGGCTGATTTACAATGGTCCCGGAACGCTGATCCTTGCGGGTGCAAGCGTTTATTCGGGACAAACCAAGATAAATTCCGGCGTTCTGGCGGTCACCAATGATGGGGAAATTGGCACCAGCTCGATTCTATTTGCCGGCGGAACATTTCAGTTTCAGAATTATGATAGTAGTTTTGCGTTTAATGCAGGCAATACGTCGTCTGCCAGCAACAACCAGATTTCATTGGGCGCTGCGCTTGGCGCGCCATCTACGCTTAGTGGTGCAATAACCGGCCCCATAGGCTTGGTTTACAATGGCCCCGGTACGCTGATCCTTGCGGGCGTGAATACTTACGAAGGAAGCACAACGGTGAACGGCGGCATGTTGGAAACATCCACCGGCGCATTTGGTGGCGGGTCGTTTATCCTGAACGGTGGTGTTCTGGCAATCGGAAGCGATGGACAGGTAAGGGGCCAGCCGATCGATTTTAATGGCGGCACGCTTCAGTTTAACAACTACACCAGTTCACTGAACCTGACCGTGGCCGCCGGAACAGCATCCATTTCGCTGGGTGCCGCTGCCGGTTCAAATTCAACATTGAACGGTATTATTTCCGGGGCTCGGATTGGAACCGGCGGTCTGGTGTACCAGGGGCCGGGCACGCTCATCTGGTCCGCAATTTCCCCGCTGATCCCCACAACCTACACCGGCCAGACCCAGGTTCTTGGCGGAACGCTGGCTGTAGCGGGCCTGGCGGGCAGGGAAATGGCAACATCCAGCGGTGTATATGTGGCGTCGAACGGTGCATTTGACATCTCAGAAGCTTCGTCGAGCAGCAATGTTAACATCAACGGGTTGGCCGGATCAGGCGGCGTAAACTTGGGAAGCCGGACGCTGGTGATTACCAATACCGGTGCGGACACATTCGGCGGTTCTATTCGGGATGGCGGTCTGGGCGGTGGGACAGGCGGAAGTATTGTAAAACTGGGGTCTGGTGCGCTGACGTTAACCGGTGAAAATTCGTTTACGGGCGTTACCACCGTGGGCGGAGGCTCGCTGGAATTGGATTCCAGCGGAACGCTTAACGGCGGTGGTATCGTGGTTAACGGGGCCGGGGCGGCATTTTTCGATTTTGGCGGCGGCATAACATCCGGGCCGATTACCATCTCCAACGGCACGTTTGATGCCCAAGGCACGCAGCATATACAAGCCGGTGCCGTGACAGTGGCAGCATCTGCATCGAACGCAACCACGCCGGTCTTTCTGACCGTGGATGGCGGCGCGGTTATGGATGCCGGTGCCTTGACGGTGGGGTCGGCCACCGGTGGGGCCTCCGTGGCTAATATAAATACAGCAGGCCAGATTGATGCCCAGTCAGTAACCGTGGCGGCCAATGGCACGATAAATCTGCTGGCCGATGCTTTACTCTCAGCCAGTGGTGCCAACAGCAGCAACGCGGGTATTATCTCGATCAGCGGCACCGGCGCACTGGCCGGTCCGGGAACCATCAGCAACACCGGGACGATTTTTGCGGTGGGGGGGGCAACGATTTCCGCGCCGGTTGAGAACAATGCCACTGGGCTGGTACATGTATCCGGTGCAGGAAATGTCCTGTTCAGCGGAAACGTGGCCAACGCCGGAATCATTACCATTGATACGGGTTCGGCTGCCGTGTTTACGGCCACCTATTCCGGCGCGGGCAGTGTAACGGGTGCGGGAACGGCATTCTTCGACGGGACGTTGTCGCCAGGCGATCCGGTCAAGGAAACATTTGCCGGCAACGTGGTTCTGCAGTCCGCCAATAACCTGGTCATGCAGATCGGCGGAACAACCGCAGGCAGTGGGTACGATCAACTCGTGATTGCCGGCAGTGCTCGGCTGGGCGGGACATTGACCGTGCAACTGATCAATGGGTTTACGCCCACCCTGGGCCAGACTTTCCAACTGATTGACCCGCCCAGTATCCTTGGCACTTTCAATACCTTGGACCTGCCGACCCTTTCCGGCAATTTGCAATGGAATACCAGCGATCTTAACTCCGGCGGCCTCTTGACCGTGACCACCCCGGAGCCGGCGTGCCTGGAATTAGCGGCGGTCGGCGCGGGATTGATGCTGTTGGTTCGCCGACGGAAGGCATCGGCGTAAGGCCCGGTTGAGTTAGCAATGACCTAAACTCCATCTGGCTATTAGAGGGCATATTGGCTGCCGTCTGTAATCGCGATGGCATCAGCTTAATGTGGCAGTGTTGAGTTGCTCGCAGAAATGGGCCTCGGGGCCTGTCCGAGTAATCGTCGGATGCCGCCGCGTGATTTTTGGTCTATTCGGGGCGCATCGCGCCATGGAACACCGTGGTGATAACACGGTGGTGGGTTGGCTGCACAGGATCAACCACCGGATTACCATCCGGTGCTCTTGGGGCGCATCGTGTTAGAGCACCGTGGTGATTACCCGGTGGTTGGTTGGCGGCATGGGATCAACCATGCCGGATTACCATCCGGTGCTATCGGGGCGCATCGTATCACAGAGCACCGTGGTGATAACCCGGTGGTTGGTTGGCCAGGCTCACTGGTTTTGGGATACGGCTAGCGCTTTTACCACGGCGGCGTCGCGGGCGGATAAATCCGGATATTCGGCGACGCTGCCGACATCCGGGCGGCGCTTCCAGGAGCGGGCACAGCTTGGATATTTTTCACGTGTGTCGATGATTTCCACCGCCAGCGTATCGCCCGGGATAATTCGATGGAAGCCCGCTCCCAAAACATCTTCCAGCTCCTGACCATAGCTGGTCATCCGGCCTGCCAGCGGATGATCGGGGGGAACCGTAATAACCGCTTCACTGTCCAAGGGGTTGCCTAATCCGCTGGCCTTTTTTAAAGCATCAAGCTGTTTCAAGCCGTCCTGCACCAGCGGCATAAGAATTTCCCAGTGAGCCAGTAATTCTGGACTTACCGGTTCAGGTGGGGGGCTAAAGGTATGG
This sequence comes from Planctomycetota bacterium, assembly GCA_021798635.1. The sequence continues at coordinate 6,102 of JAJZGH010000114.1, read as the reverse complement.
GTGTGGATGCAATCGCCGAACATAGCCTTGAGTCCCGGCACGTCGTGGGTGATGCGGCAAACTTCATCTGCGGTGAAGGCCAGTATCGGGGCACAAAGCTCTACCAGGTACAGCAGCAACGTGGCGCAAACACTTTGTGATGCCCGCCGGCGCGGATCATTGGGTAATTCGCAATAGAGCCGGTCTTTGATGGCTTTGGCATAAATCGTGGAGATATCTACATTGCAGAAATCATACAAAGCGCGGAACACTTTGTGGAATTCATACTGGTTGTACGCTTTGTGTACCTCCGCCGTCATGGCTGCAAGTCGACCAAGCATCCAGGTGTCAATGCTATGCTCCTGCGGGGCGGTCTGATTTTCCTGAAGGTTAAAATCGTATAAATTCCCCAGCAGATAGCGGATGGTATTGCGGATTTTGCGGTACGCATCACTGGTGCGGTCCAGCAACTCTTTGGAGCAGGGCATATCATCCTGATAATCAACACTGGCTACCCAAAGCCGCAGGACATCGGCACCATTTTGTTTTAATGCATCGGAAACTTTTATATCGTTGCCCTGACTTTTGGACATCTTGTGGCCATGGCTGTCCACAATAAAGCCGTGCGTGAGGATCTGCTTAAATGGCGGCGTATCGCGATATCCGGCGGCTTCCAGCAGGGAGGCCTGAAACCAGCCCCGGTGCTGATCCGACCCTTCCAGATACAAATTGGCGGGGTAGCCCAGTTCCGGATGGGTGGCTTCCAGAACCGCATGATGCGAAGCCCCGGATTCAAACCAGACATCCAGAATATCATTGCCCTTACGCAATTCGTGGGTATGAAAATGATGCTCCGCCACGGTTGTGCCCTCAGCGGTTAGTGCGGTATCCACCCATTGGTCAGCACCGAGAATCTGCTGCGGAGAATGCGTATACCAGCAATCAGCCCCGTGTTGCCGTACATAATCGGCCACGCGCCGCACCGATTTTTCGGTGAGCAGAATTTCACCATTCGCGGCAAAAAATGCCGGGATCGGCACGCCCCAGGAACGCTGCCGGGAAATGCACCAGTCCGGCCGAGTTTCCAGCATACCGGCGATGCGGTTTTTACCCCATGCGGGTATCCATTGCACCTGGTCAATAAAGGTTTTGGCTTGTTCCAGCAGCGGGCTATTTCCACCTGCGCGGACAAACCATTGTTCGGTAGCGCGTAGAATCGTCGCCTTGCGGCACCGCCAGCAGTGCGGATAGCTGTGTTGTATTTCCTGCCGGTGGAATAGCAAACCTGCATCCGTCAAATGTTGCACGATCGGTTCATTGGATTGCCAGATGCTTTGCCCGCGCAAAAACTCCGGCACGCTTTGATCGTATCGGCCATCCGCCAATACGGGGCAGTAAACATCCAGCCCGACTTTTCGACCGGTTTGATAATCTTCCGTGCCGTGACCGGGGGCAATGTGCACCAGACCCGTGCCATCCTCCAGCGTGACATATTCAGCAGGAACAATGGATTGCTTGCGGGTGCTTTCCAGCGGATGCGTATAGCTGATGCCAGCGGCAATTAGATCTGCACCTGTGATTGTGTCAGAAATGCGGTAATGGGCGATGCCGGCCTGCAGCATTACGGTGGCAATGCGCTTGGCGGCCAGGATGAGAACTTGGGGGCCGTTGTGCTCATAGGTAGCCACCGCATACTGATGTTCCGGATGCACCGCCACCGCGCGGTTGGCGGGAATGGTCCATGGCGTGGTGGTCCAGATCAACACATGCGCGTGCTGCGGTTTGGTGCCCCATGTCGCCGGCCATGATCCGGTGGTTAAATCCATGGCGAATTTAACAAATATCGAGGTATCTTTTTTGTTGGAATATTCCAGTTCCGCTTCCGCCAGAGCAGTCTGATCAAAGGTACACCAGTGCACCGGCTTGCGTTGACGAAATACCAGCTCGCGTTGCAGCAGGCTCGCCAGCACGTCCAGAACACCGCCTTCATACGCCGGATCAAGCGTGAGGTACGGTTTGTCAAACTGCCCCAGAATGCCCAGACGTTCAAAAGATTCGGACTGCAACTTGACATATTTCATGGCGTAATCGCGGCAGCGCAGACGAATTTCGCCCGCGGATAATTCCCGCATTTTCGGCCCAAGTTCCTTCTGAATGGCACTTTCAATCGGCAGGCCGTGGCAATCCCAGCCGGGAACGTAAGGTGCATCATGCCCCTGCATGGTGCGGTATTTCACCACCATGTCCTTCAGGACTTTATTGATCAGGTGGCCCATGTGAATATCGCCATTGGCGTAGGGGGGGCCATCATGCAACACCCATTTGCCCTTTGAATGCGGCTGCGAGCGGATCTTCTGATACAGATTTTCGCTCTTCCAGCGGGCCAGAATGCCCGGTTCCCGCTGTGTCAAATTGGCTTTCATATCAAAGCCGGTTTTAGGCAGATTCAGCGATGAGCGATAATCTGCCGCAGGCTTGGGCGATACATCCGGTGATTGTTCTGCTGTCATCTGGCTCGTTTCAACCTATCTGGGAAAAACATCCAACCGCGCAGCATCAGGCCGCTACGGCAAAACCCATAATATACCGCCAAAGTTCATCCGGTGGAACATCGTTGCTGGGAGAAATATGGTTGGCCGCCGCCGCAGAAGCAACGGGACCGTGGAAACGCGCGATCAAGATTGCCACGCATCCCGACTATTCATTTTAGAACCCGTCACAAAATCCATTTTTTGAGTAGTGCTCTGTCACGCCTACAAATTAGGATTGATTGGCCGCAAATGCTCCAGATGCAAGGAGCAGCGGCGAAAACCGGGTCCGAAGACCCTTTGAGCTGCTGCGACGCCGCAGATGGGGCGTTTGCGGCCAACCCCGCAGGGCGGGGGCCAGGAGGCCGTGAGCTTTGGCGCTCGTCGTCAAAGTATGTACCCATACACTTTCCTTCTCGCTTCGCGCCCACAACCCCCTGGCCCTCCGTCAATCCTAATTTGTAGGCGTGACAGAGCACTGGCAGGGCGGCCGAAATATCTATTTCCAGGGCACGTATTCAAATACCTTTTCCGGCAATACGCACCGAGTTCCGCGTTACGACTACAACCAGTTAATGTACCGTCTGGATTTATCAGATCATCGACTGAAAGATTTGTAGGTAGCAGGTGGAGCGGTGCTTTACTCCCGATTAAGGCGAAACTGTCCAGGAGAAAGCCCGATCTCCGCTTTGAACGCGCGCGATAAATGGTATTCGTCTCGGAATCCGCATTTGACGGCCACTACGGAGAGTTTGAAATGTGTCGTTGACAGAAGTCGACGAGCTTCATTAAGGCGACATCGAAGAGGCGGCAAGAAGATTTAAAGAATAATGAGCAACGGATATCCGCCATACTGCCGCTTTAATAGTCACGATAAATATCGCGCCGGTTGCCGACAGCCGCCACGAGGACAATCAGGCGATCGTCTTCGATTGCGTACACTACACGATAGTCGCCGACACGAATGCGGTAAAATGGTTGCGATTGCCCCTGAAGTTTTGCGACTCCATTAGGCCGTGGATTTTCCGCAAGTGCCGCTATTTTTTCGCCGAGCCTTTCGCGGACGTCTGCGGGCTGCTTTGTGAGCCAGCGTTCAGCCTTGGGTTCAAATTCGATCCGGTAGGCCAATGATCACAATCCCCATTTGCTTTTTATTTTTTTCCATGGAATCGGCTTGCTCTTCCCGGAGCGTAGATCAGCCATGGCTTTCTCCGCTGCGCGCACGTCGTGTTCATCCTCCAGCCGTTGCATATATTCAGCATCCTCCACGGGCACAATGGCGACAGTTGCCTTTCCTCGCTGCTTGACGATGATGCGTTCGCCACATGCAGCCCTCTTAACGGCGTCGGCCATGTTCCGTGGTATTGTGCGCGGCGTGTATACTGTCATAGATCACCTGGTATTATTATCCAACAACCCTCTCTCGGCGTCAACTTCGTTAATCGGCGGACTCGTACCGCACGCAGGGCAAAATCATGGGTAGCAAAGCCAACTTGAGGGTATTAGGAAAGATACCGGCATTGTAATATGGAATTCCTGCGACGTAGTTGTATTCATGAACGTCGCAAAATTATGTTTCTGCATGAAGTTTTTTGGACTCGTCGGTTGCGTTTAAGGTGAATGGTTATGAATCGAAGAAAATTTATAATGTTGTCCGGCGCGGTTGCTGCGGGTACAGTCATAAAAGCGAGATCGGCTTCCTCGGCAATTATTTCTGGGCACTGGCGGATCGGGCCTTTTGTGCGGCCGGCAGATGGCCAGCCGATCATCAGGCCCAATCCCAGTTCGGTGTTTACCGATCCGGACACGCATGGTCTTTCACATTGGGAATTTGCGCATGCGTTTAACCCGGCAGCGATCGCGTGGAATCATAAGTTGTATGTGCTTTTCCGTGCGGAAGGAGAGCACGGCGATGATATTGGTGGATATACCAGCCGCGTAGGCTTGGCGGAAAGTTCCGATGGTGTTGATTTTACAGTGCTGCCGCATCCAGTGCTGTATCCCGCGCCAGGAAAATGGCAGAAAGATGAGTGGCCGGGCGGCTGTGAGGATCCGCGCATCGTTCAGGCGGCGGATGGAACATTTGTGATTACGTTTACCATGTGGAATCGCAAGGTGGCCCGGCTGGGCGTGGCAACGTCAAAGAATTTGACGCATTGGACGCATCACGGCCCGGTGTTTCGCCAAGCGTATCGCGGCCATTTCGCAAATACCTGGTCCAAATCCGGTGCGATTGTTACCCGGAAAGTCGGATCCCAAATTCTTGCCGCCAAAATCCAGGGCCGATACTGGATGTATTGGCATACATTGGGGCAGACATATCTGGCCCATTCGACTGATTTAATTCAATGGACACCGGTTGTAGACGCAGCCGGGAACCCCGTCTGCGTATTACCCAAAAATAAGCCGGGACATTTTGATTCATGGTTGACGGAGTCCGGCCCACCGGCCCTGCTGACACCAGCCGGCATTGTGTTTTTCTTCAATGGCATGAGCGATGGCAAAATCAGCCGGGGGCCAAGGATTCCGCCGCGGCAATATTCCGCGGGGCAGGCGCTGTTTTCCGGTGAGAACCCGTCCCAACTTCTTTATCGCCCGTCAGAGCCATTTTTCCGACCTGAAGAATCATGGGAAAAAACCGGACAATATAAAGCGGGCACCACCTTCATTGAAGGCCTGGCGTGGTTTAAGGATAAATGGTTTCTTTTTTATGGCGGAGCGGATACTGTGGTGGGTATGGCGGTCGCCAAATAGGTCGGGATGCAATGGTCTCGGAATTAAGTGTTCGGATAACCACGTGTTCACTGGTGGAGATATTTCAATGCGTGAAGCTTCCGGTATGGAAAATGGTGCTTTGCCGGCATCGGTGCCCGGAATCGGGCCGATTGTTTTTGCGGTAGCGGCGGCGGCTTTGGCCGGGCTGCTGTTCGGATACGATACCGGGGTAGCATCGGGTATTCAGGGATATCTGCAAACGTATTTTCATTTAAGCAATACGCAATTAGGGTTCGCAATTGCGTGTCTGGAACTGGGGGCGGTGCCCGGCGCCATGTTCGCCGGGACATTGGCGGATCGGTTCGGACGCAAGAAGTTATTGATTGTCTGTGCGGTGCTCTTCGCGGCCTCCGGCGTGCTCTCCGCCATCCCGCAATCCTTAACGGAACTTGTCCTGGCCCGCATCATCGGCGGTGTGGCCATTGGCGCGTCTTCCATGGTTGCTCCGGTGTATATTGCGGAAATTTCCCCGGAGCGCCATCGCGGGCGGCTGGGATCGTTATTCCAACTGGGCATTGTCATCGGTATTGCCGTGGTCTACTGGGTTAATTATTTTATTCTCAATGCGGGAAATCATATTAACGCCGCTAATCATCTGGCGGGCATGAACTGGAATCAAACCATGGGCTGGCGCTGGATGCTGGGATCGGAAACGTTGCCGGCGTTGCTGTTTCTATTGATGATTCTGGCGGTACCGGAAAGTCCGCGCTGGCTGGTGATTAACAATCAGGAGCAGCGGGGGCGGCATATTCTCACCGGCTTTATCGGGTCCGCCGCGGCGGATCGGGAAATTAAGGCGGTAAAAGAAACAGCCGCCCAG